>WGBC01000046.1 GCA_015494535.1 Nitratiruptor sp. | reverse complement strand
GAGATGAGTAACGTGGATATCTCAAAAGAGTTCATCAATCTCATTACAGCTCAAAGAGCGTACCAGGCAAACGCCAAAACGATCACCACCAGCGATCAAATCCTTCAGACAACGATGGATATTAAACGTTAATCAAAGGTACTAAATGGCTGAAGAGACAAATGAGCAACAAGAGGAGAAGAAAGGCGGCAAAAAGAAGCTCATTATCATTCTCGTAGTCTTGCTTCTGCTCTTGGGTGGCGGCGGTGCGGCTGCTTATAAGTTTCTTGTGTTGGATAAGCAAAAAGCTGAAGAGAAAGAGAAAAAAGCAGAAAAGATTGTAGAAGAGATCAAAAATGTCGAAGATCTCGGCGTGCAGTTTGACGTGGGCACATTCATCGTCAATCTACAAGACAAAGATGCTGATCGATATTTGAAAATCAGTATAGTCTTGGATGTGCAAGACGACAAGATCAAAGCTGAATTAGAAAAGCGCCTGCCACAGGTCAAAGATGCGATTACGACGCTGCTATTTACTAAATCATCGTCGCAGCTTCGCACGGCCGAGGGGATTGAGGAGCTCAAAGAGGAGATCCTCAAAAGAGTCAACGCCATTTTGCCGATTGGTGGAGTGAAAAACGTCTATTTTACAGATTTTGTGATTCAAACAGCGTAGCGAGTAAGCAATGAAAAATCCGGTCAATCCAAAGCTCGATTTTTTGCATGACGTCAACTTGAAGCTAAGTATCAGCATTGGCAGTGTAGAGAAGCTTCTTGTAGAGATTTTGGCGCTCAAAGAGGGCGATGTGATTGAGCTGGATAAGAGTATTGAGGAGTATGTGGACATCAAGCTCAACGACAAAGAGTTCGCCGTGGGCGAGATAGTGATAGCAAACGAGAAATATGGTGTAAGGATAGTTGATCTTGCCGGATAGTGTGGAGTTGGTAAAGTTCATCGCCTCCTTTGCCATCATTGTCGTTATCCTCTATGTCATCTATTACTATGTACAAAATTTTACCACCAAACTCTCTCCCAAAGGCAAGAATATCCATATCATCGAGAGCAGAATGATTGGGAAAAACAGATTTTTGCTGCTCGTTGAAGTGAAAGACAAAACGCTGCTTATCTCTTCGGATGAGACTGGAACGAAAGTCTTGCAAGAGTGGGAGAGCCAAAAGAGCTCATGAAACTGTTAGTAGTATTGACTTTTTTCACGTTTCCTCTGTTTGCTGCCGGCGTGGTGGATGAGACCATAGCGCAGTTAAAAAACCTCGACATTTCGTTGAAAATCCTCTTTCTTATCACGATTTTGAGCTTGGCTCCCGCTATTTTGATCACAGCCACATCTTTTACGCGCATAGTCATAGTCCTTTCTCTCCTTCGCCAAGCCCTGGGCATCCCCCAATCGCCACCCAACCAGGTCATCATAGCCTTGGCGCTTTTTTTGACCTTTTTTACCATGAAGCCAGTGTATGAGCAGATACACACCCAAGCCATCCAGCCCTATATGCAAAAAGAGATAGACGACGCTACCGCAATAGAAAGGGCAATAGAGCCAGTAAAGAAGTTTTTGCTGCGCAACACCCAAAAAAAAGATATCGAGCTTTTTTTGAACATTTCCAATGAGCGCCCCAAAAAGCCGGAGGATATATCGCTCACTACACTTCTTCCAGCATTTTTGGTAAGTGAAATCAAGATTGCGTTTGAAGTGGCTTTTGTTATTTTTTTGCCCTTTTTGGTGATCGATATGTTGGTAGCAAGCATCTTGATGTCGATGGGTATGATGATGATCCCGCCCATGATGATTTCATTGCCTTTTAAGCTGATTCTTTTTATATTGTCAGATGGGTGGGAATTACTCATAAAAGCTTTGATAGAGAGTTATAAATGAATCTGGATCAGACTATCACGCTAGTAGAGCAAATGCTAAAAACCGCGCTTATCGTAGGTGCGCCCGTGCTTCTTACCGCTTTTGCGGTGGGGATGCTCGTGAGTATTTTCCAGGCCGCTACGCAGATTCAAGAGATGACGCTCACATTTATCCCGAAAATTGTGGCTACAGTAGTGGCACTTATCGTCTTTGGTTCCTGGATGTTTGTGGAACTTAGTGACTATTTTCATTCTATCTTCCAATCTCTTGATACGATTCTCAAATGACACCTCTTGTCACAGCACAAGAAGCTCTCACTTTGGCACTCGTGATGAGTAGGGTGGTGGGTGTCTTTTTTAGTTTTCCTTTTTTCAATACTCCATTTGTGCCGCGCAACGTCAAGATTTTACTCACTTTGGCTCTCTCTTTTTTTATTATGAAAAGTCTTCATATCCTATTGCCCGCAGATATGCAGGTGGATTTGATGCATTTGCTTTTGTATATCGGATCGGAGTTTTTGATAGGCTTTGCACTTGGGTTGCTAGTCAATTTCTTTGTAGCGGCATTCTCCTATGCGGCAGAGATCATTAGCTACTTCATGGGGCTTACCGTAGTTAATACCTTCGATCCAACCTATGGGCAGGTGTCGGTGCTGAGCAAGTTTTTTATCATGCTCTTTTACATGCTCTTTTTCGTATCAGGCGCTTATGGCTATTTCATTTCGACTCTTTTTATGAGTTTCGAGTACATTCCTCTGGGCACCACCCACTTCGATAGGGGATTTTGGCGATACATTATTGAGCATAGTTTCGATATTTTTGTCATCGCTTTCAAGCTTGCTTTTCCTTTCGCACTGATTCTCTATCTTATCAACTTAGCATTGGCGCTCGTTAATCGCCTCATTCCACAAATCAACGTTTTCATTGTCGGCTTGCCGCTGCAAATATTCGTAGGGCTTGCCGCACTAGCTTTTGGGACTTCGGTTATAATATACGTAGGAGTAAACTATTTGCAAGATCTTGCACAAAGTTTCGTAACGTTTATCAAAGGCATATAGATGGCAAAAGAACCGGACAAAACCGAAAAGGCCACCCCCCGGCGCCGTCAGAAGGCGCGCGAAGAGGGGCAGGTGGCCAAAAGTATGGACATAGCGATTAGTGCCTCTTTGGTAAGCGTGTTTTTGGCGTTTTTGTTCTATATTCCCTATGCTTTCAAAAAACTCTATCACATCTTCGTTCACTACTTTTCCAATCCTTTGCACAATATCCCGGAGTACAACTATGCGCTGCTGTATGAGTTCATCAAAGAGTTGGCGCTTTTGATTTTGCCAATTTTTGCGCTGCTGCTCATAGTAGGCGTAGCAGCCAACGTGGCGCAGATTGGATTTTTGATTACATTTAAGCCTTTGGTACCAAAGCTGGAAAAAATTAATCCCATTGCTGGGCTCAAGCGGCTATTTTCATTGAAAGTAGTGTTTGAACTTTTTAAAAATCTTCTTAAACTTACCGTTGCAAGTGTAGTCTCATACTATTTGGTAAGTTATCTTTTGGATGGGGTATTTCGCTTGGCAAGCAGCGGGATCTATGACGATGCCTATTTGATGCTCAAATATACACTCATTATGATTCTGGGCTTTGCCTTGCTATCCATCCCTGTAAGCGTGGCGGACTTTTTCTTTCGCAAGTATGAGTTTGAAGAGAGCATCAAGATGAGTAAACATGAAATAAAAGAGGAACAAAAGCTCTACGAAGGCAACCCGCAGATAAAAGCCGCTATCCGCAAGAAGATGCGAGAAATGAGCTTGACGCGTATGATGGCAGAAGTGGCGAAGGCGGACGTGGTCATCACCAACCCTGAGCACTTTGCCGTAGCACTCAAATATGATAGAGGCAGCATGCAAGCGCCCAAAGTGGTAGCCAAAGGGGTGGATAAGCTGGCTCTTCGCATCAAAGAAGAAGCAAGAAAACATAGTATCCCAATCGAAGAGAATCCGCCACTTGCAAGGGCGCTTTATCAAGCTTGTGAGATAGGAGATTATATTCCGCAAAATCTCTATGAAGCTATTGCCAAGATTTTTGCCAAAATCTACAAGAAAAGAGGATTATAGTGCGAGCGTGGCTCTGTTTCTGCCCTCTTTTTTGGATATGTAGAGCGCATTGTCGGCTCGCTTGATGACTTTATCTATATTGGACTCTGTCGTTGGATCGAACTGTGCCACGCCTAGGCTCACAGTCACTTTGCCAACTGCTTCGAAGTTGTGTTCTTCTATGAGTTTGCGGATTTTTTCTGCTAGTTGCATCGCCTTTTTGGCGTCCGTCTCGGGAGCCAGCACGATAAACTCTTCTCCACCCCAGCGAAATATATAGTCGTATGTGCGAAGGTTTTTGCGCAGGATCTTGGCTATTGTTCGCAGCACATAATCACCCACGTCGTGCCCGTAGCGATCGTTTATCTGCTTGAACCTGTCGATATCGAAGAGGATAATGGCAAACGGCCTGCCCGTGCGCTTGGCGCGGTTGATTTCTTGGGTGGCGATGAGGTAGAATTTGTAGCGGTTGTAGAGTCCTGTAAGCTTGTCCGTGACCGCCATGCTCTCGAATTTGCTTTTTGTCTCTAGCACATAGTAAATAAAAATGAGGATCATGATGATGACGATATGTGCTAGGATTGTGTTTTGCCAAAAAGCGGTCTCGAAAATCGCTATGTTGTTGTCCGGCTTGTAGGAGATGAGATAGCCAATGAGCCGCTTTGATTTAATAGAGAGAAACGTCACCACATAGTAGTGATCTTCAAGTTTCGTGTAGATGGCAAAATTTGTGGATTTGGCGAGTGTGTTGGCGATTTTGTTTTTGATGCGAAGATTGATGGCGTGAATGAGCTCTTTTTCTTTGATGTTGGTGGCGCTTTGTGCGCTCTGTTCGTAGTAGAATCGCGGATGCAGATCGCTTTGGACAAAGAGGTAGTTGCCATAGCCAAAGATTTTGTTGTTGATGAGCTTTTCGTTGATGATGTAGGCGTAGTAGCCTTTGAAAAGCTGCTG
>WGBC01000045.1 GCA_015494535.1 Nitratiruptor sp. | reverse complement strand
GGGTGTGGGAGTATTGCAAAAAGCGAGGCTTCGACAAACTTTTGCCAATTGAAAATATCAAGGAGATCAAGGCCAAAGGGCTGGAGGCTACTATCGATGGCAAGCAAGTAGTCGGGGGGAGTGTGGAGTTTTTGAAAGAGAAAGGCATCGATGTCAAATACGAGGGAGAAAACTCCGTCTTTGCCGTGGCGATCGATGGGAAACTTGTGGCTATTTATGAACTAAGTGATGAGCTTAGAGAGCGGGCGGCCTACGCCATTGGCAAGATCAAAGAGATGGGGCTGGATGTCTGGATGCTTACCGGCGATAACGAGCGAACGGCTCGTAAGGTAGCCAAACAGGTAGGCATCGACAATGTCAAGGCCAAGCTCTTGCCCCAAGACAAAAGCGCCTTTATCGACCATTTACACCAAAAGGGTAAAATCGTCATTATGGCAGGTGACGGGATCAACGACGCTATTGCGCTAGCGTGCAGCGATATTGCCATAGCGATGGGAAGCGGCGCGGACATAGCGCTCAGTGTCAGCGATGTGGTGCTGCTGGATGAGAAGCCGATTAAGATTTATGAGGCCATTCGTCTTGGCAGACGGGTCTTTTTGGCCGTCAAGGAGAATTTGGCCCTCTCACTTTTGTATAATGTGATCGCCGTACCGCTGGCGGTGATGGGGTATGTCAATCCTTTATTTGCGGCGCTTGCTATGTCCCTTAGCTCTTTGACGGTGGTAGGCAACTCTATGAGAATAAAATTTTTCAAGGTGTGAGTATGGATGCATGGGTCATTGCGATGATGATATTTATCTCCACTTTGTTGGGGGCTTTTGGGCTATTTGCCCTCATTTGGGGACTAAAAACGGGGCAGTTCGACGATACGGACAAGTTCTTGGATGGGGCGAGGTTTGATGGGGAAGAGGAGCTTAAAGATGCCGTGATGATGGAAGAGAAGAAAAAGCGTGTCTTGGAAAAACGGCGAAAAGATAGACGGATTATGCCAAACTAGAGGTCTCTTTTGTTTTGCTTATCCAATAGATACCAAAGTATTCCTATGAGGATGGGCAGCAAAAACCAGATGATGATTTGAGGAAGCGCCGGATTTTTGAGTATTTCCATAATGGTCGGGGCACAAGGCCCCTTAGCTTATTGTTTGGAAATGTAATCGGCGATCGCTTCGATGTCCGCGTCGCTGAGAGTTGCTACTTGAGCCTTCATCAAAGCACCCATTCCATGTACGTTTCTCGTACCTGCTTTGTAGCCTTTGAGAGCTTCTACAATTTTATCTTTTGGCCATCCTTTGATTACGGCAGATTTGCCAAGGGCTTTCTTTTCACCATGAGCGCCATGGCATCCAGCACATTTTTTGAAAAGTGTAGCGCCGTCCGCCGCCATCAAAGTCACCGCAGTAGCAGCTGCAAGAGTCAAAACTGCAAGTTTTTTCATTCCTTACCTCCATATAGATTTGATAAAATACACTCAATTATAATCGAACTTTTCTTGAATAAAAATAAAGGACAAGGGTGACTAAAGCGATATTTCTGGATAGAGACGGTGTGATCAACGAGGATTTTGGCTATGTGCACAAAATCGAGAATTTTCATTTCATACCCGGAGTCTTCGAAGCTTTGCGCCATTTCAAATCTTTGGGATACAAGCTCATCCTCGTCACCAACCAATCTGGTATAGGGAGAGGATACTATAGTGAAGAAGATTTCAAGAAGCTCACCCAGTGGATGCAAAAGCGGTTGGAAAAGGAGGGGGTGCGGCTCGATGCCATCTATTATTGCCCACACCATCCGGATACAGGGTGTGATTGTCGCAAGCCACAGCCCGGTATGATTGTGCGAGCTATTGAAGAGCAAGATATCGATGCGGTCAGCTCTTGGATGATAGGAGATAAACCAAGCGACATCGAAGCGGCCAAAAGAGCGGGCATAGCCCACACGATTTTACTCAACAAAGAGGGGCCAAAGAGCCTTTTTGATACAATATCCATCATCAAGGAGTAGCATGGACTTCAATAATAAAACGATTCTCATAACGGGAGGAGCCGGCTTTATCGGCTCAAATCTAGCACACTATTTCCAAGAGCACTATCCAAAAGCCAAGGTGGTGGTCTTCGATAAATTTCGCAGCCAGGAGCGCTTTGAAAACGGCAATCTAATAAGCTTTGGACATTTTAAAAATCTTTTGGATTTTAGAGGCGAGGTGATCTGCGGCGATATCAATAACCCAAAAGATTTGGAGCGATTGGAGGATTCTAGATTTGACTATATCTTTCATCAAGCGGCTATCAGCGACACTACTGCCCAAGATCAAGAACGGGTGATGCGCACCAATCTCAACGCTTTTAGAGATCTTTTGGATCTAGCCAAACACCATGGGGCCAAGATGATCTATGCCAGCAGCGGGGCGGTCTACGGCAAGCTCCCAGCTCCCCACAAAGTAGGGCACGAAGCGCCGGCTAACGTCTATGGCTACAGTAAACTGGCGATGGATCATCTAGCCAGAAGCCAAGAGGATGTAATAGCAGTGGGGCTGAGGTACTTCAATGTCTATGGTCCTAGGG
>WGBC01000044.1 GCA_015494535.1 Nitratiruptor sp. | reverse complement strand
ATATTATAACCTCTCTTAATACCCAACTTCTTTTGTATGAAATGAAAAATAAAATTCCCAAAGAGAATTATTTGTATGAATTAATTGATTTTGCAATAGATTTTCAAGATGTTGGTGCTTTTTCTTTAGAAAATGGAAAACTTACTGATATTAAAAATTATGAAAATAAATTAATAGAAGGATATACAGTCGATAGGATTTCTGAAGAGTTCAATAGAGTTTTTAATGACCTTTTGGAATTTGAGGAAAAAGATGATTGATATTTGTAATAACTGTTCTAATCGATCTATTTTTGTGCAAAAAGAGAGAAAAAGTGAGTTTAGATTAAAAAATATGAGAAATGTTAATATTAATGAAGTAAAAGTTGATAACTGCCTTATTCAAGGGCATCAGTATAGATGTGATTGGTTGTATGAGATAATGTGCCAGCAAGTATCTGAAGTATATTATGTTGAGCTAAAGGGCAAAGATTTGCGGCACGCGTTAGCGCAGATTTTAGAGACGGTGAATTTTTGTGAGCAGCGTTTTGCTCACAGAGATTGTAAGAGAGTTGCTTGTATAGTACTATCTGCTTATCCGCAAGAAAATAGTGCTATTCAAAATAAAAAAAGAGAATTAAAAAGAAAAAAGATTGAGTTGAGAACCTCAACTTCAAAATTGGAGATAGTAATATGAAAATCGCTCTCTTGGGCTCCACCGGCTCCATTGGCGCCAATACCCTCGCTATCGCAAGAGAGTTTGGCATTGAGGTTGAGGTTTTGGTTGCCGGTAATAATACTCAGCTTTTACAAAAACAGGTAGCCGAATTTAAGCCCCGCATTGTGGTAAGTGCCAAAGAGGGCGATTTTGATGCTCCTGTGGTGCTAAGGGGCGAAGAGGGGATACTTGAGGCTTTGGAGATGGCTGAGTCAAATCTCGTAGTGAATGCCCTTGTTGGCTTTGTTGGAGTTGCTCCTACGCTCAAAGCCATTGAGCTAGGTAAAAGAGTAGCGCTAGCCAACAAAGAGAGCCTCGTAGTTGCTGGCAAATTTATCGATACAAGTGCTATTGTGCCAATAGATAGCGAGCATTTTGCGCTGTGGTATATTTTGCGAAGCGGCTTTCCCCCTAAAAGGCTCATTATTACTGCAAGTGGGGGAGCGCTGAGAGATTGGCCATTAGAAAAACTTCAGAGCGCTACACTTGAAGACGTATTGCGCCATCCCAACTGGAGCATGGGGCAAAAGATCACAATCGATAGCGCCACAATGGTGAATAAACTCTTTGAGATTTTAGAGGGATTTTGGCTTTTTGGCACCAAAGATATTGATGCGGTAATTGAGCCAAACTCCAAGATTCACGCAGCTATTGAATTTGTGGATGGAAACGCTATGCTACATGCAAGTGAAGCAGATATGCGTTTGCCTATTGCCTATGCGCTGCTTGGAAAAGTAGAAAAAGAGATCGTAAAGCCTTTGGATATTTTGGGGTTAGAATGCAGCTTTAAAGCAATTGATCCAAAAAGATATCCAATTTGGCAGATAAAAGACGCTTTGTTGGAACACCCAGAAAGGGGAGTCGTTGTCAACGCCGCGAACGAGGCGGCGATTGAGAGGTTTTTGGCTGGTAGTTTTGGCTTTTTGGATATTGCCAAAGCGATTATGAAAGCTTGGGAAGCTTTTAAGGTGGAGCCAAAAAGTGTGGATGAGATTTTTGCAATTGACAAAGAGGTGCGAGCGTATGTTGAGGCTTTGTAGTTTATTGGTCGTGATGCTTCTTTTTGCTGGCTGCATTCAGACAAAGAGCGACAAAAAGATAGATGAATTAGCCCAGAGAAAGGCGAGGATTGAGGCTAGGCTTGAAAAGGCTAGGGAAGAGGCCAACAAGCAAAAGGAGCTGGCTCTTACCAAAATGCAGCGAGAGATTGAAAAACTGGCCTTGCAGCGCAGCAAAAACGAGGCGCAAAAGGAGATTGAGCTAGCCCGCATCAAAGCCAAGCAGGCTTTGGAATTGCAAAAAATCGAGCAAGCCTACAAGCTCAAAGAATTAGAACTTAAAAAGCAAAAAGAGCTTATTGCGCTTGAGAACCAAAAGTATATCGCCCAAAAAGAGATCGAGCTCAAGAAGATCTTCTTATTTGCTTCTTTGGCTGGACTTTTGCTCATACTCTTTGTGGTGATGATCATTTTGTATCTCTATAAAAAGCGCAAAGACAAACTCCAAGCCTATCACGACAATTTGGAAAAATATTTTCGCATGAAAGAGAACGAAGCAAAAATCGCCATTGCCAATAAGATTATCGATACCATCGCAGAGGGCAAGTTAACCGCAGAGCAAGAGCAAAGGCTGCTTGGCGTCTTGCAAGGCAAAACTCCGCCTCCGCCGCAGATTGAAGAGAAAAAGAATGAGACGATAGAAGCGCAAATTGAGGAGAAAAAGGATGAGTGACAAATTTTTACTACTGCATGGATGGGGAGGGAGCGACTATCCTCACTGGCAGGCGTGGCTAGCAAGCGAGCTTGCCAAAGAGTATGGGACGGTGAGTTTCCCACTCATTCACCATCCCCACCATCCAAACAAGAAGAAGTGGCAAGCACAATTTAAAAAGTATCTTTACGATTTTAAGCCAACTACGGTTATTTGCCACTCACTAGCTTGCACGGTATGGATGAGCATAGCCGAAGAGATCGATGAGGTGGAGAGGTTGCTTTTGGTGGCACCTCCTGGACTCAATACCGATATAGAGCTTTTAAAAAGCTTCTTTCCAGCGACTCTACCCAAAACCTTGGCGGCGAAAGAGGCGATGATGGTGGTATCTACTAACGATCCTTATTTGAACATAGAAGAAGCGCATGCCATGCAAGAGCAGTTACAATGTGAAATGCTAATCCTACAAAATGCCGGCCACATCAATGATAAGAGTGGCTATGGTGAATGGCCATGGGTGCTTGAGTGGGCAAAAAGAGATCCAAGCGTCATATCGGAGCCGCTATGATTTTGGCGATTGAGAGCAGTTGCGACGATAGCTCTATCGCGTTGACGAGAATCAGTGACTATAAACTCGTTTTTCATAAAAAGATATCCCAAGAGTTAGCCCATAGCGAATATGGAGGCGTGGTGCCCGAGCTTGCTAGCCGCTTGCATGCAGAGGCTTTACCAAAAATTTTGGAAGAGGCAAAGGGGTTTTTGCACCAAGTCAAAGCAATAGCGGTGACAAACGAGCCGGGGCTCTCTGTGACGCTCATGGAGGGTGTGATGATGGCAAAGGCGCTGCATTTAGCTCTCAATGTACCTCTCATTGGCGTTAATCATTTGGTAGGGCATATCTACTCGCTCTTTATCGAGCAAGAGGAGAAACTACCAAAGATGGTGCTCTTGGTGAGTGGCGGGCATACGATGATTTTGGATGTGCGTGGCTACAACGACATGAAAGTGCTCGCCACTACATTGGATGATAGCTTTGGGGAGAGCTTTGACAAAGTTGCAAAGATGATGGGGCTAGGATACCCAGGCGGGCCAATTATCGAGAAGCTGGCGCGCAAAGGGGATGAGAATAGATTCAATTTTCCCGTGCCACTTAGCAAAACAAACAAACTCGCCTTTAGCTACTCTGGGCTCAAAAACGCGGTGCGCTTGACTTTGAGTGAGATGGAAAAACTGAGCCAGCAAGATATTGCCGATATAGCCGCCTCTTTTCAAAAAGCAGCAATTGCGCATCTTTTGCAAAAAACCAAAAAAGCTTTTGATCTCTATCACCCAAAAGAGTTTGCCATTGTTGGTGGGGCGAGTGCCAATCTACGCTTAAGGGAGGAGTTTATAAAAGAGTGTGAAAAGAGAGGTATTGCTATTTCTTTTGCTCTTTTGGAGTTTTGTGCGGATAATGCGGCAATGATCGCAAGGGCTGGTATTGAGGCCTACAAGAGGGGCGAGTTTATTGCTATGGAGGATCTCAAAGTCCTGCCTCGCAGCTGTTTAACTTAAGAATAACTTATAGATTATGCTAGTTGGAAATAAATAGGAGTATTTTTATCCTATTTAGCTACAATTTTACCATCAAGTACCAGATTGGTGCTTAAAAAATAAATTTTTTGAAAAGGGGGTTGCATATGGCAACTGTTACGCTAAAAGGAAATCCTGTAAACTTGGAAGGCAATGAAGTAAACGTTGGAGACAAAGCTCCTGAGGCTACAGTAGTAACTACTGATTTGGCAGAGAAAAAAGTAGGTGGCGCACAAGATAAAGTACAAATGATCGTTGTTGTTCCATCTTTAGATACTCCAGTATGTGCAACAGAGACTAGAAAATTCAATGAAGAAGCTAGCAAAATTGAGGGCGTAGATGTAACTGTGGTATCTATGGACCTTCCATTTGCGAGCAAGAGATTCTGCTCAACTGAGGGTGTAGAGAACCTTACGGTTGCAAGTGACTATAGAAACAGAGATTTTGGTGAAAAATATGGCGTTGTTATCGCTGAGGGACCACTTAAAGGTATCCTTGCAAGAGCAATCTTCATCATCGACAAAAACGGAAACGTTGTATATAAGCAACTCGTTCCAGAAATCACTGAAGAGCCAAATTACGAAGAGGCTTTGGAAGCAGCGAAAAAAGCAGCAGCGGCGTAATGCCCGCTGCTCTATAGGGGGAGGGG
>WGBC01000043.1 GCA_015494535.1 Nitratiruptor sp. | reverse complement strand
TCCAAAGCGAGATAGACCTTCATAGGTTTCATGGCGATTGTGCGCTCCAGCACCTCCAAAGCCTCATAATTGAGAGGATCGGAAGTAGCCACATAGATATAGTCTTCATCCTCCTTGAAAGGAATAGCTTTGGCATTTTTGAGAATTTGCAAAGGATAGCGCGAGAGCTTTTCAAAATCGATCTTCTCTCCATAGAGATCCACAAACTCATAGCCGAGCTGCTTGGAGAGGGCTTTGAGGAGCTCCTTTTGGGTGATGAAGCCCTCTTGGATGAGGATCTGGCCAAGCTTCTTGCTAAAGCCGCTCTCTTTTTGCATCTTGAGCGCAAGCTCTAATTGCTCGCTACTTATAAGCCCTTCATCCACAAGTAAATCGCCAAGTCGAATCTTTTGCTTTATCATTGCCACTTCTTTAGTAGTTGTTTTGCCTCTTGAGAGTCTTTATAATCCAAAAAGACTTTGAGCAGCTGTTTTGCTTTTTGCTTTTTGCCAAGTTTGTACAAAGTCTTTGCATAGAGTATCCAAGCCTCTTCCTTTTGGCGATCGAGTTTGTTGGCTCTTTTCGCCCACTCCAAAGCTTTCGTGTAAGCTCCTTTGTCGTAGAAGGCTTGGGCAATCTTAATCGCCAAATCGTAGCTCTTTCTCAATATAAAAAGCTTTTGCAACTGCTCGATGGTCATCTTTTTGGTCTTGATTATGTTATCGGACGACTTGGTACTACTTTTAATTTGAGGCTTGGCAGGTTTTTGGGGAGTGGCTTTTGATTTTTTTGCAAGGTATTTGCAGCTGTCGCGTACAATCGCATACTCGATGCCATGTCTTTGCAATGTGGCGATAATGGGCTGAAGATCTTTTTTGCTTTTTCTCGTCTCGCATACCAAAAAGACCTGGCGCTGGTTGTTGGGTAGGCGTTTTCCATAGTTGATATGGCACGAGAGTCCTAGCTTTTGTACCTCTTGCTTTTTTTCGAAAAGCTTTTGCATATAGTTTTCGTGCACGTAGATAAGCTGCAAGCCGTAGCATCTTTTTGCTGGCTTTGGCATTGGCTTTTGTACCACAGCCACGCTCGAAACTGTAGAAGAAGATATAGAGAATGAAACGGACTCGCTGGATTTAGCTTGCTGGACTGCCATGTGAGGGGGCTTAGGCTTTTGGCTTTGCAGCCAAAGATATGCCCCGCCGCCATATAAGAGCGCCAATATCACCAATGGCATGAGCCATCGCTTGAGGCGATACCTCTTGCACTTGCGCTCCAACTCTTCAAAACTATACACGAAGCATCCCTCCAGCTATCGCCGCCATGGTGACAAGGCACCTGTTTGGCTTCTCGTATCCCCTTTTGCCAAGCCTTGCAGCTTCGTCCATAAGCAAAAATATCTTATTGAGCATCTTTTTCGTATCACGAAAATTGCCTTTTGTAAATTTATAGATATCTTTGCACAAGGACTTGGCAAGCTCCTCTTGGAAGACATACTCGCCCTCTTTGATAAGCTCCTTGGAGATGAATTCGCGCACCTCATCAAATTCGAGCCCCTGCATCGTGAGAATCTTGTGGGGTCTGGAGGCAAATTGGGGCTCTTGCAAGATTTTTCCAGATTCGTGCCTGTGCATGGTAAGGATAAACCAAAACGCCTTGCTATCGGCTAAGATACGCAGAAGCTCCACCATATCCTTCGAGAGCAGTTGCGCTTCATCGATTGCCACGATGGTCCGGCTATCCTCATACTCTTTAATTGCCTGAGCAATCATCTCTTCCAATGAGTATGCCTCAACCTTCGCACCCTTCTTTTCCAACAGTGTCTTGATAAAATCCACCGGCTCGAAAAAAGGGGTATTGAATTTCAAAACCTTGTAATCGGTAGCAATTTGGGGGAGTTTGGTCAAAAATACAGATTTCCCGCTTCCTGGCTCACCTATCAAAAATATCAGCTGCCTCGTCTCACTCTCCAAAACGTTCAAAAGCTCGTTTTTGAGCCGTAAGGTGGCTCTGGTCTCGTAAAAGGTAATCCCCTCCACCCTATCTTCAAAGAGTTTGGCTATCTTTTTGTAATCGGCCACTCAGGGCTCCTTGAAAATGGAGATCTCGTCAATGGTAGGGATATTATGCTCTTCGATGATTTTAGGGATTATGAGAATAAAAAGCTCGCTTCTGCGCACTTGGCGTCTCGTGCTATGAAAGAGCCTCCCAACGATTGGCAAATTGCCAAGCAGTGGGACTTTGTTGTCGCTGTTGCTGTAATTTTTGCTGATGAGCCCGCCTATGAGGATCTTTTGTGAATCTTTGACCTTGACGATGGACGTAAGCTGCTTAATCTTCACATCTGGCGGCAAGACCCTGATGGTGTTAGAGTTGTTGAGATCTTTATCGCTTATAAGCTCGCTTGTCACTGGATTGATTTTCATAATTATCTCGCCACTGTCTGTAATCTCAGGGATCACATACAGAGTAATCCCTATAAAAGACTGCCCAATAGCATAGGTGGTGGTACCGACGGTGGAGCCTCCTTGAATGTTGGTGGTACCGCTTGTCTCGTAGCGATAGGAAAGCTGATCGCCTACATTGATGATGGCTGGCTGGTTGTTAAGGGTCAATACTTTGGGATTGGAGAGAATCTTGACCGATCCATACTTTTTCAAAAAATCGAAAAGCCCATCCATGGAGAAGTTGTAACCGATAAAGTAGTTTGGAATGCCCATGTTATTGATGGTGACGCCATCTTGGCGCAGTTTGTAGCCCTCACGAGATCCTGCAATAGAGAAGTTGAATTTACTCCAATCGATGCCTACAGTCTGATCATCATCATACACCACTTCTATGAGTTTCGCTTCTATGAGCACTTGCTTGTGCATCCTCTTGGCGAGCCTATCCAAAAACTCCTGCACCTTTTCTATCTGCTTTTTCGTACCTGTCACGGTTACGAGCGAGGCATCCTTATTGATGAAGATTTTATAGCGAGTGCTGCTATCGACTCCACTTAAGAGGGTTTCTAGCTGCTTGCGCAGGCTTTGCCAAAAAGTGAATTCTGATTTTGTGGTGATGGTGGTGTAGTCGTTGGTTTGGGCACTGTTGTCGTTGTTGCCGCTGCCAATCCCTCCGCTCCTACTAGTACCTAGCCCTCGAGTGCCAGTAGTCCCTGGGCTTATGTCGCTGGTGGTGCCCAAGACTATCGATTTTTTGCTCTCGCTTTGCATAGAACTTAGGTTGATATAATCGATATTGAAGGTTTTGGTTTTGTACTTTGCTATTTTGAGTAGATCTCTTTTGGGATCGTAGCTATAGAAGAGATTGTTTTCCGCCAACAAAAAATCGAAAAGCTCATTGAGAGTATAGTCTTTGATATTGATGAAATCGAGGCGCTTCTTTATGGCCAGCTTGCTCTGCTCATCTTCGAAAATGATGGATATGTCGCAACTGACAGCAAGGTTTTTCAAGATATCTTCGATACTGACGCCACTACCTTGATGCGACAAGGCTTTGAGATTGAAAAGCTTATCATCACAGCTGCTTCCAAACAAAAACGAGAGCAAAATCAACAGCAAAACAGCACTTTTTTTCATCGTTTACCAATCCTCAAGATACTATTTTTCAGTAGTGGAAGCATTTTAATTGTACCTTTTTTTGCCAATAAAACATAGTCCTTTTTGATGCTTACCAGCTTATATTCGCCTATACGATCCCCTATTGCATAAAATCTACCGTTGATGTAGGCTTTGTCGTTGAAAATCGCATAAAGACGCAAGCGCTGCACGGGTATACGCTGCAAAACTTTGCGTTTTTTTGCGGTTTTTATGATCTTGGAGGCTTTGTAGAATGGATCGTAGCTTACCGGCAGATCCAACGCACCGCCAAAAAGAGGCAAAACCATCAAAAAAACGACGAACGCTCTCAAACGGAGCCTCCATAGAGCTTAAGCGAAAAAGAGAAACTGGGTACCGAGCCGTTGGTTTCGATCAAGAGATTGTCGATTTTGAGCAACACCTCGCTACTCTCGATACCTCTAAGAAACTTCACCACGTTCAAAAACTCCCCCTGTCCCGTGATATTGAGCTCCTTTTTCTCGTAAATCTTGCCAAGATAGGGAGTATTTTTCTCGCCGATGAGGATTTGGTCCAGCACCAAAGCCTCTCTTTTGGACTCAAGCAATATCTTGTCCAAAAGCTTGGCGAGGCTTTCATTATTGATAAAAAGTGCATTGTTTTGGCGAAGCCGCTCCATGAGAGCCGCTTTTTGCTCTTTTGTCTTTTCGATTTGAGTGCGCAGCGCCAACGCATCTTGCTTAAGTTTCTTGATCTGCTTGAGATAGAAAAGTTTTCTATTTTTCTTGATTTTTGCTTGCAAGCTTTGCAACTGCTGCTCTTTTACCTCGAGCTCCTCCAAAAGAGGCTCGAAAACGAACATATATGCAAAATAGCCCAAAAAGGACAAAAGTACTGCCAAAAAGAGCAATTTGTGTGAAAGGGGGTGGGCTTGCAATTGTTCCTCAAAAATATCCAGCCTCTCGCGTAAGCTCATCTCGCTACCTTCACACGACTCTGATAGAGCCCATCCTTGCGCTCGATCTCTTTTGTCTGGACATCTTTGTAACGCTTATCGAGCAGATAGCGAATGAATCTGGCAATTTTCTCGCGCTGCATATCTTGTGAAAGCAGATCCACATAGGCAAATTTCGTGCCGTTTTGCTCTATGGCTTTAGTAGAGAGGCGAAAATGGTAGAGCGCTTCTACGATGTCATTGATCATCTGCTCTCTTTGGAGTTTCGCCTCTTGGATGAAAGGGATGGTATCGAGGGTATCTTGGTAGAGTTCTAGTTCGTTTTGGATAAGGGCCTTGGTCTTTTGCAAAGCGGCTTTTTCCTCTTTGAGCTTCTTGATCATGGCAAGATATCGTTTGCCTTCACTCTTTAGGCGTGCAAGCTGCTGCTCTTTTGCCGCAATCGAAACGTCAAGCGTATTTTGCTTGTATGCGATATAGGAGTATCCAACGCCAAAAAACACCATAAAAAGCAGCAAAACGGCAGCATAACGCACGACCTCATACTGATAGAGTGGCTTCTTGCGCTCATAAAACGTGAAATTGAGCTTTTGATCAAGCTCGTCAAATTTCGCCACATAAAGCGCTTCGATTGCCAAAGAGACCTCTTTGACATCCATATCGCAGCATGAAATCTTCTCTACGCGAAAATCCCCCTCTATCCCAAAGGACAAGAAAAGCTCCCGAAGTCCTGGGATCTCTTGCCCTTCAAAATCGATAACGAGCCTATCGATACGATCCAAGCCAAAATAGCTACGCTTGAAGTTGACGGCATAGACGATTTTTTCCACATTCTTGTAAATAGTCTCTTGCAAGGCATCGAAAATATGCATCTCCTCGGGCAAGTAGTTGCTCGCTTCTATCCCTTTGGCATAGAGGATGGTTTTGAGTTTGACAAGCTCGATGCCGACCTTTTTGGCAATAGCTGGCAGGGTGTCTATCGTCCTGTAGCCTATGAATTTTCCCTCTTTGAAAAAGACGCCAAAGGCCTCTTGTGTGCCAAAATATAAAATCAGATCGTTCGTTTGCGCCTGAGCGTCATAGAGGGCTTTGTAGGTGATGAATTTGGGATAGACCACATCGATAAAACCGATTTTTTTGAACCGATCGCCGATATATGCGTCAAACTCCTCTTTTTCCAACGCAAAAGCTTCCACGAGATAGCTGTTTTCTTGCTCGAGATCGTAGGAGATGAAATCGATAGCGTACTCTTTATTAGGATCGAGCCCGCCTTCGTTGTACATCTTGAGCTCAACCTGCACGGCAAGCTGCTCGGGCGAGAGGCTGCGAGGAAGCTTGAAGCTGAGGGATCGGATGAAATTGCTAGGGACATGGCAGCCTACTCTATACTTTTTGGCAGCAGTTGAATCGATGGTATGAAACTTCTTGCCATCGAATCGCAAAAACTTCTCGTCAAACGCAATTACCGCCTCTTGCATCCTGTCCCCACGCTATTTAATTATATTCGATTATAACATATCCTGATTGTGGCAACACTGAAATTTTGGCGCTGCGATTACGGCCTTGGAGGGTGAGGAGTTGGCGTTTTTGGGTCACGAGTGAGCTTGATGTAGTGAGATTGTCGTCAATATGAGGCCTGCCGAAACTATCGAAGCATAGCGTAGTGACAAAGCTTTGCATATGGCTCTTGATAGCGTAGTGATCTTTTTTCGCCATCTCTTTGAGCGCGTTTTGCGTAAGTACAATACACCCTATCGCATTGGCCTGGGCAAAACCTGCTTTATCATAGTTGATCCCTTCGTATCTAACTTCTTGGATCTTCATGTAGATGTAGTTCACATCGTTTTGCAGATTTTTTGGCTTGAAGCTATAGATCCCGATTGTCGCGAGTACGCCAAAAATTATCATCACAAATATTAGCTCAATCAAAGTAAATGCTCGTTTCATGGGCGTTGCAGCGTCCTTTTGGTCATGCGTATCGGTCTGCCAATTTTAGCATCATCTGTAGAACTCACCACTACGCTCATCAAAACATAGCCATTGCTCTGTGGCGTAGTAATCTCTTGGGCGATGGGACAGTTTTGCATATTGTTGGCGCTTTTATCGAATACGTAATACTTTTCTATCGTCACATTAGCCTCAAATCTTTGATCGGGCGATAAAAAGCTGATTGTGCGTAGGCAATCCCCATTTCTTCGGTAGCCATGTATGCGCATGAGCGTGGCTTCAACGACACTTTGCATAAAAAGCTGGGCTTGCTCTTTGTTGTAGCTATCCACGTATTGCTTGGCATGGATTCTCACGAATTTCAGTGTAACTACCGATAAACCAGCCAACAGCAAAAGCATGAATATCGCCATGAGCATATTAAAACCCCGTCTCAAAATACCACCTTCATCTTTGCAAAATGCAGCGGGCTTGCGCCCCTAATAGAACGATTGATATCCAAGACGATGCGTATGGTAAAGTCTTGCTCCGTGGCGCTAAACCCTTCAATATGCTTGGCCAAAATGGTAGCAAAGCCCTTTTTGTTGGTCGAGTTGGGATCGGCACAAAAACTCTCCCCTTTCCAAGGCTTATAGCCAAAAAAGAGCAAAAGCGTATCATCATCTATCGGCAATCCCGCTAGGCACGCAGCGTTTTTGTCTATATCCGCTGCCCTGGCAATCGCAAAAGCTTGATCGACAAGATAATACTTCTCGTATACCTCCTGGGGCATAATAGCGTCGGTCACTTTCATACCTTCAGTGACAAAATCTATATCGAAACTCTCTTTGCTGGGATTCGCGTGCCAGCCAAAAGCCTCTTTGAAATCTTTAATGAGAGTAAAAGCCTTGTCGAAACTGCCTGCAAAAATGAGGTTGCACTCTTTATCTGGCATCGAAACATCGCTATAGAGGATATCTTGCGTAGCGACAGATCTGTTCATATCCACAAAACCGCTCCACCTACCCGCTCGGTAATCATCAAAGGCAATGCTTATCCACTCCAAGACTTTATACTTTTGAGGTTCCGTAATGTCGCCGATATAGGCGAAATCGCCACTTTGCGGATCGTACCCTATGGTGGTGGCTGGCACCCGGTAGCTAAGCAGCGAGCTTATCTCGTCCAATGCTACCTGAGTTTCCAAGCTCAGCCTTGTAAGCTCCTTTGCCTTGAAACTCTTGATCGCCAACGCCTGCAGCGCTTTGTACGAAGCCACCGCCAAAATGCCGGTAATGACCAAAACCACTATCATCTCGATAAGGCTAAAACTTCGTCTCATCAGTGCACCCATGCCATGCTGTTGACTCTCAGCTGCCCGATATTTGACGAAATATACCAAAAAGAGGCCAATTTCTTACCAAGGGTTTCTTGCATATTCTGCACCCTCAAAGATACCTGGATATATTTCACGTTGGTGGAATCGCCGCTTACGGGTGTTTGCATATCCACAGGATTGCCTGTAAAATCCTGCACATAACTAACGTTAACATCAATAAGATAAGAACGCTTCCCAAATATATTGGTGGCTATTTTGCTTACTTTGTCTAGATCATCGATGTCATCAATCTCATTATCGTCCGCGTCGCTCCCAATGGCTGAGGCACTCAGTTTGTGCTGACAATTTCTAGATCCCACAAACCCACCACGCCGATATATCTGCTCACCACTTCCCAGAGCATACCTACACTCATAGGACGCGTCACCGCTATCTACAAGCAAAATATCATCTTCTTGAGTGTTTCGCTCATCCCAAGCCAGAGTACGAACAAGCCCCATAAGGGCAACCGCATTGTACATCGCCTCCTCTTTGAGCGTTAGATTGGAGCTTTTGGCACTCACTTGCAAAATCTTGGGAAAAGCGGTAAAGGCGATAGCCACTATCACCATCGAAAAGATAAGCTCGATAAGCGTGAGCGATCTTCTCATCGAAACACCTTCACGCCTCGTCTATGCTTGGATACGTTTTGATCAAAATGCACGCCTCTTACCTCACCGCTTGTAACGCTGCTACCATCCTCATCGAAATAGCGATAGTGAATGCATGGATGGTGCGCGCAGCTTTGATCCTTTGCAAAAGTTGCCCTTTTATTGGCACTATACCATAGCCATGAAGCTATATCCAGATGCAAGAAGGCGTTTGGATGCTTGGATGGATTGGAGATGCTAATGGTCGTCGTGCCGTTTGTTTCTGGAGAAAAGGTGGCGGTCATATCACTTATTTGCACCGAGTCGTAGTCGAAGCCTTCCGTTGTCCTAGACAGCGTCACCTGGCTAACATCATCGTCTTGCATGAGATACCAATCGATAATGAACTCTTTCCAATTTTGCGTATAGATAGAGCCTGCTTTGTCATAAACCAAGATATTGGCTGCAGTGGTATCGTCTTGCTTGGAAGTGTAGAGATCTTTGGCGCGTAGACTCGCATAGTAGAAAGTGATATTTCGATCAATATTTTCTCTGTTTTCTACCACTTTCGATAGCGTAGTCTCCGTGATAGTGGCTTTATCCAGTCGTAACTGGATGGGTGAGAGAGGCTGGTAAAAAGTACTATTGATATCAAAAGCGTACTCTTTGTATCCCTCACCTGCATGAAAAACAGATTTTGGGAAACGAATGCTTTTGTTGCAATCACTGAGCAAGGCAATATCGTCCGAGGTGGTGCCTACATATTTAACGCTGATTGGATGGGCGTTGGTTGTGATATCCTCATCGTACCAAAAACGCACATGCAAATCCTCGCCATAACAAGTAGCGTTGAAATCTTCCAAAAGCCCATTATCTTTGTCTAAGGCTTGCACTTTAGCCCCCACCGTGAGATTCATTTCGCTGATGTTATCATCTTTAATAACATAGAGCCAATCCTTACCGGTTGACGCATTTGCGCGCACCTCTTCTATTTTGATTTTGTAGGGCTTGACGTGCAAAATTTGGCTTGCCGGCTCAATAAGACGCATGGAATCGTTGGTATCATCCGCATCCACTTGGGCAAATTCGCTACCATTGATCTCATACAATGTAATATTGATATCACCAATTTCAGAATAATTTGCATCGATGTTTTGCGCCACGCCATCTTGAAAGTGAAACTGCTCTATTTGCAGCGAGCCATTTTGGCACCCATGTTTCGTTTCGTTTGCATCAATCGTAAATGAAACGCCGCGGGTTTCGTTATAATCTTTTGCAGGATCGCCATTTTGATCGATTGCGCTTGCACTGATATTAAAATCATCTTTCGCATAGGCGATAGTTGGCAGTTGCAGCGTAAATCGCAAAGGCCTGATGGCGAAGCTATCGCTTGAGAGGGTTCGGTTGTCTTCATTGCCAAGGGGACAACTCTCATTGACGTCTTCTTTCCAAGCGATTTTCACTTTTGCGCTTTTTACCGCCCTATTCACTACGATATTTTGCCAAGATGAACTATTTTGATCACTAAATTGCAACTTCGCCCATCCAGTGAAATTTGTATCGTTATGATCGCTCTCTGTTATCTGCACGCACACGGTGCCATTAAACTCTTGATAGTTGGAAGCATTGGAGTCCATAGAGATAATCGTAAGAGAGAAATCTTTATTAACTATTTTTGTGGAGATATTACGATCATTGATATCCCTAAACGTATCAATAGCATCGAATCTAAAATTCTTATTCTCCTCTTCTATCTCATCTATGACAAAAACATCGCTAAAAGCATAGATTGCTCCATCTTCTGGGATATGCCACCTTTCACTATCATGCGCCGTATCCTCATCTACTACAAAGCCAATTTTTTCATTGGTGAATTCACATATTCGAAACCACCCACCATTATCTCCATAGCGGCTATTCTTCCAACCAACCGCAACCGGTTTTTTGCTAAATGTATTAATAAAATCGATCGTTTTGCAGCTATTGTCCCAACCTTCAAAATAGCGATCTTTATATCGTATTTCAAATTTGATAGTATTTTTATTCCTATCACGAAAACTGCCTACAAAGTCGGCATTGCTTATCATATATCCAATAGTCTCGGGATCCTCTACTTTTGCATTACTTGTTTCACTGCGATCAAGAGCCATATAGATATTTTTAGATTCATCTACTTTGATAACCGCCGTCATCCATGGCTTTGATGGCTTTTGAGGTATTGGATTTTGCTCATTATTAAGTGTCTGTATATTAGCCAAAATTGCGGGTTGGCAAAATCGTGCCACAGTATCTACTTTTTGCCAACCTATATCACCATTGGCATAGTTTCCTTGCACCTTTTTGGTACCGATTGTTCCAACTTCTATAATATGACCGTCTAATTTATGAAGCCCTGGATTTACAGCAATGAAACTGACATTTTGATCTACATGAGGACCATCCATTCCTTGGGGCTCTGCGATAGTCACATCAAAGCCAAATTTTGTTACATTTTTGATACGGACGCTTGCTGGATTAGGCCCATTGATATCTGTCACCATAAAAATCACGGGTTTCGTTGCAAATGGTTTGGCAAAATCAACATGCGTCCATGTAGGATCGTCGATAGTATTTTTGAGATGTACCCAACCACCCTGCATCTGCAAGGGCGTAAACATCGATTCTGGTATCCAGTCATTACAACAACATGCACGCAGTGTACTATCCCAATTACGTCTATCACGTTCATTTTGATAAATTTGTCTTATGGCACTACTAGCAAGAGCCTCGTCAAAAAACTTCACTTCGTCCATATACCCGTTGAACTCTTGGCTTGCTTGAAATCTTCCTAAGATCGTATCCTGATCTTGGCCCAACACCAATCCGCGCACATACAATGCACTGTAGTTAAAAATCAAAAAAGCAGAATCAACTTCAACACCATCTAAATATAAAGCAATACTTGATCCCCAAACTCCAACAGACCTGGTTATTGCTATATGGTGCCATGCTCCATCGGCAATGTTTTTTCCAAAATCCAATCTCCTTCTTCTATCTTGAAAATAGAGCCAAATACGAGTTCCTCTACGCATATAGAGCCAAAGTTCATTAGTTGTCGTATCATCGTTAACGGCAGAAATTAAAGTTCCTGTGGTATTGGTAGTCTTTATCCACATTGTAATAGTGAAATCTTTTTTCCCATCCAAAAGTGTACTTGGTAGAGCTACATAATCATCATCCGTATCTATTTTATCGCTCGTAGCTACATGGGTAAAGTCTCCAGCATAGCACATAATTCCACCCAAAGTTTCATTGGATTCAGTTGTAACAAGCTGTAGGGTAGCATCATTACCGTTACCGGAAAAATCGATTAACCTACCCGTGTTTGCCACATTACAACTATCCATTCTATACTCTGCTACAAGCCCACCAAATGCAAATTGAATAATTAGAAAATATAGCAGTATTAATCTCACACCAGCACCTTGCTTGCCATGGCTACAGCTGCGCTCTCGCTGCGAAGTATCATCTTGGTACCCAACCCTTTGATTGTAGAAAATCTCTTTCTCTCATCTTCACTGAAGCCACCTTCGGGTCCTATGAAGGCTTTTTGTATATTATCGGCACATTCTACATATTCATCACTAAAATCTATGAGTACGATATCTTCATATCTACTCAATACCTCTTCGAGGCTATTCAAGATTTCGATATCCATGAGAACGCTTCTGCCGCACTGCTGGTTGGAGTTGATGAGGATTTTGTGTAGTTTATCCAGTTTGAGGCGAAAATTCTTCTGGCTTCTTTCACAATAGACAAAGCTGATTTTACCTACTCCCAGCTCATTGAGCATAGGAAGCGTCTTTTCGATGGTTTTTGGATCGATCACACACCATAGCAGATGGAAATAGCGTTTTGGCTTTATCTCTAGATACTCTTTATGAACGAGTGTTAATATAGCCTCTCTTTTGCTGACATCTTCTATCAGGTAGCTGTAGAGATACCCATCTTTGAGATTGCGAAGGGCGATAGTCTCGCCCTTTTTGTGGCGGCGGACTTTGAAAATATAGCGGTAATACTCATCCTGCAAGAAAACCTTAGCTTCTCCAGCTTTAGGATGGTATAGAAACTGCATCTACTTAAGAATTATCGCCAAGACAAAGACCAAAACCTCTGCAGCTATCTCTGCGCCATAAACCTTTCTCACCCACTTTTTGTAGCCCTCTTGCAAAGCTACTTCATCGCTTCTGATAGGTTTACGCTTTTTGTTGATGAGGATTTGATGGACAATCACGCCCACCATCACAAAAATCATCAAAACAATCTCTAGATTCCACACCTTAAACTGCATTACCCCCATCATCAAAAGCCCGGTAAAAACCACCATACCGATAAAGACATTCTGCACAAGCAGCAAAAGGCGCAATTTTTTGATAAATGTCACGAAATCTGCCTTCTCTATCCAAAAGTAGGCTCCCTGGGCGATAGCGAGCAGCAGTACCGCCAACATATGTGTATGTTTCGAAGCCGCAAAGAGTGTATCCAATTTCTATCCTTTTTTTGCTACAATGTTTTGCAACCGATTATACCAAAGGATAGATTATGGCTATCTCAATCAAAGAGGCTTTACATATTATCGATTCCATCAAACCTCAAAGAACCAATGAAATAGTATGCCTAGAAGACGCAGTGGGCAAAATAGCGGCGAAAAGCTATGAAGCCCGTATCAATTTGCCAAATTTCGACAATTCGGCAATGGATGGCTTCGCCATCAAACTAGTGGACGCTGGTAAAAAGGTGCGAGTCGCCCAGACTATCTTGGCCTCACAAGAGCCCACAATCCCCGTTCAAGAGGGAGTCGCTATTAAGATCATGACAGGAGCCAAGCTCCCAGCCGGCACAGAAGCGGTGGTACCCATAGAGGATGTAGAGATCTTGGAAGATGGCGTGGTTTTGCCACAAAAGATCAAACCACAAGCAAACATGCGCTTTGCTGGCGAGGATGTGCAAGAGGGATCTCCCATCATCTCGCAAGGTCAACTTCTTGGAGCATACGAGATTGGATTGCTTGCAAGCCAAGGCTACTCCTATATCGACGTGTACAAACCCATCAAAGTAGCGCTTTTCGCTACGGGCAGCGAGCTGCTAATGCACTATGAAAATCTCCAAACATCCCATATCTACAATTCAAATACCCCTTCACTTTTCGCTCGCGCAAAAGAGCTGGGATGCGAAGTGAGTTTTATCGGCAAAATAGAAGATAGCAAAGAGGCTCTGCGCGAGGCAATTACGAACGCTTTGGATGCGGATCTCATCGTCACAAGCGGGGGCGTAAGCGTAGGAGAGGCCGATTTTACGAAAGAGGCTTTTGAGCAGATGGGGATGAAGATACTCTTTAGCAAAATCGACATAAAACCTGGCAAACCTACAACGCTTGGCAAAATAGGTGATACATATATCCTCAATCTCCCTGGCAATCCCTTGGCGGCGATTTTGAATTTCGAGCTTTTTGGAAGATTTCTTATCAATAAAATCAGTGGCAGAAACGATCCATACATCAAACCAATTCACACCCAGCTAAAAGAAAAACTTACCAACAAACCCGGACGCGACACACTCATTCCAGGACAATTCGATGGAGCATATTTCCATCCCCTTGCCAAGCGAGCCCCTGGTATGGTAATGCCGGCATCTTTGATGGATGGATTTATCATCGTAGGAAGAGAAGTAAAAGAGTTGGATGGGGAGGTGAAGTTTATCGCTCTTGCAAACTTCACCTCCGCTATATTCCAAGAGCTAGTGAGCGCTTAGCTCACTACTTTAGAGATGAGATATACGCAGCCAATGCCTCAATATCGCTATCGCTAAGCGTAGCCACTTGCGATTTCATAAGCGCACCCATGCCATATTGATTGAGGCTACCAGCTTTATAGCCTTTGAGTTTTTTAGCAACTTCATCTTTTGGCATACCAGCGATCACGCCAGATTTTCCTAGAGCTTTTCTTTTGCCATCGCTTCCATGGCATGAAGCGCACTTAGCGTAAAGCTCTTTTCCTTTTGCTGCATCACCTTTATTCTCTGGCTCTGTACTAGCCTCTTTTGCAGCTGTACCTGGAAGTATTGCTGCTGCAGCCTCCTTTGCTTTTTTTGTAGCCGCTTCTTTTGCTTCAGTGACCTTTTTCACCACTTCTTTCTTCACTTCCTCCACTTTTTCACTGTCACTTTCACTGCTTTGACTCTGTGCTATAGAGCTTTTTTGCATAGGTACGCCTGGCAAAGGCTCTTGTATCTCTTGCGCCTTTTTCGCTTCACTCGATTTTGCCGCCTCGCTATGTACAGGGGTGACCTCTTTTTGCTCTACGCTTTTTTGCGCTGTTGTACTTTGTGCCTGATCTTTCTTTTCGCAGCCCACAAAAAGCAGTGTCGCAGCTACGATAGAAATCAATGCTAATTTTTTCATTTTTTCTCCTTAAATTTTTTGTGGATTTACTATTTTCTCACCCGCTAAAAGTTTGCCCCACATATCGGGATCGCTCCATTCTTCTTTGACACCCTCGGAAAACTTGATAGCATCAAGAGCGATTTCGCCCATTTCTTTGTTATAAGCGTCATCTCTGCTGCACTTGGCATACCCTGTAGCAGTCTCGTGCACTATAACGCTATCTATTGTAACATCTTTTTCGTAATTGACCATTATCGTATTTTGCAACACCAAATCCACCATTAAAAAAATCACTCTGCTATACTGCTCCGCGCTTGGACTCACGGGCAGCTCTACCCACCTCTTGCTCCAGCGCTTCATATCCTCCAAATATCTCGGATCATCGCCACTCCATAGGGTAATCGCATGATCGAACGAATCGATAAGCTCTTTGATGGTAAGCTTTGTAAGGCCAAAATCGTAAACCATCTGCCCACGATCAAGATGAGGCGATGAAAAGAGAAGTTCTACCACGTATGAATGTCCATGAATAGACTCGCTGCAGCGTCTACTGGTACATCCCCTTACAATATGAGCATTTTCAAAACGAAATAGTTTTCTGATAATCATCGCATCCTCTCTCTATTCCATAGTCTTACCTGCAGCCTATCGCTATAGATAAATCCATGTAGCAGGCAAAACTCCGCTACTATCTTGTCGTTTTTGCGAAGAATATCCAATCTATCTCCCAAAGGCATGCAAAAGACCTCCACCTCTGGATACTCGCCTACGATATCCACTATCTCGTCATACGCGTTAAACTCGATAATCCCTCTTGCTAGTGTAAATTTAAAAAAACTATAAGCGGTATTTTCTACAATCGCCTTGATCGCCTCTTTGTTGACTCTCTTTTCATATGGATCGCCACTATTGGAGAGCTTCACCGCCATCGCAAAGATCACATCTTTGTAAGCTGGAAATTTTGCAAAATCGATCTTTATAGTAGCATTGGTTTCAATGGTGACGATAAAGCCATTTTCTATGAGATATTGCACAAATGTATAAAAAACCTCGTCATTCCAATACAAAAGTGGCTCTCCACCCGTAAGCACCACGTGGGGTTTGAAATCGAGGTTTTGGAGATGATCCTCCAAAATATCGATAAGCGTTTGGCTACTTTCAATTTTTTGCCAATCCCCTTCAAAAAGCTTGCGATTGACAGCCCTAACGCTATCGCAGCCAAAAACCTTTTTGCCTTTGACAAAATACTCCCCAAAGCTTGGGCATTTGAGGTTGCATCCGCCAAAGCGAAAGAATACACTCGGCGTACCTATGAACTTACCCTCGCCTTGAATGGAGTAAAAATGCTCCACTAAATAGATCATCTCAACCCCCCGTCTCGTAGAAGGCTCTATTTGAAGCCTCGCTCATCTCTTCACTCCAACGATTCTCTTTTGGCTTGTTGGCTAACACCTCTTTCAAAATCGCAACCGCTTTATCTATATCTCCAGCCTGCACAGCCTCTTTGATACTCATTGCCTCGTCGAAGTATAGGCATGGGATCAAGTATCCTTCGGCAGTGAGGCGAATACGGTTACAGGTTTCGCAAAAGTCATGCTTGTGCGGATCGATGAGCCCAAAACGATAATCGCTATCTTTGAGTTTATATAAAAAGGCTGGACTACTTCCTTCTCGTCCAATTTTCTCAATCTCGTATCGCTCTTTAATCTTCTCTAAAATCTCTTTGCCATGCATTCCTTTAAGATCGCTATGCGCATGCACGTTTTCCATATATTCGATGAAGCGCACCTGCATACCACGCTCTTTACAAAAATCCAAGATATCCACTATCTCATCATGGTTTACGCCCCGAAGTGGCACCATATTGATTTTGACTTTGAGTCCCGCTTCAAGGGCTGCCTCGATGCCAGCCAATACGTTTTCCAGCACATCCTTACCCGCAATTTTTGCGGCAATCTCTGGCTTGAGCGAATCCAAAGAGATATTTAAGCGCTTCAGTCCAGCATTTTTGAGATCTTTTGCTATATCTTTGAGCAGGTACCCATTTGTCGTCATGGCAAGATCGATATCTGGTTTGTAGTCGTAAATCATTTTAATAAATTTATCAAGATCTGCTCTTAATGTTGGCTCACCGCCTGTGAGGCGAATCTTTGTAATCCCCTCGTCAATCGCCGCTTTGACAAACTTGAAAAGATCCTCGAAGGAGAGAAGATTCTCTCTTGGTACCCAACTAAAGGGCTTTTCTGGCATACAGTATTGGCAACGAAAATTGCATCGTTCAGTCAATGAAATACGCAAATAGTTGACTTTTCGTCCATGTCCATCTATTAGCATGGCATCTCTTTATTTTTTTACAAGATTGTAGCAGATTTTTGGCAAAAGAAGATTAAAGAAGAAATTAGGAGGCAAAAGCCTCCTACAATTAATGGACTTCTCTCCAGATTTTTTGCTTCCACAAATATGCAAGCACTGCAAAGACTACGAAATAGAGGAGTACCCAAGGTCCTAGGCTATTTCTTTTCTCTTTCTTCCTGTCACCCACTTTTTCAAGATAAGCGACAACTTTTTCTGTAGCCTCTTTTGTAAGCCCTACTCTTGGCATTGCAGTACCATGAAGAATCTTTTGTGGATCTTCTACGAAATCGCGGATATATTCATGCCCACGGCTTCTAATATACATACTGAGATCTGGCGGAGTGGTGCCTAGATATTTTTTGAGATTAGCTTCATATTGAGCAAGCTTAAGTTCAAAATCTGCTTTTTCGATCTCATTTTTAAATTTTGGCTTCTCGCCAATAACTGTCCAGTTGTCATAGCGAAGATTGTGGCATCTTCCACATGCAGTCTCATACGCCTCTTTTGGTGAGATCTCTTTTGGAGCGATTGAAACGAGATAAGCAACGATATCGGCCAAATCTTGATCGCTTCCATAGAATGCTGGCATAGGAAAAGGTTTTGTATCGTTAAATTTATGAGCTAGCTTAAATGCCTTTACAGGATCTTTAATGACATTAGCCAAAAATTTGTGATCCACAACTGCGGCTATATTGCTAAGATCTGGCGGATTCACGCCATAGCTAGCACTTGCAGTAACAGGATCCATCGGAGCCGGAATATTTTGGCTCTTGATGGAGTGACAGCCCGTACAGCCATTGTTCATAATAGCTGTAGCACCCTTGCTCGCATCCCCATTCGCAGCTATTGCTTGCAAATCACCATAGCTGAATGTGGCTGGTTCATGGTGAGGGTGCATCTGTGAATGAGCGTAAGGCTCAATCCCCCAGTAGGTGATACCTACCAATACAACGATGATCGCTAATATTTTCAATTCTCTCATCTTGCACCCCCTCTATTGCGTACGAAGACTGGATTTAGGAAAAAGAGCGCATAGAAAATTACAAAGAGCGCTACGATGACAAAACCATTGCCTAATGCTTTGGTATATTCCATATAACCAGCCACATAAAGTGCCAACGTCATCAAAATAACAAACATCAAAAGACCTTTTTTACGTGCCGTTACAGCCGGTAGTGCCGCAAACAGCGCCAAGAAACCAACTGCTGCTACGTAACCTATATAAGCGTTGAATCCTGTTGGAGGCAATTTACCCCAAATTGTAAGGACAATCATATCAACTACCATGAGCCAGAACCAGATAGCAAATCCGCCGCTTCTTCTGCTAGCAGGTGCCACCTCATCATTTTTATCAAACCAAGGCAATGCAAAGAAGATAACATTTGCGATACCAAAAGCAATTAGACCCATATCCATCGCACTCAATGGTCCAACATCAAAGAAAAATCCTCTAAGCACCTCGTAACTCCACAAGAAATACCATTCAGGATAGATGTGCGGAGGAGTTTTCATAGGGTTAGCTGGATCGAAGTTGATTGGATCCATAGCAAAGTTATAGTGATAGAAAACGAGATAGAAGTAGAAAATCATAAACACGCCAAGAACGAAGAAGTCTTTGCTTAAGAATACAGGCCAAAAAGGAATAACTTTTGCCTCTTTTTTGAGACCAGCTTTATACTTCTCAGCCTCAGCATCAAAATCAATCTCTTCGCCATCTTGGTTGTTGACGTGAGGAATTCTGAGGCTATAAAAGTGAAGCCCAATAATCGCCATAATGATAAGTGGCATCAAGAATACGTGCAACATGAAAAATCTCGTAAGCGTAGGATCAGATACATAGAAGTTACCGCGAATCCAGATAACGAGCTCATCGCCGATAAATGGAATACCACCAAAAAGGTTCGTAATAACCTGTGCAGCCCAGTAACTCATCTGTCCCCAAGGAAGCATATAGCCACTAAACGCTTCAGCACTAAATGTAACAAACAGCAACATACCAGAAATCCATATCATCTCACGACCACGCTTATATGAAGCGTAATAGATACCGGTAAACATATGGATATAGATAACGAGAAAGACTACCGATGCAGCCACTGCGTGCATATGGCGCCAAAGCCATCCATACCATACCTCTTGCATGATAGTGTAATTGACACTATCAAATGCCAGCTTCGTATCTGGCTTGTAGTACATCAAAAGAAAAATACCGCTTATGACAAGGATCGTAAACATCGTCATAAGCACAACACCCATCGCCCACAGAAAGTTGATGTTTTTTGGAATCCAATACTCTGCAGCCAATACTTTCCAGAGCTTGTCAATTGCTAAGCGCTGATCAAGCCACTCATGCAGGTTGTTCGCTTTTGTAATGTGTGCCATATTCGCTCCTTACGCTTTACCGACCATCTTTTTATACTCAGGACCCTCTTCACCCAATACCAGCTTCGTTCCCTCAATTTTGAACGGAGGAATATCCATAGGTCTTGGCGGTGGTCCGAAAGTTTGCACGCCACAGGCATCATACTCACCACCATGACACGCACAATGAAAAATTTTCTTATCTGGCTCCCAAGATGGAATACATCCTAGATGCGTACAGAGGCCAATCATGACAAGATATTGACTATCTCCTATAGTCACTAATCTCTTTTTGCTTTCATCCGGAATAGTGTTGCAGTTGTCTGTTGGAGGTTTTTTGAGAATGAAGATAGGCTTACCCCTCCATGTAACTGTTCGAAGTTCTCCATCTTTCATTGGAGAGAGGTCAACAGTGGTAAATCCTGCTGCCATAACGCTTGGCAATGGATCCCATGTACGTTTCATCGCATAAAGAGCCGCCAAACCACCAGCTCCTGCGAACGCACCAAAGACCATACCAAGGAAGTCACGTCTGCTTTGTGCCATTGACAATCCTTTTAGAGTTTTTTGGTCAATTGATTTTAATACAAAAATATTTAAGGAAATATAAAATTAAGTTATATTTAAGTTAACTTCTACTTTAAAGGCGATCTTTGATCGCATTTGCCACTTTTTCGACACTCAAGGCGTCTAAATACTCCCTTTTTGCCACCTTTGCCGCAAGAATTGCTTCTTGAAGCTTTTGCGTATCAAAATAGCCCATATGCAGCACCCCAACCTTTTGTAAAATAGGTAGATAATCCTCATCGTCTCCAAAATAGATAACCTTACTGCCACTTGCTGCAGCTTCCAGTGCACTTTGGGCAGAATGCGAGATAAAAAGCATAGACTCCGGTACAATCTCTGGATACTCCTCGCTCTCATATTTCTCACTAAAATATGGTGCTACTTTATCAGCTACATCCACGAAAAAGTAAAAACCCTCCAAAAGATCGAGATTAAAATCCTTTAGCTGTGGAGCAATTTCTAAAAGTTTTTTTTCATAATCGCTATCGCCATAGAAAAAAACTCTTTTGCTCTTTTGGCTCTGCGCAAAATATCTCCTATCCACCAAAACGCCATTAATAACGCCCTCACCCACAATGTGAGGTGAAATGAGATGCTCCCCAAGTTTTACCAAATCTTCTGGATTGTAGCTGATACGAAAAAACTTGCCAAAATATTCAATCATCTCTTGATGAATTGTCTCATTGTGCTCATCGCTGTCATATACTAATATATCGCCACGCTCGCATATGGTGCCAACGTTGCGAAAATCCTCAATGCCCACGGCTTTTTTCACCCCTAAAACTCTTTTAGCATACGTAGCGGATCGAAACTCCGTCGTCATGAGATATGTATCAAACTCTTTAAACTCTTTCATCAAAGCGACTGTGCGCCTGAGTCTATCAAGCCCCAAACGATTGTCGGTTTTTGCGTAAAAATAGATTGTCATGATTTTCTCCCTTTTGTTAGGCTCAAACGATTTGTTCTCCACGCGGTTGTCCACGATGGGTACCCGAAGCTAACGCCATTCGACCCATCGGGCCAAAGCGTGTCACACTAAATCGTTTGCGCCCAAAATAGCTTTTGTACCATCGACAAAGATTTCTAAACTTTTCCTTTCTCTTTCATCTTTATATAAATGTGCAAAATCTCTATGGCTGCTGGTGTGATTCCGCTAATTTGGCTAGCGGCAAAGAGTGTGGGTGGTTTGAATTTTTTGAGCTTCTCTTTCACTTCATTGCTAAGCCCGCTGATACTATCAATATCCAGATCTTCAGGAATTTTGATATGTTGGAGTTCATGCATCCTCGCAATCTGCTCTTGCTGCTTTTTGATATATTGGTGGTATTTGGCTTCTATGAGGATCTGCTCTTTTGCTTCTTCATCGAAATCTTTCAGCATTGGAGCTAGCGTTTCAAGCTTTTGGATCGTAAAAGTAGAGCGCGCCGCAATGTTTTTAAGAGAAGTTTTGTCGGTAATCTTCTCTTCACCCATGCTTTGCAACATACTCAACGTCTCTTTGGTAGGCGTTAAAAAGTGCTCTTGCAAATAAGCTACACCCTTTTGGATCTGCTCTTTTTTTCTAAGCATCCTAGCATAAGTATCCTCATCGATAAGCCCCAATTTATGCCCATAACCCATTAAGCGAAGATCCGCGTTGTCTTCTCGAAGAAGCAGTCGAAATTCGGCTCTACTGGTAAACATCCTGTATGGCTCTTTGGTGCCCTTGGTTACTAGATCGTCAATAAGCACGCCGATATAGGCTTCGTCGCGGTTAAGTATTAGAGGTTCTTGCTCCATAACAGCCAAACTTGCGTTAATGCCAGCCATGAGCCCCTGCGCTGCTGCCTCTTCATACCCTGTGGTGCCATTTATCTGGCCGGCTAGATAGAGGTTTTTGATCTTTTTGGTCTCAAGCGTGTGATGCAACTCGGTAGGATCCACATAATCGTACTCAATCGCATAGCCAAACCTTACAGGCACCGCATGCTCAAGCCCTTTAATCGATCGTATCATCTCAAGCTGCACATCTGGTGGCAATGAGGTGCTGAGACCATTTATGTAGTATTCGGTGGCTTCAAGCGTTTGAGGCTCCACAAAGATATGGTGGCGCTCTTTGTCACGGAAGCGATAGATCTTATCTTCAATACTTGGACAATACCTTGGCCCCACTCCTTCAATTTGGCCTGTAAAAAGAGGGGCTCTGTGGAAGTTGGATTCTATTATTTCGTGGGTTCTTTCGTTGGTGTAGGTGATGTAGCAAGGCAGCTGCGTTGGATGAAAGCTCTCTCTATCTGTTCGGAAGCTAAATGGAATAGGCTTCTCATCTCCTGGCTGGATCTCCATCTTGCCAAAATCTATGGTTTTCGCATCGATTCTCGCACACGTGCCAGTTTTGAGCCTACCCATCCTCAGCCCCAAATCGTGCAAACTTTTGCTAAGCATTTTAGAGGCAAACTCCCCAGCCCTACCGGCCTCTTGCCTAATTTCTCCAATATGAATAAGACCGCGTAAAAACGTTCCGGTCGTGACTATCACCTTTTTGGCGTGGTAAATATTTTTAAGATTGGTCTCTACCCCTACAACGCTATCACCCTTAACTAGCAGCCTATCCACCATCTCTTGGGCTACCTCTAAATTTGGGGTATTGAGTACTTTGGTGCGCATTGCTATACGGTAGCGATCCATATCGATTTGCGCGCGGCTGCCTCTCACCGCCGGGCCTTTGGAAGCATTGAGGATGCGAAACTGGATACCCGTCTCATCTGTTGTTAGCCCCATTTCACCACCAAGCGCATCAATCTCTTTGACAAGATGCCCCTTTGCCAGGCCTCCGATGGCAGGGTTGCAACTTGCGGCACCAATTTGCTCGGCAAGGATTGTGATCATAAGCGTCTTCATACCCATACGAGCAGCCGCCAAAGCTGCCTCTATCCCAGCGTGCCCGCCACCTATAACTATCACGTCAAAATGCATCTATCACTCCAAAATAGGGTATAATGTGTGCTATTTATACTATACTTACCTCCAAAAATCAAGGCAAACGATGTTTACGGGACTAATCAGAGAGATTGCAAAAGTCAAAAGTTTCGATGGCAAGATATTGCAGCTGCAAGCCTCCTATCGCCCCAAACTTGGCGACTCTATCGCAATAAACGGGGTATGCTTAAGCGTGGTGGCGCTAGCAGATGATGGCTTTAGCGTGGAAGTTGCCGATGAGACTAGAAGAGTGGTTGCAATAGAGAATTTTAAAGCCAATGTCCATATAGAGCCAGCCATGCGCTTGCAAGATAGGCTAGAAGGCCATATTCTTCAAGGGCACATCGATTGCATTGGCACTATTATCAAAATACAAGAAGGTGTAAATGGCAAAGATTTTTATATCAAAATCCCAAAAGATTATATAAAGTTCGTAGTGCCAAAGGGAAGCATCGCGATTGATGGGGTAAGCCTCACTATCAATGAGGTTTTTGAGGATGGTTTTCGCCTCACCATCATACCCATCACGCTTCAACACACTCTCTTTGCTACATACCAGATACATCGCAGGGTCAATATTGAGACAGATATGTTTGCCAGGTATCT
>WGBC01000042.1 GCA_015494535.1 Nitratiruptor sp. | reverse complement strand
TTGGACAGAGTTCCACGCACGCTCCGCATCCCACGCATTTATCCCTAATCTCTGGGATATATCCAGCACCCTTTTGCACCATGCCAATAGCTAAAGATTGCTCGGGATAGGGGCAAAGATCCGCACAAATTGTGCACTGCTTACCTACATATTGCTCCACTTTTTTGAGCAGATCCACTTGCAACTGCCTCTTTTCACTTGGATTTGGTAGTTCATAAACCTTTTTCTCTCTTTTCTCTTTAGCAGTAAGCACCTTAGTATGCTCATAAATGAGATCTCTCTCACTATCTGGCACTGGCTTATTGTATAGTGCTAGGCAGGCACTCTCATTGGCAATTACAGCTACGCCCATTTTCACTTTTCTTACATCATCGGCAATGCTATGATCGAGCGCCCCGCTAGGGCATGCCAAGATACAAGGCAAAGCTTTGCACAGATAGCACCCTCTTTTGTCTGCATCGATATAAGCTGTGCCCAGACCCGCTTTGCCATTTACATCTTCTAAAAGAATAGAGTCATATGGGCACACCTGCAAGCACTGTCCACACTTGATGCAAAGCGCCAAGAATTGGTGCTCTGGCATAGCACCTGGCGGGCGAAGAGGCGTCTCTTCGCGAGCTAATAGCTCTTTGCCTCCCACAATTGCCCCAGCAGCTGCAAGGCCCAGAACGCCAAGTCCTGTCATCTGCTTGATAAAGTCTCTTCTCTTTTTATCTTTCATAATACCCCCTCTTCGTGCATAAGCGGCCTTGGGTCGCTTAATAGCTTAATAGGCTCAGAGATCGGAGCCAATTTATACAAAAAATTCAAAATGCTAATCACAGGCGATCCGTAAAAGAATCGCACATTGGGATTGAGTAGCCAAAGCTTGTCGGCATAGTAGTAAAGAGTATAAGGAATATCTCCTATGCCGTCACCATCTTTGTCGATCCCCTGATAATCGTCCCAAAAATTCTCATACCATTTGTTCATCACGGCATGAATTCTCCCCTGTCCCGAATCGTCATAGACGTTTTCCATATTGCCTTTGAAGATATTTTTGCTGATAATATTATCCACGCTCAAAGAGTGAAAATGCATGCCAATTGAATTGTAAAGGATCTTGTTGCCGATAATTTTGTTGCTAGCTCCAGGTTCAAAAGGGCTTCTATCAATATACATTCCCTTGGCGCAATAAAGAATCGTATTATTTTTGATGGTAAAGTTTGATGCATCTTTAAGCCCAATTCCCATCCCTGTAGTGCCAAGGGAGCTCATAATGAGATTGTCGGTAGCGATGGTATCTTTGGAATACATAAAGAAAATTCCAACGCTATTGTGCTTATAAACGTTGTGCCTAACGATATTTTTGCCAGCATACATAAAATGCAGGCTATAGCGCCCATACTCGCCAAGATTTTTCTCTATCAGATTGCCGTGGCTATACCAGATCACAAAATCTCTACTTTTATAGAGATGGTTATTTTGCAAAATGTTGTCGTTGCTATACCATAGTCTCACCCCATCGCCCCGAATGCCTAAATCGTAGGGCTTGGAAGAGATGTAATTATCTTTGATAATCGAATTTTTTACATTTTGCAAATCGATCCCAAAGAGGCAGTCCACTATCCTGCACCCCTCGATCCTCACAAACGCCGCATCTTTGACGGCTATACCAGCATCTATCTTTTCATGTTCCGAGCCGCTATTACGGATGGTGAGATTTTTGAGAGTAACATTTGAGCTAGTAATCGTTACAACTGTCCCTTTTCCTTCACCATCAATAATGCTTCCATGCCCTACAATCATCAAAGGCTTATCAATATGAATAGAGCCTTTAAAGATTCCTTTCGGTAGATCAAGCCTAGCTCCCGCTTTTGCTTTATTAATTGCATCTTGCAATATATTTGCAAAAAGTAGTGAAAGTGAGCAAAGCAGCAGGAGCATCGCCTTCATTATGCCTCTTTTTCTTTAAGATATTTGTTTTTAGAAATGATTGCTAACAGCGTAAAAAGGCTTATAGCAAGAAGCAGCCAAAAGCCAATTGTGGGGTATGAGTGGGTGGTAAACTGCGCCACTTTCCCATCTCCAAAGACTGTCGGCATAAATGGCTTAATTTTGAATGCTCCCCAATCATGCATATTGTGCCCAAACCAGTAGAGCCAATAGGCGTAAAATCCTAAGAAGATAAGTGGTAGTGCTACCGCAATCCACATAACATAATTGAGCCATTTCCAATCATAGAGAATAAAAAGCACATAGGCAAAAGCCAAAAGCACCAATACATAAGGCGCAATCATTCTAAGATATGGCGCACCTCTCTCCATAGGATCCATACCGATAAAGTGATTGATCGTATTCATCTCATGCACATCGCCGCTAAAACCATCAAAATGGTAATACACGGGAATCCCCTCAGGAAATGCATCTTTTGGGTAGTTTGGCGCTTCGAGGGACACATACCAAATAGGCGCACTTGCCACACCAATCTCGGCGTTATACTCAATCATCTTTTCAAGAATCGGATTTTTGTTTTTATCCAAGGCTTCAGGAGGTGTATTTGGGCTTACATAGCGTCCTTTCATATAATAATCCCACACCTTATAGGAAATAGCAGGAATTTTGTCCGCTTTTCCCTGCTTTGCCAAATAGTTCACATCGTGCGTGAGCACAGCTGGAATCACGAACCAATACAGCAGAATTGCCAAAGCAATCAATGCGTAGATTTGGTACTTCTTCATCATCTATCCTTTTAAGTTGTTATTGCTATCATACAATCTTTTTCCCAAAAAATTAATGACATAAGTCAAATATAACCATCTATTATCTTTATTATTTGATTGTATTATAAAAATGTGGCAAAGAAATGGCTTTTGATCAAATAATAAAGATAATGAAAAAAAGAGGCGCAAGGCCTCTTTTGGGATTAGAAGAGATGGGCGTTTTCGTCAACCCATTTGAGGTATTCGATGATGTCTTTGATCTCTTGATCGCTCATATGCTGGTTAGGCATACGGAGGTTGAAGTAGTCAATCATCGCTTTGACATAAGGATCGTCATATTTGCTTGCTGGGTTTTTGATAAATTCATATACCCATTGCTCACCATTTTCGTGGCGTTTAAGCACTCCCACAAGGTCTGGTCCCGAGCTTACTTTACCGATGACGTGACATCCGTTACATCCACCTTCCGCGAATGCAGCTTCACCACGTTTTGCAGCTTCGCTCATTGGTGTTGCGAGTTTTTTGACTAGCAAGTCTTTTGCACGAATTCCAACGTCTGCAGTCTTAACCAAGTATTGCCATGCTTGATACTGGAAGTTGATAGCGGTTTCTATATCGCCTTTTTTGAGGGCTTCTTCCGCTTTTTTCTCTTCCGCTGCAACTTTGCTGAACTGATCCATTGCGTCTTCTACGAGTTGTTTCACGACAGGATATTTTTCGTAGTGGTTCTCTTTGAGGAACTTCACGACGCTTTGGATAACTTTCTTGGTCGCTTCATTGAGCTTAACAGTTTTTTCATACTCTTTCATGAGCTGCTCTTTGCTCATTTTTTTGAGTTTGATTTTTTTGACGGATTTATAGACTTTGTTTGGATCTTTGACGAGCAAGTAACCCATCATCTCAAGGTGCAACGCTGAACAGAACTCTGTACAGTAATATGGGAATACACCTTCACGATCGGCTTTGAATGTCACTGCTACAGTCTTACCTGGCTCAAGGGAAGCATGCACATTGTACCAATCCACCGTAAATCCATGAGTCTCATCTTCTGCACGCTCAAGGTTAGTGAGATAGAATGTAACAATATCGCCTTTATTGACTGTAACGTGCTCTGGGTTGATATGGCTTCTGACCAATGTTCCATAAACATATACATGATTTCCTTCACGAACAATTCTCTCTTGACCTGCAAGCGTTTTACCCTTATGCACTTTACCAGTAAATGGATTGGTTCCCATTGGATAGCGTACTTCTGGATGGAGCTTGCTAGCACGAATTGCCACTGCTTGGTGAGGCTCACCTAGAGGCACAGGCATATCGTAAAGCAATTTCATCTTTTTGCCACTAATATCGATAAGCTGGTGGTTTTGCGGATGAAGAGGTCCGATTGGGTTGAATCTATCGATTGCTAGTTTGTTGAGCGCGATAATGTATTCGCCTTGTGGATCTTCGGTTTTCCCTTCCATTCCGCAGAGGTGACCGATGTTGTAGTTGACGTTTACTCTATCTTTGACTTCACATGTGAGATAGTTCCATTTTACAACTTGGCTATCCACATAGAGTGAAGTATAGATTTCACCCTCTGTTTTCCATTTAGGTCCATACTGGTTGTGAAGTGGTCCTAAGCCAAGTTCAGCCTGACAGTGCATAGCTTTTTTCATATCGATAATAGGAATACCATATGGATCTTTTCCTGCAAAGTCTTTATTCTTTACAGCTTCCATAATCTTTTTGAAATCATATACTGTAGCATGCGTATCAAGCTTACCGCACACTACGATATAGCGTCCATCTGGACTCACATCCACGCCATGTGGAGATTTTGGCTCTGGAATGAGGAAAAGACAGTCGTTTTTAACAGCTACCTCAATTGGAACGACCTTCATACCATTGATGATTTTTACGTTTTTTGGATCTTTTGCAAGTTCAGCCAACTTTCTCCAGTTGTAAACATGCAAGTAGTCCGTATCGTTACGGCTCATTCCCGCTTCAAATGGTGGAAGTCCTTTTTCAATACCACCTGTATACATCTCTGAGTTGAATGAGTTGGTAAATCCCCAACCATAACTCATCTCTTTACCGGCATCTGAGAGGTCTTGCATATATGGAGGCATTTCAATCACAAAAGACTCATCTTTGATAATGCGTCCATTTTCATGATCAAACTTCCAACATGTCACACCACCTCTATAAACATCCGCATACTCTTCCATTGGGTGGTAGTTATTGTCGTATGGAGCACCATATTGGCAAGCTTCGAGGATATATTCACTATTTGGCGTAAAAAATGCTCCACCATGGTCTGACTTAAATACTGGGTTAACGACAATCTGCTTGGTTACGAAGTCTTTAAGATCAATAATTGCAATTCTTGGATTAGCTTTATCATTGATCGCTAACCATTTACCATCATAGACACCATTTGTCTCAGAGATTGCTGGGTGGTGCGTATCACCCCATGTGATTGGCTTGCCTCGATACCATCCCTCTTTGAGCACCTTTTTAGTATCATCATCATATCCCCAACCTTGCCAAGGCTCAGGCGTAAAAACACCGATGAACTTCAAGATTCTCATAGAAGGCACGCCATAGACCATAATCTGTCCAGACTGACCACCTGAACTAAAGACTATGTATTTGTCCCTGCCGCCGCTTGGCGTATAGGTCTTGGCCGCCGCTAAAATGTCATCTTGCGTAAGACCTCGCTCTTTCATAATCTTTTCGAGCTCACTCTGCGCTGTGGCAGCAGTGGAAACGAGTCCAACCGCAGCAGCGAGACTAAGTAGCCGCTTCATAGTTCGCCTCATACAAACCTCCTTTATGTTAATTGGGCGTTAAAAAGATTATATACGATCTTTACTTATTTGGATCTTAAATACGCTTTATTTTCGGAGAGATTTTTGAAGAGTTTTGTATAGAAGTTTAAGTTTTATAACAATTTTGTGACAAAGTAGAAAAATAGCAAAATGCTTATTTTATGGGAAATATTAAAATAGAGAGTGACATTTTTGTGACATTTTGTCGCAATTAATCTTAAACTGACAAATTAGACAGTCTCTGTGGCTGGCGTTTGAGCTTTTTCAAACCAGTTAAGCTCATCTCGAAGAAGTACCACTTTGCCCACAACAATAAGAGCGGGGGTTGGCAGATCTTTTGCCATTTCATAGATATTCTCAAGCGTTCCTACCACCGTCCTTTGCTCTGGAGTAGTGCCTTTGGAGATGACAGCTACGGGAAAATCTTTTGGCTTGCCAATTTCAATCAGCTTCTTTGCAATTTTATCTAGGTTGTGCAGCCCCATCAAAAAGACGATAGTATCGTCCGTTTTGAAATTCTCCCATGGAATTTGGCTAGCTTCCTTGTTAGGCGCCTCATGGCCAGTCACTACGCGAAAGCTCACGCTTACCCCTCTATGCGTCACCGGAATACCCGCATAGGCTGGCACGCTGATTGAAGAGGTGATGCCTGGAATCACTTCAAACTCTATGCCTCTTTCATGCAAGTATTTTCCCTCTTCGCCACCTCGCCCAAAGACAAAGGGATCACCACCCTTTAGTCTCACGACCACGTCGTGTTCCAAAGCGGCTTCGTAGATCACGCGGTTTATCTCGTCTTGTGGAAGGATGTGCTTGCCATCTTCTTTGCCTACATAGATAAATTTGCAGCCATTTTTGGACATCTGCAAAATATCGGGATTGGCTAGTCTATCGTAGATGATGACATCCGCTTCTTTGATAACGCGTGCGGCTTTCAGCGTCAAAAGCTCGATGTCACCAGGTCCGGCACCTGTAAGATAGACTTTGCCCATAACAATCCTTTTGTTTCAAAAAAAGTTGCTTACATTATAAACTAATACACCCCAAAAAGGCATGATTTATATCAATAGTAATAGGTGAATATTCCTGAAGGCTTTGGCACGCCCACCTGCCACACCTCTCGCCAACTATTGGTATCAAGGGCAATAACTTTGCTATCACCATTGTTGGAGACATAGAGTAGTGGCTTCTCTTTGCTCCAGCGCACATGCAGCACCATACCGCCAAAATCGAATCGCTTAATCACTTGCAAACTCTTGGTATCCACAATCTGCACAATTGGAAACTTCTTGCCGCTAAATGTAACCGCTAAATACTTTCTATCAGGACTGAGGGAAGTAAAAACAGGATTACCCTCTACTTCTATTGTTTTTATATAGTGAAAATCCTTATCAAATACAAACACCTTATTATCCCCAACCGCTGGGATGAAGAACTTGTCTTTCATAATAGACCAGAAACCAAAGTGAGGGACTTTGAGCACAATCGTCTTTTTCTCTAGCTTCAGAGGAACTTGCTTGTAGCTTAAAGTATCAAGATCGAGCACACCCACAAATGGAGAGTTGAAAAATCCCACCACATAGAGGTTTTGATTGATCATGGCATCAAAAGGCATCTGACCGGCGTCTTGGATCACTTTATATTTTTTAAAACGAACCTTTTTATGTGGTACGCCGAACCTATCGAACGTAACTTTGCTCTCTTTTTTCATTACCCATATCTCGTCGCTATCCATCGCGGCAAAGACGAGGTAGTCTTTGTAGATTTTGATGCCGACGTTTCTTGAACCAGTATCGATAGTTTGTAAAAGATGCAGTTCCCTATCGAAAATCTCCACAGTTTTATTGGCGTAGTTAGCTACTGCTACGAAATCTTTTGCTAGCGTAAAGCCGATGGCGCTTTTGCTCGCTTTCACCTCTTTGAGTTTTTTTTCGCTGTTTGGATCGAATTTGATCAAATAGCCATCGCGCGTGATCATGTAGCCATCGTTTTCGATAAACTTCACTACCGCATGGTTGCAGTTGTGCATATTGGCAATTTCTTTTTTGAGTTTGCCATCTTGTATGACTGCCAAAGCACTATTTTCTCGCTCCACTACAAAGATCTTCTCTTTTGCTTGCAAACTAACCAGCAATAAAAGTATCAATAAATACCGCATTCTCACTCCTTGATGTAACAGCTGGGATCTTCAGCCCACAAATCCCCATATATAGCCCATGCCCTTGGTCTGCTTCCGCCATTGCAAATATCGATATATTCGCACTCTGCGCATTTGCCGCCAATTTCACGCGGGAACGTGCGAAGTTTTTTGAGCAGATCACTGCTCTCATCTTGCCAAATATCCACAAAGCTTCTTTCATAGATATTGCCAAGCTTTACCGGGAAGAATGGATCTGGCTTCACGTCTCCCTCGCTATTGATATTGACAAGGTTCCTGCCAGCGCTATTGCCGCCCCATGCTTTTAATCTCTCAAGCAACGCATCTACATGTTGGGGATAGCGCTTGGAAAACCTTTGCCAAAAGTAAATTGCATCCATCTCCATGTTGCCGGTCACTATGTCGATATCTTTGCCTTTTTCATTATACTCAAAAGCTTTATCGATGATGTAATCAACCGCCTTTTTGCGCTCCTCCATGCTCAGATCCATTTTAAGATTGTCAAGCCCTCTGCCGCTATAGACGAGATGAGAGATATAGATCTTATCGATTCCTCTGGCTTCAGCAAGCTCAAATATATGCGCCAAGGCATCTTGCGTCTCTTTGGTGATGGTGAAGCGAATCCCTACCTTACCGCCATGTTCGTGAATGAGATCGATTGCTTGCATACTTTTATTGTATGAGCCCACAAGCCCTCGAAATCTATCGTGAATCTGCTCATCTCCATCGATGCTAATACCTATATAACCAAACGTATCGATAATTCTTCGCACATTTCCAGGATTGATATAGAGCCCATTGGTGGAGAGATAGGTAAAGATCCCCTCTTTTTGGCAAGCCTCGGCGATGGTAAAGATATCTTTTCTCGTCAATGGCTCGCCACCGCTAAAAATAATAAATTTGATACCAGCCTCTTTGAGCTCTTTGATTGTCAAGAGTGCTTTTTCGGTAGTGAGTGTATCGACTGCATCAAGTCCGCTTTTTGAATAGCAGTGCAAGCAGTTGAGATTGCAGCGGTTAGTAAAATTCCAGATTGCAATGGCACCATCGAGATGGCGCGCCGGCTTATTTTCTAAAGTGCTTTTGATAAGATTGGAGAGTCTGAACACTATTTATCCTTGAAACTCATAATATAGTCTGTAATGCTTTTAAGCTCCCTTGGGGAGAGCTTGAAAGCCGGCATCGCATTTCTTTTGTAACCTAAATGTTTATAAGTATTTTGGGGATCGAGAATTTGAGCTATCATCTCGTCTCGGCTTCTCTTTTTGGCAATTTCGCTAAAAGGAGGGCCAAATGCCATGGCTGTTTGGTGGTGGCATCCCCAGCATTTTTCCTTGAAGATGGAGAGACCAAAGAGCCTTGGATAGAAGATGCGGTTTTTATTGATGAAATTATATTTGCCCACCGGCACGTTGGCTTTGTAGTCTTTGATCTCTTTAAAAGTATCTGTCTGCCATACCAAAAGATTGCCATCACTCTCATAGATACTCAAATAGGCAAATTTTCCATCGCCACTAAACTCCGTATGAATATATTGCTTCCCTTCTCTTGGTACTCTTTTTTGGATGGAATAGTCTTTCTTGTTTACTAACACAAGTTCATCCGTACCGTTGTCGACCCAAAGATATTGGCTTTGCGGGTGTGTTTTGACAAAGAAGCCATCCCCTCCCACATCTATCTTTTTCACCAACTTCCAATCATACATCTGCCACACTGTCACGTAGGGCTTACGAAGATGTGGCGTAGCAAAATAAAATTTGCCATCATGATACCAATAGGTGGCACTGAAGAGGTGCGGCATCCCCTCTATCGAGGCATTAAATTCCTCTTTGAGCGTATCGATATTGTAGACTCTCAGATCCTTACCGTGACGCGTGGTGCCAATGATATACTCTTCAAAAGGATCGATAAAGAAGTCCTCTATTGGCTTATCAAGAGGATAGCTTGTAAACTTTAGCGTTTTGGTATCCACTTTGTATAGCAAAGGCTTGTTGCGCAGCGTAAAGATTGCCTCATCTTTACTATAGAGCTCATAGAGCGCGCTGATTTTGCCATCGACTGGATAGAGTTTGATTGGAGCAAGCTCTGCTCTATCAAACACCACCACCATCTGTGGCAGCAAACAGGTTGCAAAGAGATATTTGGCATCACGGCTTAGCGATACGTTGCGTAGATTCACGCACGCTCTGATTTTACTCTCAAGTCTTCCATGCTCCAAGCTATAATGTCCTATCCAGCCATCGCGGGTTGGGACATAGAAGTTTTTGCCATCAAGGGTATACTTGAGACCCCCATGGACGTTTTTGAAAGCAAATGTATCAAGTACTCTCTCATCTTCCATCACCCATACCCTATTGGCTCCTCGCTCTACTACGAGAGTGACGTTGTCGATATCTTTGATATGCAAATCTTTGGATTTATTGTGGAAGGTTTTTTTGCTTTTTTCGATATCTTCTTTGCTCCATTTTATCTCGTTAGCGGGAGTTCGCAGGTAGGTAATGATACCGTTTATTTCTTCATCGCTTAAAAAGTCAAATTTTGGCATGAGGGTTTGAGGAAGAGAGTTTTTGATGATATCGCGCAATCTCTCATCGCTCAGTTTCTTGATGAAATTTGGCAAAAGAGGTGGTGCAGAAATACCCTCTCTTTGCTTTCCATGACACATGGAGCAGTATTTGAAATAGACGTTATAACCTTTATTTTTTAACGGTTTCGCTTCCAGCTCATGAATGAGTGGCGAGGCAAATAAAAAAGAGAAAAGAATAGGTAGAATAAAAATCTTTTTCATTGTAGCTCCTTTTTTGAGGAGCAAGAACTACCAAGCGAAGCTTAGCACTTCTTACTCTTCTGCAAATTCTACACAAATTCAATTAAGAAGGGGCTTAGCCCCCTCTTTTTAATAAATGTCGTATTTAGTGTTGAATACGTTGAATTTACCGGTTGGTGTGCGCACCCAGTCACCAGTAATTGCTTTTTTGAGTTTGAGGCTATTTGCATCGTATACCAAAATCGCACTTGGTACAAGCTTGTTACCCCAAACGCTTACCCAAAATTCGTCACCATCTTTGTTGAACTCGATATGAACCGGTCCTCTTGGTTTGACTTTGACTTTCTTACCATTGACAGTAACTGTTCTTTCTTTAACGAATTTTCTTGGAATTTTGATGGTTTTGACAACTTCAAGTTTCTTTTTGTCAATGACATAGAGTTGTGTTTGGAGTTTTCTATCCGGATTCACCGGTCTATCAGCAATGATATATTTACATGCCGGATGCGTTTTGATAAAGAGGTTACCACCACCATCACCTGGCAAGCTGATTTTCTTCACGACTCTCCATGCATATTGTGGATGATATGTCGGATCTGTTCCAATGAAACTGATATCATTAGAACCGATGTGTCCTGTAGCCCATAGTGGACCATATTTTGGATGGTTGATGTTCGCGCCGCGTCCTGGGTGTGGTTTGATACCGCCACTTGGGATAATAGCAGCAACTTCACCCTCTTCTGTATCAACTGCCACAACCTTGTTTCTTGCGTTTGCTGCAACGAGGAAATAACGCTTCGTAAGATCCCATCCACCATCATGGAGATATCTTTCTGCCATGAGCATATGGATTTGAGGATCGCGTGGTTGAGAGTAGTCGTAGAGCCATACCTGACCAGTCTCTTTTACGTTGATAACCCACTCTGGTTTGTGGTGATTCGCCACGATCGATGCAACGCGTGCCTCTCTTGTGAACTCGCCTGTATCATAGGTGTAGCTTGCAGTAGATACGATTTGGATTGGCTCGAGTGTATCACCTTTGAGCGTTACGATTGAAGGTGGCCAGTAACATCCCACTACCGCATACTCATCTTCATAGCCTTTCGCTTTTGAAGTATCGATACTTCTAGCATCATTACATACACGAATTTCAGCTACATTTTGTGGTTTTTTCATCCAAAGATCAATTACGCTCGCCTTGCCATCGCGTCCAATCGCGTACATATAGCGACCAGATTTGGAGGTTCTAAGAATATGCGTAGCAAATCCTGATGGCACGATACTTACAAGCTCTTTCGTGTCACCATCTACAATCGCTACTTTACCCACGTCTCTGAGAACTACGCCAAAGTAGTTTTCCCAGTTTCTAGTAGTCTCTGGTTTTGTTGGACGTTTTTCTGGTGGCACAAGGAGTTTCCAGCTTTTTTTCATATCAGCCATCGATTTTTCTGGAGGAGAGACAGGATCGAGCTGGATGAATTTTGCCATTAATTTTGTCTCAGCTTTTGTCAATTCACCACTAGCACCCCAGTCTGGCATACCGCCCGGCGTACCGTTATAGATAATATACTCTAGCGTCTCAGTGCCCATCGCTCTTGTTTTTTTTGGCAACAGGTTAGGACCAAGGGCACCTTTTCTAAGCATACCGTGACAACCAGCACATCTATCGAAATAGATCTGCGTTGCCTTCTTCATCTCTTCTTTGCTTAGACTAATGTCACCAGCTACAAGTGAGCTTGCAAGGCCCATAGCAACAGCCAAGCTAATTCCAATTTTTAGCTTCATTTTTGCTCCTTTTCTGAGATTAGGTGTTCCCCTTCCCCAATCTCTAGACATCCCTATTCTTGAGGGATATCACCTCTTTCCATCTTCTTCTTCTCATCGAAGTAAATCCACACCATTGGTAAGACGATGAGCGTATGCAGCGTAATGGTTAACGTCATTGGCCCTTGGTTAAGTATCGACCAGAAGCTACATACCACATCAGTACATGGTTCAAACATATCAACTCCTTTATTTAATTATACTGATAATATTGTTAAATATATCTTATGATAAGCTACGGCTATTAAGCCGTAGCTGCCGCTGCCTCCTCTTCATATACTTCAGCAGGCTGCTTCTTATCACAAGTAAGAAGGTCATATACCAAAAAGCCGTATCCAGCAATAACCATTAAGCCACTAAAGAGCCTCCATCCCATACCTTGTGTAAACCAGACATCAGCTTGTGCTACGAAGAATCCTTCCCAAGTAGCACCATACATACCACGCTCTACCATAGTTTGTACATAGGCTGAAATTGTCAAAGCTACAGTCATTAATAATACACCTACCGTAATAAGTGTAATTGCCCACCATCCGGCTTTTGTCATTTTAAGCTCTTTTAGACCAGCTTTTCCTTGTATACCTAAATAAATAGCACTAATCATAATAGCCACATAAGCTCCAAAGAATGCCAAGTGTCCATGTGCTGCTGGCCATTGTGTTCCATGAGTATAGAGGTTGATTTGAGGAAGTGTATGCATAAATCCCCAAACGCCTGCACCTAAGAAGTTACCAAACGTTTCAACTGTAAGCCAAGCAAATGCAGGGACATTTTTGATAGTATTGCCTTTACCGCGCTCTTTACCCCAGTCATAGAGTACATGCACAAATAGACCTACAAGTGGCACTGGTTCAAGTGCAGAGAAAAGCGCACCAATTTCCCACCAATACTCAGGCGTTCCAATCCAGAAGTAGTGGTGACCAAGTCCCAATATACCAGATCCAAACATCATGGCTACTTCGATCCATAGCCACATCTCCACTACTTTTCTATTGGCGTTGAGTGTCTTAATAAGGATATATCCACCAACTGCCGCTACATACACTTCCCATGTAGCCTCCACCCAGAGGTGAACAACCCACCACCACCAGAATTGATCGATTGCGATATTATCTGTATAGAACATACCGGCAAGGTACAAACCTGCCAATGCAATAAGGTCAGCCATCAAGACAACCAAAATACCTGTATGCTTTCCTTTCATAACCGTAGCATATACGTTATAGAGGAAAACCAAAACCACGGCAACTATACCTATATCAGCCCAGCGCGGCGCTTCGATATATTCACGACCCTCAGTAATGAACCAAATAGTGCTCTCTTTACCAGGTCCAACTTGGATGAAAAGATATACAAGTACCACTACTGCTACCGCAGCTGTAAGGATATAAAAAGCCAAGTTTGCCAGCTTTACACCTACAACCTCTATACCAGCCTCATCAGGCAATAGCCAATAAACTGCACCTATCATTGCATAGAGTAGCCAAACTACTAGTGCGTTGATATGCACGATTCTGTTGATAGAAAAATCCAAAACGCCAAACAAAAAGTCTGGATACAAAAATTGAATAGCCGCCAATAGCCCAAAAAGCAACTGCGCACCAAACAGCACCACCGCTACAAAAAAGTACTTGAGCGCCAGCTTTTGTCCTTCATATAGTCTACTTCCTTGCATCTACCGCTCCTTTGATCTTTCCAAAGTTTCTTGGGAAACCGTTTGTATCAATTGCAGCCATAAACTTAAGATACGCTACAACCGCCTTTGCTTCATCTTTGGTGATACCTAGATTTGGCATTTTTCTCTCATGCATAGCCATTGCAGGTGGATTTTGCAAAAATGCAGCGATTGCGTACTCTTTGCCGCCATATGCTGCAGCCAATGTATTCCACGTAGGATCTAGCCATGCTTTAGTCAAATCTGGAGCATAGTACGCACCATTACCTAGAAGCGTATGGCAATCCATACAGTTTTTTGCTTGAATTGTCAGTTTTCCTTTATGAATGAGCTCACTTGCCTCTTTTTCAGAGTAGTCATCCCTTCCAAAGAACTTCTCTTTCTCTTCATATTTGGAGTTGCCGTTGGCATCCATACCACCAATGATAGGCACTTCATGGCCTCGCTTTCTATTGAGTTGGTAGTCTATTTTATAGTTGATAACTACCGGCGAAGGAATACGCTTGGCAACTTTGTTCTCTATATCTTTTGCCGTTCCCATTGTCATTTGCGACATTGAGTCCATCGTCAAAAATATCAGCAGCACCGCCGATACACCTGTTACCCATGTAGCCGATCTGCGCCAGAAGCGATTGGAGCTCCAGACTGAGGGCTTCTTATCCATAGTTCCTCCTTTTAAGATTTAATTGCTATGCTCGTATCTGGTATGGACTTTTTCCAAAATGAAATAGACCATATGTGGAAACACCAGATAACCAAACATAGCACCGATGAGCACTTTTTGCGTATAGGGCTCGACTCTTAGCAACTCGCCAAGATAGTAGATAGAAGCCACCAACGCCAACCAGGAGAGATAGGCAAATACCATGAAGTATCTCTTTACCAATCTAAGCTTGACAATTGTAAAAAACCCTGCATACATCATGCCAAACATAATGACTGCAGCGGATATTACAAAGATTGGCAAAAAGTCTTCATGGGGAATATCTTGCATATAGAATTCCATGCCATCTCCTTAATATTCAAATTACTGTCATATTTTATAGACATTTTCAAGCCAAGTGTTTGATATTGGTCAAATGTCACGATTTTGTCATTTCAATTCAAGATAATTTAACTACTTTGCTAATATAATTTCCGATAAATTCAAAAAAGGATAGAATCGTAATTATGGAGACTATTAAAAACTTTTATCTATTCGACAATCTTCCTCCAGAAAAACTGAAAAGGCTCAAAGAGATCTCAAAGGTTAAAGAGTTCAATAAAGGTAGTATTGCCTTTTATGAGGGTGAACGCACCGATTATCTTATGCTCCTCACTCAGGGGATCTTGCAAATCTACAAAACTGATCATAAAGGCAACAAAATAGTCCTACACGTTTTCTATCCGCACACGCTCATCGCTGAAATTGTCAACTTCGAAAACATGCCATACCCTGCTACAGGAGAGTTTTTAACAGATGGCAAGGTAATACTGATAGACTACAAAATTTTTGAAGAGGAATTTCTCAGAAATCCAGACATTGCCTTTACAATCATCAAATCTCTCACAAACAAAATCCGCTACCTTGAGCATGTCATTACGAACGATTTAGTGCTTAGCTCCACTGCAAGAGTGGCTAAATTTATCTATGAGCACGAATATGAATTTTTGAGTCTCAAAAAGAATGAAATCGCTACGCTGCTTAATATCACGCCAGAGACACTATCGCGCATCATCACGAAATTCAAAAAGCTTAAAATCCTTGAAAAAGAGAAGAATCAATACAAAGTAGTCAATAAAGAGGATCTTCGCTCATTTTTCGAATAGAGAGCAGCACGAAGGGGAGTAGAAGAAACTGGCAAAATTGTGCTGCTCTCTATTCGCCCCGAAGGGCGAAAGATTAGAGCTCTGCAGAGAATTTATAATCTAGCTGAATCCAGTATTTAGTTACATCAGTTTTACCAAAACTTGCATCTCCTGCACTATAATCGGCATATTTAAGTAGCAGTCCTAATCCTTTTGCAAGTTTAACGTTATAAGCTATATCAATTTCGCTTCCAAGATCATCATCTCCGGCTGCATTTGAAACGTTTGATTTAAAGTTATGATAAATACCGACTATTTTGCCATATTCACCAAAATTATAACCAAGTTTCAGTGTCATATCCTCTAAACCTTCATCAGGTGTTTTCAAAAAGACATCAGCCCATCCATTCATAGCATGGAGCGTTGCAAGTGGTGTCCAAAACGCCATATCACCATTTCCTTTATCACTTAGCACTTCATATCCTACACCACCTACAAACCCTGCATAATGAAGAGCTACATTGAGATTATAGTAATCAGCATCTTGACTTCGTGTAGGAGAGTAGAATGGCTCACTTGATTCATCCAAACTAGGATCTTGTTGTGTAGCATACTCAGCAGTATAGTTAAGCTTCATCTCATCATTAAGCGCTACTTTACCAGTAAGCCTGATACCGATATGATCCATCAAGTTTTGAATCATATAATCATATGCAGTTACAGTAAGTTCTGGCATAACTTTATATGATGCATGCAATAGAACCGAACCAGTATCAAATTGTCCATCTTTTTTAACGGTATGAACTCTATTAACGTAGGCACCAAGAAGGCTTAGATTTTCGATACCATTATATATTACTGCTGCTAGATCGTAAGTTTGAGGCATTTGTCTCCAGCCAACGTTACCGATAAATCGTGCATTATCAAGCACTACCATCTTTCTACCAACAATCGCAGTGAAACCATCGGCAGAGTAGCTTACATTTGCTTGCGTAACTCTTGTTTGAGGAGGATCTGCAATTACATCATAATGCGTCCCATTTCCTGCTAGATCGTTATAATCATCGATCCATCCAAAGTTTGCAACATTCATCATCTGAATCTGTGCACCAAGGCCTTCAACGTCAAACAGGTTTGCATTCAAAGTGAGTGCAGTTCTAACTGTCAGTGCTTTACCTGCACTTGTACCATTATCTTTTACATCAGCATACTCATATCTCGGACGAATTTCCAAATTCACTTTTGGATTTGCGATAATATTTTCCAATGCTCCCGCACTCGCACTGCTTGCAATCGTCCCTGCAAGCACCAACGCTGAAACTAAACTTAAGCTAATCTTTCTCATTCTCGCTCCTTTGATAAAGTAAGATTCAACCATCTATAAATAGACAATTGTTAATCTATTGTTATCAACATCATATAAAAAATTTATATGGTATTTCCTTGATTTAAATCAATTTTCTATTTTTTCTATTAAAGTTTCGATAAGCTTATCGGCCGCCATCCCTTTTTGCTTAGCGATTTCAACAAGCTTATCATACACTTTGCTATCGATATAACTTACCGCTCTTACTTTCTCACCAGCCTCTTTTCTCATTTTGTCGTAGATTCTTTGCATCTCTATGCGTTTTTCTCTTGGCACCCAGCTTCGCATAGATTTATACTCTACTAGCTTGCCATCTTTGTATACGCCACTAATCTCTGCATAGACCCAGTAATATCCTCTATCTTTTCGCATATTCTTCACATACCCGCTCCAGATCTTACCAGCTTGGATGGTATCCCAAAGCTCTTTGAATACAGATTTTGGCATATCTGGATGACGCAAAATATTGTGAGGCTTGCCGATAAGCTCTTGGGGCTCATATCCACTTATATGTGCAAATGTCTCATTGGCGTAGGTAATAATGCCTTTGAGATCGGTGCGCGAAATGATGAGTTCATCTTTGGGTACTTCCGTTTCTATAAACATATCCCATGTAATATCCATACAAAACCTTTATATATATTTTTTCTTGAGATCCCCATGATAGACAATCTTCTCGGCAGGCACATCTTTTTCCAAAATCTCAGGTACCGGCTCTTGCATATCGAGATCTTCTCTCAAGGCTTCAAGCTCCTCTTCGCTATAAGAGTAGATAAGGTCCGCACTCAAAACCCCTTCCAAAAACTGCAAAGTTTTAAGCTTTTCTATCTCCTCAGCCGTATCTTTCCCCTCTATTGTCACCACAATGTATCCGCTCTTATCCACTATATGAATATCGCATACATTTGCTTCTTCTACTCTTCTTTTCACATCTTCTACATCTTTTGGATTGCATCGTATCACGCAACTACTCAGCGTCATGGTAACCTCCACATTAAGATTTCTCCAGTCTCACTTCCGGTGAGCAAAAGTTTGTTATCTACGAATCTAATCACATTGACTATATTTTTATGCCCGACAAGCCTATGTCGCACTGTCAGCGAATTGGTATCGGCAACTTTGAGAATGTACTTTTCGTTATCACCATATATTACATATCTATTGTCTGGGGTGAGCCCCACCACATAAACGAAAAAGTCCGGGTTTTTATAAGTTTTTGGACTGCCTCCTTGCATGTCATAGAGTGCAAGCTTCTTATCCGCCCTGCTGCCAGCCGCTACCAATGGGTCATTGATAAATAGAGACAAAATTTTATCTTTGTTCACATCTTTAAAAAGCTTGATCCTTTGCAAAGTGGTTGGATCTACAACTATCACCTCACCACCCTCGTCTCCAACTACCAAATACTTTCTACTCTTGTCCATAGCCATAGCGGAGTAGAAATACTCTCCAGCCTTTGCCTTTATTATGATCTTTTGCGCATCTATATCATATAGTACCAATTCATCGCTCATCAGCGCCAAAACAGCTCTTTTGCTATCTACAAACTTTGCAGCCTTTGCGTAGAGCATCAAAGATTTATCCAACACTTTTTTCGTTTGGTTGTTTTCATGTACAAAGAGTTCAGCATACCCGTCTTCTGCTTGAGCCAAAAAAAGAATTTTATCACCCATTACATCGACGCTATAAATATCGGCATCGTTGAGCGTGCCCATGAAATCTTTGATTTTTCTCACTTTAATCTTTTTTTTCACACTCAAATTTTTGTCCAATACTACTACCGCGCTTGCATCGGTGGCTACGTAAACTTTATCATTTGCTAACACCATATCAAGCACAGCAGCATCAATTTTGGTCTCTTTAAGTGGTTTGATATCATTTGCAAAAGCCCAAAAAGTAAAAAGCAGCAAAAATAAAAGTAATTTTTTCACCTCTCCTCCCCCATTCTTATGGCATTCGTAGGGCACACTCCTACGCAAAATCCACAACCTGTGCATTTGTCGTTAATTTCAGGATTGAAGAGCCCAGCGAAATCTATCGCATTATCAAGGCACACGTCTTTACACATGCTGCAAATCGTCTTTTGCCATGCAAGGCAGCCCAACATATCTATAGTGAGTTTTGGTAGCAATCTTTTCGCTTCTAAATGCAATACATCCAATCTGCAGGCTTTGGCACACTCATCGCAAAATGTGCAACCCGACTCTGAAAAGTCTAGCGATGGCCTTCCCTCCTCTATCACTATAATATCTTCTTCACAAGCTTCCACGCAAGCTTTATTTTCACACTCGCTACACTTTTCAAAATCCTCTTCATCGAAAAAGTATGGAGGTCGAAGAAGAGTTTTAGACTCTTCTTCTTTTTGAATTGGACGAATTAGAGCGGTAAAAAACTCTCTTCGCTCCACTACTTCACACCCTCCATTAAGTTTTTATTTAATGTTGAACGATGTTTATTCTCAGGATTACGGAATTCTGGTTTAAATGTGTTCGCAACCAATGGTTTGGCATTGGCTTGTGGAACATGACACTGAACACAGTTGTATCGTTGCGGCGCGATATCCTCCTTTTTCGCCATTAATGTAAGTCTTGCTTTATACGCTATAACATCTTCATAGAGTTTTTGCTTGATTAGCTTTTTCTTGGTATCGAAGAAAAAGTCTTTGAAGTGTGTCGGTGGCATAGGAGTTGCTCCCATACTTTTAGCCACACTTGGCATATGACAGCCCAAGCAGGCATTATTATTTAGGGTAATTGGTACCAAACCTTCAATGCTATGAGGTATAAGCGGTGGAGCATTCTCATAGCTTCTTTGAAATCTTTTCGCAGTACCTGGAGCTGCTTTGGAATATTCCACTTTGGGAGGAGTTCCTCGCTCTCCATAACTAAGATCAGCTTCAGTTACAACCTTTCCACTCTTTGATGCAGTTGCGGCACCACATCCTGCAGCAAACAGCATTGCCAATACAGCAGACATACCTACAAGCTTTTTAAACGTCATTTTTCTCTCCTTTTTTTGCAAAATCGCGGATACTAAAATTTAGTGCATCGTCATCGCATACCTCAACACAGCGACCACACAATGTACACTCTCCCATATCCACGATTTGAGATTTTTTACCGATCATATAAAGTACTTCTTTTTCTGGACAGACATCTTTGCATTTCATGCAGAGCGTACAGTTTGGCTGGTTGTGGCGCACTCTAAAGAGGTTGTACCTACCAATGATGGAGTAGAATCCGCCTAGTGGGCATATATGGCCGCACCAGCCATTTTTGAGTATGAAGAGATCGAACAAAAATATAGTCACTATTGCCGCCCAGCCAAATCCCATACCAAAAATCAGTCCTCTATGCGTCATAGAGACAGGGCTTACCAGCTCAAACGCCGCTGTACCTAGAATAAAGGATAGGATAAAGCTAAGACCAATCACCCAATAGCGAATATTTCTGCTTGCCCACCATTTTTTTTCAAATTTATCCAATTTCCATCTGCGTCTTAGATAATTTGCCAAGTCCGTAACCATATTGACCGGGCACACATAGCTACAAAACGCTCTTCCACCCACAATGGCATAAAAGAGCGCAATAATCACTGCTCCAATCAAAGCGTTGGTACCTATGAGCGCTCCGGTAGCAAAAATCTGCAGCACCGCGTATGGATCGGCTAGCGGCACGGTCTCAAAGAGGCTCGAAGAGCTGAGGTTTCCTTGCAAAATCTTCCAGCCCCAATAATTCCCGCCAATATAAAGCACCAAGAGGGCTATTTGAGTAAAGCGTCTCAGGATAAGAAAGCGATATTTTTTTAGTTTACTCAAAGTCTATCCCTTCGTTGAGAGATTCCACTGGACTCTTTTTACTTCTTGGTGTCACAGTGGTTTGGATTCCTTTGCTCCCTTTGAGACGGCTCTCATCGCTCTTTTCCCATCCTTTGACGTAGTGGCTGCCCACTTTACCCAATGCCACCTCTCTTGGTAATACTCTAATAGCCGCTTTCTCTGTCACACATGCGTGCTCACACAACCCACACCCTGTGCAGTAGTCTGGATCAACCACTGGCAAGAGCTTAGCATGCTTTCCTGTACGCTCATTTTGGCGATACTCCATAAAGATCGCCTTATCAAGAAGCGGGCAAGCGCGATAACATGCATCACACTGTATACCCCAGAAGGCTATACAATCTTTTATATCGACTATCGCTACACCCATGCGCATCTTCGTGATGTCAAAGATCGTCTGCCCATCTCTCTTTTCGGTCACGCTATCGATATCGAGCGCTCCCGTAGGACAGGGAGGAACGCAAGGGATATCGTCACACATGTAGCATGGAATATCCCTTGGTATGAAATATGGCGTACCAAGAGGTTTGTTGTCTCCCGGTTTTGCCAGCATCAACGTATCATAAGGGCAGGCCTCTACACAAAGCCCGCACTTGATACAGAGTTTCATAAACTCATCTTCTTTTCTCGCTCCCGGTGGGCGCAGTATTAGTGAAGCGGATTTTGCCTCGTCCACATAAGCCGCCCACAAAAAGCCGCCAGTGGCAGCGATGGCCACATTTTGCGCCATCGATACCAAAAAGGCTCTTCTATTCTTATCCATCGCTCCCTCCCCCTTCAGGCATTATGCTTTTGTAATCCTTACGGCACATTTTTTGTAGTCAGTTTGTTTAGAGATTGGACAAGTCGCATCGAGTGTGACTTTGTTGATGTATACACGCTCATCAAACCATGGCACGAAAACAAGTCCTCTTGGTGGTCGGTTACGACCTCTTGTTTCCACTCTCGCTTTGATTTTACCCCTTCTACTCTCAATCCAGACTAGATCGCCTCTTTTTACGCCTCTCTTCTTCGCATCTTCTGGATGCATGTAACAAAGTGCTTCTGGAACCGCTCGGTAAAGTTCAGGCACTCTCATAGTCATCGTACCGCTGTGCCAATGCTCTAGCACCCTACCTGTACAGAGCCATGTATCATAGTAGCTATCTGGTTTTTCAGGTGGCTCCATGTATGGTCTTGCAAAAATTTTGGCTTTGTTTGGCAAATGGATTTTTGGTTTAGATTTGTCTGGTCCATGCAAGTTTCCTTGCGGAATCGCTTTGAGCGCATGGCCATAGAATGCAAATTCACCTTTAACGTGTCCAAGCTCTTTTTCTCGTTTTGCATATGGATCATAGTTGACGTTGAATCGCCATGGCGTATCTTTACCATTGACAACCGGCCATCTGAGACCTCTAACTTTGTGATAGACGTCAAATGGAGCATAGTCGTGTGCGCGTCCGGCACCAAATTTTCTATACTCTTCCCAAAGAGCTTTTTGGATAAAGAATCCATACCCTTTCCAAGGTTTGCCATCTGCACCGATTACATTACGCTTATCGCCTGCTGCTTCAGTATTTTCAAAACCTTCGCCAATTGGATCAGGCCATTTAAATGATCTATAGTAGTCATTTGCAAAAAGTACATCAAAGAGCGTATCTTCTGGGCTGTAACCCATTTTTTTGGCTTCATCGAGTACGTTTGGCAGTACCGTTCCATCAGGCAGTTTCCACTCTTTCCATACTTCTTTGAGTTTGAAACGCTTAGAAAACTCTACATACTGCCAAATATCTGGCATCGCATCGCCTACTGGCGTTACTTGCTGTCTCCAGTGCTGCGTTCTACGCTCGGCGTTACCATACGCTCCCCATTTTTCATAGATCATTGCACTTGGAAGGATAAGGTCGGCTACTTTCGCACTAATTCCTGGATACCCATCACTCACAACGATAAAGTTGTCCATAGTTCTAGCGGCTTTGATCCAGTGGTTGGCGTTTGCAGTATCTTGCCATGGGTTACATACATGCACCCAAGCAAATTTAATTTTGCCATCTTCAAGATCGCGCATAATTTTTACAATATGGCTACCAACTTTTGGATTGAGGGTTCCTTTTGGTAGACGCCAGATTTTTTCACTAATGGCTCTATGTTTTGGATTGAATACCACCATATCTGCTGGAAGTCTGTGAGCGAACGTACCAACTTCCCTTGCCGTACCACACGCACTT
>WGBC01000041.1 GCA_015494535.1 Nitratiruptor sp. | reverse complement strand
GGAGTACTGGGCTCTATGGAGGATGCCAAGCTCCTCGTCCTCCTCTTTGTGATCCCTCGCGTAGCAAAATACGCATCCTTCAATTTTTTTACCCGTTACATATTCGCTTCGCCACGGCGCATAGAGAATCTCCATCAAAACACCTTTATAAGTTCTGGAAAAAAATAAATAACAATGAGCACCGCAACCTGCAGTGCGATAAATGGCACCACGCCTTTGTAAATGTCAGCAGTAGATACTAGTTTGGCCGCGCTTCCTTTGAGATAAAAGAGCGCGAAGCCAAAAGGAGGCGTGAGGAAGGAGGCCTGCAGGTTGAGAGCCACCAATATTCCAAACCAAATCGGGTCGATTCCAAAGCTTTTGATTACCGGCACAAAAAGCGGAATCACCACAAAGCAGATCTCCACGAAATCGATGAAAAATCCCAATAAAAATATGGAGAGCATCGCAATTGCTATGAAAAGAGTTGGCGAGCCGATTTGGTGCGCAAAGAAGTTGTGCACAAGCTCCTCACCCCCAATCTCGTTGAATACCAAGCTAAAAGCTGTTGCCCCGATGAGGATGGTAAAGATCATGGCAGAGAGCTTCACTGTTTCTAAACTTACATATTTAAGCATCGAAAAATCGAGACGCTTTTTTGCAAAAGCCAGTAACAAAGCACCCACCACACCCATGGCCGCAGACTCCGTAGGGGTGGCGATGCCAGCAAATATGGAGCCAAGTACCGCAATAATAAGCAAAAGTGAAGGCAGCAAAGATTGCAAACTTTTTGCGATAGAGATCTTTTCATTTCTTTGCAAAGGAGGAGCGGCCTCGGGCTTGAAAAAAGCAAAAATCAAGATATATGCAATATAGAAAGCCACCAGCAAAAGCCCAGGAACTACCGCACTTCTAAAAAGATCCCCCACGCTCACGCTCAATACGTCCCCAAGCACGATTAGAACAATCGATGGCGGTATAATCTGCCCCAATGTTCCACTAACAGCAATGGTACCGCTTGCCAAAGCTTTGTCATACCCATAGCGTATCATCACAGGAAGCGTAATGATGCTCATCATCACAACGCTCGCCCCTACGATTCCTGTGGCTGCGGCGAGTACTGCACCCACTACCACAACGCCAACAGCCAAGCCTCCTCGAATCTCTCCAAAAAGCGCTCCAAGGTTTTCGAGCAAGTCCCTTGCCATATCGCTTTTTTCCAGTATTAGCCCCATAAGGATAAAAAGAGGCACCGCCATAAGGGTGAAGTTTTGCATGATGCCATAGATTCGCATAGGGAAAAGGTTAAATAGATTGATACTAAGATCATAGTCGATTAGTGCAAAGACAACGGCAACCACCCCAAAGACGAAAGCCACACGAAATCCCAGCATCAAAAGTATCAAAGAGAGTCCAAACATCAAGATTGCTGGATGTACGAAAAAGTACGCCTCGCTCCACGCTAAAAGGGCTACCAATCCCAAAATCACTGCTGCAACGATTACAACCCTCTTCAATGAAATTTTCGATGAGAGCTTTATCATTTCGCTCAATGCTTGCAAACCAAGAAGCAGCGCAAAAAGCAAAATCATTGCTTTAATAATCCAGCGATAGGGCAAACCCCCTGGATCACTTGAAGCCTCGTTTTGTATGAAGCTTTGCCACACGAAATCGCCGCCATACCAGACAATAAGCAGCGAAAAAGGCAAAACGAGCAAGAGATTATCCAAAAAATTGATAAGTGCCTTGGTGGAAGGGCTGAACTTTTCGTAAAATATATCGACTCTTACATGCTTATCGTGCTTGAGGGCGTAGGCGGCACTGAGCAAAAAGGTAAGATCGAAAAAGTACCACTCAAGCTCTTGCAAGGCGATGGATCCCGCATGAAAAAGGTAGCGCATGAGAGCGTCATAAAAGACAAGCAGCGCTAACAAAAGCGCCACTGCCCCGCTTGTTTGGCCAAAGAAACTACTCAGTCTATCTATGTAGAAAGACAACCTATTCACCCATCTTCCTTTTGAAGTAGTAGGTAAATATCTTTTGCAGCAGAACGATAAAAAGTACCAATGCCACTATCGCCATAAATTCCGTAATAAACTCTTGCATCATAACCTCACATATATGATGGTGTATCGTTGCTAAAAAGGATCAAATCCCCAGCCTTTGTATGTTTTGCCAAAATCTCTTGCAGTTTCGCTTTCTCTTCCACTAAGACCATTGGTATGGTGATAGCCTCTTGCAAGACTTCCCTGTTTGCCTTTGCGGTGATGATGGCAAAATCAAATACTTCGTTTATTTTTTCGGCTAAGCTCTCGTTAGCCTCTATTGTGCTCTCCACGATACCTGGAGTCACCACCACCTTGCGCCCTTTATATGATTTTATCAACTCATAAGAAGCTATCATACCTTCCAGATTGCCATTGAAACTATCGTCGATAATGAGTTTACCGCCAGCCTCTATTTTTTGCAGGCGATGCTCTACTGGTTTGAGTTTTGCCACTCTTTGCTTAAGCGTTTCCATATCTACGCCTAGCTCTCTTGCCACCAAAATGGCAGCTGTAATGTTCAAAGCATTGAAATCTCCCAAAATCGGCGCAAAAAAGTGATAACTCTTGCCATCAAGCTCCAAGTCCCACGCCACGCCATCAAGCGATGCTTCAACGCTCTTGATATTTTTGCCAAAAAACTCGATTTTCTCTTGAGGCTTGACCTCTACCCCATCCCAGACAAAAGCTTTGATAAGCCTTTTTGATTGCAAAAGCTCTAGTTTGGTAAGAACGATTCTCTCTAAACTCTTAAAATACTCAATATGCTGCTCTCCAATTTTGCCTACAACGGCGTAGTGGTGGTTGAGAAAATGAGCAATTTCTGCTATATCTCCTGGCTCTCTCGCGCCCGCTTCCACTATATAAACTTCAATATCTTTTGGAAGTGCTTCGTTGATGTCTTTGAGGATGCCAGCCAAGGTATTGACGCTTCTTGGCGTCTTATAAACCCTTTTATCGGGCTTCAATAGCTGATAGATGAAGTTTTTGATGCTCGTTTTACCATAGCTTGCAGTCACGGCCACGATGATGGGATCGATTGATTGAAGCTTCTTTGCAGCCTCTTTTTTGAAGATGCCAAAGAGATATTTCTCGATCACATTGCTCACAATCAAAGCAAGCGCCATAGGAATAATCGTGCTGAACATCTTGGCATCTTTGATCAAAAACACCATATCGCTCACTACGCCAAAAAGCAAAAGCAGGGCAAAGAAACGCTGCACCCTCTTGGTAAAGACAAGCTTTTTGTCAATCTTTCTTTGCCATAAATACAACGCAAGCCCATAGAGAAAATCCACTATCCATACATACTCTCTAAGAGCAATATAGGCAAAAAGAGGCAAAAGGAAAAAGAGAATGTGCAAAGATGGGTTATGGTGGTGAAAAACTATACGAGAAAATTTGTAGTTGTACCACTGCAAGTTGGTGATGAGATAGTAGCCTAGTAGCAGCAATAAAACAAGATGTCCAGCCAAATGAATCCAGATCACTTGCGCACCTCGAAAGCGTCGCTATAGCTTCTATCGATCTCCTCTACCACCACCTCATCCACGCGTGCAAGCGGTGGCCCTTTGCGAAGTGCCGCCAAAAACTGCTCATACGCCTCCTCCGGCACACTCGCTTCCACCTCCACGCTGCCATCCTCCCTGTTTCTCACCCATCCACTAATGCCTAGCTCGCTTGCCACGTTTTGCGTAAAGCGTCGAAACCAAACGCCCTGCACTCTCCCTTTTACGATACACCTACAATTTTTCATACTCTTTCCTTATAGCTTCGCAAATTTTTTCTCCATGATGCAAAAAGAAGTAGTGATCCCCTGGCAAAACATTCAGTTCGCTTCGTAGCAGATTCGCCATCTCTTTCCCGCTCGTAAGGGGCGTAGCTGTATCCTCCTCGCCCCAAAAAAGAAGGCTTTTACCCTTAAATTTAGCAAAAACCTCCCTAAAATCCTCATCCACCACATTTTTAAATGTCTCATACATATTTTCGCTCATCCCCTTGGCGTCTTTAGAGACGAAAAAGTTGCGCAGCCTCGTTACGCCAAAGGGTTTGAGCATCTTGTATACTGCTATCTTGGCTCGCACCCCCAAAGGCTTTTTGGTTGGAATCCCCGCACTGCTTAGAAGCACCAAAAGCTTTGGATGCAAAAGCGTAGCTACCTTGCCTCCAAAAGAGTGGCCTACTGCTATCTCTTTTGAAAAGTTGACATCTTGTAAAAATATATCGATTATATTAGCGTAATCTTGGGTAGTGAGGATCGAATCGTTAGAGCTTCTTCCAAAGCCTGGTAGGTCGATGTAGAGTTTTTTTAGTCCTTGACAGCTTATGAAAGTTTGGCGCATTATCTCCTTGTTGCTGCCCCAGCCATGCAAAATCACGCATGGAACTCCCTCCCCCTCTATTTCGTAGGCGATAGCGAACCTGTTATCCTTGTAAACTACCTCCCTCTTTGCCAAAGAGATCCTTTTTTTGCTCTAATTTTACCATTATTTTCTCTATGGCGCACGTTTTAACGCAGGATCTCTTACTTGTGACATCCTTGATAACCCAAATGGTCGTCACCACCATAAAAATCACAAACGCCCCCAAAATGGCAGCTACGAGGTAGATGTTGCGATACTCTTTATTGAAGGTCATGCGAGCCTCCTTTAATAAGAAGATACCACTATTATCATATAATATATTTTAAACCTTAATCAAAATTAATATATAAATAATTTTTATAAATTTATAGCTCGAAGCTCTACCGGTATCAGTAGTTTCCAAGATACGCATCTATGCCCTTTGCAGCTACGAAAGCTGAGCTAAATGCCCACTGGATATTGAATCCTCCAAGCTTGCCCGTGGCATCACACACTTCACCAGCGAAAAAGAGCCCCTTTTGGAGTCTGCTCTGCATATTAGTATCTAGTTCATTAAGTCTTACCCCGCCTCTTGTCACTTCCGCCCTTTCATACCCAAACGTTCCAGCAGGTGCGAAAGTGTAATGGCAAAGACTCTTGAGAGCTTCCAACTCTCTCTTGTTATAGAGCCCCGCTCTTTTATCCTCCAAGCCAATCTCTTGCAAAAAGCGCTTAATAAATCTCTTTGGCAGTGGCAGCTGTGTGGTTAGTTGCTTTTTTGTATTTAGTTTTGGGAACTTTTCAAGAAACGATACTATGATTTTGCCCCTTTGCCAAAAGAGCGAGGCATCCAATACAGCTGGGCCGCTTATGCCTCTGTGTGCAAAGAGCAGATTACCCTTAAATTTCCTTTCGCCTACATTAATTGTTACAGGCAGGCTAATACCGCTAAGCTCTTTGAACCAAAACTGCTCCTTTTGCAGCGTCAAACCCACGAGTGCCGGAGCCAAAGCGCCAACTTCGTGCCCAAACTTTTTAGCTATCTCAAAGCCAATACCGCTTGCGCCAATCTTTTTATAACTGAGCCCTCCGGTAGCTACAAGCAAAGCTTTGGATCTAAATGTGCCTCTAGATGTACGCACTATGAAGGATTTGTCATACTCCACATCGAAAACTTCGGTATTGTAGAGGATGTTTGGCGTATGCAAAAGCTTGATAAGCTGCTGCGCGCTTTTGGAACAAAAATATTGGGTAGCGTTTTTAAGCTGCAAAGCGCAGCCTTGGTCTCTGAGCCACTTTAATAAATCCTTATTGGAGTAGCGTTGCAAAACATTACTTATAAACGCTGGATCCCCGCTAAAGAAATCATCCTCTTTGACAAACTTGTTGGTCACGTTGCACCGCCCGCCTCCACTAATGGCTAGCTTTTTGGCTGGCTTGTCGTTGTGCTCGATAATAAGGTAGTCTTTTGTTCGCAGATGCTTGGCGCAAAAGAGCCCGGCGGCACCAGCGCCCAAAATGATAAGCTCTCTCACTTCTTGCTGGATTGGATGGAGTTGATGTAGCGGTAATCTATGGGTATCTCTTTTTGCTTTGGCAAGCTCCTAGCAAGAGCGCTCAATACTGCCTCGAAATCATCGAAAAGATAGTTCGCCAAACTTCCCGGTACTGCATTGATCTCATTGACAAAGACCTCGTTTTTGTAAACGAAAAAATCTATGCGAATGAGAGAACCAAGAAAGAGGGGTTCGTAGACTCTCTTGAAAGCCTCTATCATCTGCTCACGCAGTGCTGCTGGAAGTTCCGCTTCTTTTACTTCGCCATCCCTTGCAAAGTCGAGATACTTCTGATTGAAATCCAAAAACTCCTTTTTAACCGGTTTTTCTATTTTGGAGAGATAGAAGCTGTTCGCTTTGCAACCAGCTAGATTGTATTCGGCAATTCCATCGATAAATGGCTCCACTAAAACCTCATCGTCAAACTCGAACGCCACATCCAACGCATAGCTAAGCTCGCTCTCGTCTTTGACCACACTCACGCCTATGCTGCTGCCAAGCCTCAAAGGCTTTAAAATCACAGGATATGCAAACTGTATGGGCTCCATCGCATCCTTGCTTAGTATCTGATACTCCAAAACGTTGATACCAAGATGCTTGAGATAGAGTTTGGTAAAAAGTTTATTAAAGCTAATCACGCTAGCTTCCACACGAGGGCCAATATAGGGAATATTAAAAAACTCCAAAAGTGAAGCTAGTACCCCATCTTCCCCATCGCCACCATGTACCAGGTTTATCGCCACGTCAAACTCTACTCTTTTCTTCTTGAAAAGTGAGGATTTGAAAAAGCCCCCTTGCTCCAAAGCAAGCTTCTCTTCTTTTTTATAATCTCCTGAGCTAAAGAGTTTAGAAGTGAGTTTCTCTTTTGGGATATGGTAAACTTCCCTGTTTTTATCGATAAATATAAATTCCGCATCAAGTTTCTCTTTGAGCGCGATGGCGCTTACGATACTAATTTCATGCTCGAAACTCACGCCGCCAAAAATCACCCCATACTTCATCTATTTCCTTTACATCTTTTGGATTTTTTTCAAAGCTTCCTTGACAAGTTCGGCAGTCTCGGTAGCTTCGCAGGTTTGCAGCACTTTTTGGATCTGTTCTTTTTTAAAGCCAAGGCTCTCCAAAGCCAAAGCCGCTTCGTCAAACGCCCCGCCCTTCTGGCTCGCAGGCGCTAGCTCGAACTCACCTAACTCTACCAAGATCCTCTGCGCACTCTTTGGACCAATGCCCGGCACTTTCTTAAGTTTGGCAACGCTCTTTTGGCGCACCACTTCGATAAACTCCTCTGGCTTAAAGGTAGAGCATATCGCCATAGCCACTTTTGGGCCTACACCACTGAGACGAATGAGCCTATCGAAGATCTTTTTCTCTTCCATAGTTTTAAAACCATAGAGCTTATGGGCGTCTTCCCGGACGATAAAGGTGGTGTGCAAGAAGATCTCTTTGCCCTCAATAGTAGCACTCGTATGCAAAGAGACATTGACTTCATACACGATGCCGCCTGACTTGATATGCACAAAAGTTGGCTCTTTTTTAAGGAGTTCTCCCTCGATTCCTACAATCATCTAGCCTCCAAAATTTTTGCAATTGTAGCATAAGTGGCTATAATTGCGCCCATGGATTACAAGAGCAATAACGTAAAAAATATCTTGCATGGATTCTTTTTGGCTCTAGCCCTTGGCGTGGCCGAGCCATCCACCACGCTGCCTCTCATCATCGCTCATTTTAGTAGTGATGTGACGATTGTGGGATTCTTCACTTCCTTGCTTCGAGGCGGAGCCATTTTGGTGCAGCTCTTTGCAGCCTTTTATGCTCAGAGTTTTCGCTACGTGATGCCCTATTTGCGCCTAGTTTTTTTGGCTAGATTTCTTAGCTGGCTTGGCATAGGCGTTGCAATCTATCTCATAGGCGATAGCAACCCTACCCTTACCCTTTTGCTCATCGCTCTTTTTCTATTTTCATTTAGCTTCTCTGCCGGCTTTGGCAGTATCTACTTCAACGAGATTTTAGCCAAAGTCTTCACCCAGGAGACGCGGGGCAAATCGATGGCCAACAGGCAGTTTTTCGCTGCCATTGGCTCCATTCTTAGCGGCATCGCAGCGGGGCTGGTGCTCGAACATTTCGAACCTCCCCAAAGCTACGCCTACCTTTTTATCCTGAGCGCCTTTTTGATGGCTTTTGGGCTTTTGGCATTTGCCACTATAAAAGAGCCAGCCAAAGAAAGCGTCCAACCAAAAGAGAAAAGTTTCAGACTGTTTCTCATCAACGCTTTTCACCTTTTAAAAGAGGATAGGCGACTGCAGCTGCAAATCATCACTGTGCTGCTGAGCTACTCTTTTCTTTTCAGTTTCGCTTACATCATCTTACAAGCAAAGCATTATATTCGCCTTAGCGGCTACATGGTGGGCGGCTTCATCGTAGTGCAGATGAGCGGGGCGATGCTTGGCAATATCATCTGGAAAAAGCTTGCCCCCAACTACAAAAAGATCATGATCTCCTCTTTCATTCTGGCCATTTCTGCATTTGTCATAGTGCTTCTTTTCAAGACAAAAACCGGCTATCTACTAAGCTTTTTCTTGCTTGGCATGGCTATTGATGGCTTTCGGATAGCTTCGATGAATCTACTTTTTGCCATCGCCCCAGAAAAGAAACGCCCCATCTACATAGCGTTGCAAAACAACATCACCTCCATTGGCCTCTTTTTTGCAATTCCCGGAGGATTTATTCTCAAATTTTTGGGCTATAATATGCTCTATGGCTTTACAATCCTCATGCTTGGTATTGGGCTCATTTTTGCCATGCAATTAAGTGAAAAGTGATGCTAAGAAAAATCTTTACCAACTCTTTTGGCATTCTTTTTTCTAGAATCTTGGGATTTGTTCGCGATCTCCTCAGTGCCTCGATTCTAGGAGCAAACATCTATAGCGACATATTTTTCGTAGCTTTCAAACTCCCAAACCTTTTTCGCAGGATCTTCGCGGAGGGCGCTTTCGTGCAAAGCTTCCTGCCATCTTTCACCGCCTCCAAGCACAAAATGCGCTTCGCGGCTGCGGTTTTTATGCGTTTTGTTGCAATCATTCTCATCTTTTCACTGCTTGTTACCCTTTTTCCCCACTTTTTTACCAAACTTATAGCTTTAGGCTTTGACGAAGAAACTATCGAACTAGCAGCTCCTTATGTGGCGATAAATTTCTACTATCTGCTATTTATCTTCGCCACTACTTTTTTGGCTGCACTCCTGCAATACAAAGAGCACTTCGCTACCACCGCTTTTTCCACGGCTCTGCTCAACATTTCCCTCATTACCGCCCTGTTGCTCTACAAAGAGGCCAATAAAGAGAACATCGTTTTGGCTCTTAGCATCGCGGTAGTCGTGGGAGGGGTTTTGCAGTTTGGGCTGCATCTTTTCATAATCCACAAAAAGCGCCTTTTGCGACCACTCATCATGGGCTTTTTGGCAAAAAAAGAGAAAATCCAAAAAGATCTCATCCATTTTTACCACAATTTCCTCCCAGCCATCTGGGGCAACTCCACCGCACAAGTAAGCGCCTTTTTGGATACGTGGCTTGCTTCCTTCTTGGTAGCTGGCTCCATTAGCTACCTCTACTACGCCAATCGCATCTTACAGCTTCCCCTCGCTCTCTTTGCCATCGCCACGGCCACTGCACTCTTTCCATCCATCTCAAAAGCATTGCAAAGAAAAGATGAAGCAGAGGCTACAAAGTATCTACAAAGAAGTTTTCATTTTCTCTTTGCTATGCTGCTGTTTGCCACTATTGGGGGCATAATGCTCAGCCAAGAAATCATCTGGCTTTTGTTTGAGAGAGGATCTTTTACAAGATCCGATACGCTAGCCACCGCCAAAGTTTTGCAAATGTACATGCTTGGACTCCTGCCCTATGGCTTGGCAAAGCTCTTTTCCTTGTGGCTCTACGCCACTCACAACCAAAAAAGAGCAGCGAAAATCGCTACCTTTTCTCTGCTTACCAACATCGCCTTCTCATTGCTACTCATCTACCCCATGCAAGCGGCAGGCTTGGCCCTAGCTTCCTCTCTTGCAGGTTTTATGCTTTTTTGGCTCAATATCAAAGCCTTTGGAATAACTAAGCTCAAAACCTTCGTTTTTGATAGAAAAATTATCTACACCATTTTGGCAGCCTGCCTGGAAATAGCTATAATTGCACTAATAAAAGAGTTTTGGAGGATCAATGAAAATTTTTGATAGCAAAGCCAAAGAGAAAGTAGAATTTAAGCCTATTAAAGATAAAGAGGTGCGTATCTACGTGTGTGGTCCCACGGTCTATGACGATGCGCATCTGGGGCATGCAAGAAGCGCGATTGCGTTTGATATTTTGCGCCGCACTCTCAAAGCGTTGGGCTATAGAGTGCTTTTTATGAAAAACTTCACAGACATAGACGATAAAATTATCAAAAAGATGCAAGAGAGCGGTAAAAGTCTCAAAGAGATAACCGAGTACTACATCCAGCGCTACTTGGAGGATATGGATGCCTTAGGCGTACAAAGAGCTGATATCGAGCCAAAGGCGACAGAAAATATCGATGCAATGATTGCAATGATCGAAAAACTCTTAGAAAAAGATTGTGCCTACAAAATCCCCAATGGCGATGTCTACTTTGATACCTC
>WGBC01000040.1 GCA_015494535.1 Nitratiruptor sp. | reverse complement strand
CCCCTCCCCCTATGTAGCAGCAGGGCGATTTTGCTCTGCTGTGAATTAATCTTATATTTTTATTGAAATGAAATTTTAAATTAGGTAATATTTCGCTCCAAAAACTAAAACAATCAAAGGCCGAATGATGAGAAAAGGTATCCATCCAGAATATATGGAATGCGAAGTTACATGTGCATGCGGTAACCATTTTGTAGTGATGTCCAACAAACCTCAACTTAAAATCGATATTTGCAACAAATGCCACCCATTCTTCACAGGTAGCGAGAAAATCGTCGATACTACTGGTCGTGTAGACAAGTTTAAGAAGAAATACAACCTTAAATAGTGTGCTCACACTCCTTCCTACTCCTCTGGGCAATTTAGAGGATATTACGCTTAGGGCTTTGAAAGCCCTGCAAAGCGCATCAATTATCCTGTGCGAGGATACCCGCGTCGCCAAACAGCTTCTTTCGCTCCTATCCCAAAAACTTGCGATAGATTTCGACAAAAAAGAGTTCTATTCGCTACATGAGCACAATCAAAAACGCTTTTTTGCTTCGATAGAACCCAGCTTTTTTGACAAAGTTGTGGTCTACATGAGCGATGCGGGGATGCCAGGCATCAGCGATCCGGGAGCCGCTTTGGTGCGATATGCCCAAGAGCATGGCATACCCTACACCGTTTTGCCAGGTCCTAGTGCCGCGATAACGGCCTTTGCGGCAAGCGGATTTGAGGGAGATTTCTGTTTTTTTGCGTTTTTGCCTCATAAGGGAGAAGCAAGAAGCAAGAAATTGCAAGAGATTTTGCTTTTCCCTCATCATGCGATTCTCTATGAATCTCCTCATAGGCTCATGAAGCTTTTGGAAGAGATTGTAAGCTTCGATCCAGAGCGACCCCTCTTTTTGGCAAAAGAGTTGAGCAAAAAGTATGAGCGCTACTACAAAGGAGCCGCCATGGAGATTGTGCAGCAGCTGCGAAACGAAACAATCAAGGGCGAATGGGTGGTCGTCATACAAAAAAAAGCCCATGAAATTGCGAAACTTTGTTTGGATCAAAAAGATATACTCTCCCTCGCTCTGCCCAAAAAAGATAAAGCCAAACTCCTAGCCAAAATCACACAAAAGAGTACCAAAGAGTGGTACGAGATCCTTAATAAATCTTAAGAAGAAAATGGATACAATCTCTTTATGATTGTGTATGGCAAGCAGATTTTTTTGTATATTTTACGACGCCATCCAGATTTGATCCAAAAGGTTTTGCTTTCCAAGAATATCGATGTTAAATTGCTGCAAGAGATAAGAAAGCAAAATATTCCTATTCAGAGGATCGATAATAAAAAGGCTCAAGCCTTGAGTCGCGGAGGTAACCATCAGGGCTTCTTGATGGAGATTGAGGAGTTTTCCTTCGCGCCTTTTGAAGATATAAAGAGTGAGCTATTTTTGGTGATTCTCTATGGTGTGACGGACGTGGGCAATATTGGCTCTATTGTGCGAAGCGCTTACGCCCTGGGAGCCGATGGACTAATTCTTAGCGGCATTGGCTCATTGCAAATGGAAGGCGTGATTAGAAGAAGTAGCGGAGCGGCACTGGATTTGCCTATAGCTTTGCGAAGCAATATATTTGATGTGATAAAAGAGCTCAAAGATTGCCAAACAGAGATCTTTTGCGCCGATATGAGCGGCGTGGATGTACGAGAGGTGAAGTTTGATAAAAAAAGAGCGATAATACTTGGCAGCGAAGGAGAGGGAATTGGAGCGAAAGTGCTCTCGCGTTGTGACGAAAAGCTAAAAATCAGTATGAAACGCCCCTTTGATTCGCTCAATGTAGCGGCGGCCGCAGCGATCTTTATTGATAGGATGAGGGATGAGTGATTTTGAGAAATTCAAGCAGATGGATGATGAGGAGATTTTCAAAAAGACCTTCATAGCTCCAAAAAATATTCGCAACCTCAAAGAGGAAAACTTCAAGAGACTTGGTTCAAAAAGCAGAGCTTTAGGTTTTATATCCATAATCGAGCGTCAGCTTGGCCTCAATTTGGATGAACTTCGCCAAAAAGTTGAAGAGTATTTTGGCGATCGGCTCGATTATCAAAATGCTTTTGAGATTCATGAGCGGGTAGTGGAGAAAAAAAGATTGCCTATATGGCAGATAATGCTGGTGCTGCTGGTTGGGGCTGGAGGATACTATTGGTATAACAGCACCGAGCAAGAAACAGTGCAGAATGCATCACCAAAAGAGTTTTTCTCTTCAAGTAGTATCTCTTCCAGCATCTCTTCTTCCGTAAGTAGCGTAGTTACTAGTAGCTCTGCTATCGCAGTTACCGAGGCGAACAGCTCGCAAGTCCAAAGCAGCGAACAAGAGCAAGAAACGACAACCGATCAAAGCGCTTCCCAAGAAGAAAACCTCTCGGTTGCAAACGAGCAAAACGCTTCATCTTCGATCTCCAGTGAAGCTATCTTACCAAAGGTGACCATCATCCCAAAAAGAAAGCTTTGGATTGGCATCATCTATCTTGACAACTTCAAAAGAAAAAACTACATCACATCTTCGCCGGTTGAGCTCAATACCTCGCGAGATCAGCTCATCGTTACGGGGCATGGAAAACTGCAAATCGATAGCGATGGTGAAATAGAGGATTTCAACTCCACGAAAAAGATGCGCTTTATCTATCGCGCAGGCGTGTTAGAAGTGATTGATCGCAACACTTTCAAACTCCACAATAGGGGTAAAGATTGGTAAGGGTGCTACTGCTTTTCTTGCCGCTGCTGCTTTTTGGCGTAAGTCTGCAAGAGCGTGTAGCCTCCATCATCGGCGAACAGAAATATGAGCAAAATAGGCTCGTTATCAATACCATTTTCTCCAACAGTTCCCATTTTTATAAAAATGGCTCTATCGATATGCTCAAGGTCGTCAAAACTTTGCAAAGATTGGGCCTCATCCCACAAAAATACACTGCTCCAAAGCAAGAGAGCATAGAATTTGTTACCTATTCGCATACTCCGCTGTTTTTCAAGCTCGCTTTTGACGCGCTGCAAGAAGCTACGGTTTTTGGCTATACGATTGAAAAGATGGCACAAGATAGCGATGGAGGGTTTGTGAGCGTTAAATATTTCAGTACCTTGGTGCCAGATCCTGTAAAGATTATGCGCTTTTTTGAGAAAAATGGCGCGAAGGTGCTTACGTTGTCCCATAGTAACAATAGGTGGCTCTACATCATCGATTTTTCAAATGCATTTTTGGCTGCACCAAAGCTTCAATCAAAACTGCATTTTTCTAATATTCGCAGTCCTGTCTGGATTGCTGTGGAGGGAGGTAGGAAAATAGTCTTCAGAGCCGCCAGAGGCGCACACTGGCATCCTAAGCTCTACATTTTCGATGAGCGTTTCGAGCCTATAGAAGTGGTGCGAAAAACCAATCAGCTTCGACAAGTCGTTCTTCAATTGCCAAAAGGGCGCTATTATATTAAAATTGCAGATACATTTGCACTCAACAATTTGCAATATGGTATGGATGTTTTCGTTCAATAAAGGATTTAAATGTTTGATGAGATCCGTTTTAATAAAATAGAGAGACTTCCAAAATATGTCTTTGCTGCGGTCAATGAGCTTAAAATGGCTGCAAGAAGAGCTGGGGAGGATATTATCGATTTTAGCATGGGCAACCCCGATGGCCCAGCCCCGCAGCATATTATCGACAAGCTCATAGAAGCTGCCCAAAAGCCCAAAAACCATGGCTATAGCGCTAGCAAGGGTATATACAAGCTAAGACTTGCTATATGCAATTGGTATGAGAGGCGCTATGGCGTGGCTCTCGACCCAGAGACAGAAGCGGTGGCTACCATGGGAAGCAAAGAAGGGTATGTACATCTGGTGCAAGCTATTACAAATCCAGGTGACGTGGCCATCGTGCCCGATCCTACTTATCCAATCCACTCATACGCTTTTATTTTGGCTGGCGGCAGCGTGCATAAGATGTACTTGAAATTCAATGAGCATTACGAAGTGGATGAGGAGCAGTTTTTCAAAGATTTGCATAAGGCTTTTCATGAAGCTTTTCCAAAACCAAAATATCTCGTGGTAAATTTCCCGCACAACCCATCCACCGCCACAGTGACGCCAGAGTTTTACAAAGAGCTTGTGAAAATTGCTAAAAAAGAGCGTTTCTACATTCTTAGCGATATTGCATATGCAGATCTTACCTTTGATGGGTATAAGACGCCTTCGCTCCTCGCGGTCGAGGGGGCGAAAGATGTGGCGATAGAGAGTTTTACACTTTCAAAAAGCTACAATATGGCTGGTTGGCGTGTAGGCTTCGTGGTTGGCAACAAAAAGCTGGTAGGTGCGCTACAAAAGATAAAGAGCTGGATCGATTATGGGATGTTCACACCTATTCAGGTGGCTGCTACCGTGGCGCTCAATGGTCCGCAAGACTGTGTGGAGGAGATTCGCCAAAAGTACGAAAAGAGGCGCGATGTTTTGATAGAGAGCTTTGACAGGGCTGGTTGGCAGATAACCAAGCCAAAGGCCACTATGTTCGTATGGGCGAAAATTCCACAGGAGCTGCGTGAGATGGGAAGCCTGGAATTTTCCAAAAAGCTGCTAACCGAAGCTAAAGTAGCGGTGAGCCCAGGCATAGGCTTTGGCGATGGGGGCGAGGAGTATGTGCGTATCGCGCTTATTGAAAACGAAAAGCGTATCAGGCAAGCTGCGAAAAATATCAAGAAGTTTTTGAAAAACTATAAGGGTGAGGGATGATAAGAGTCGGTATCATAGGCGTTGGGACGGTAGGAAGCAGTGTCGTCAAAATTTTACAAAAAAATCGCGATATCATTTGGGCAAGGGCTGGTAAGCAGATAGAGGTAGCAAAAGGCGTGGTACGCGATATCTCCAAGCCTCGCGATATCGATATACCTCTCACTACCGACCCTTTCGAAGTGACAGATGATCCCAATATCGATGTAGTCGTGGAACTCATGGGTGGCGTAGATAAGGCATTTGCTATAGTTAAAAGAGCGTTGCAGAACAAAAAAGCGGTTGTCACGGCAAACAAAGCGCTGCTTGCCTATCACCGCTACGAATTGCAGCAGCTGGCTGACGATCTGCCTTTCGAGTTTGAAGCCAGCGTGGCAGGTGGGATCCCTATCATCAAAGCTTTGCGAGAGGGGCTTAGTGCCAACCATATCGAAGCATTGTTAGGTATCATGAATGGCACATGCAACTATATTCTTACAAAAATGTCCCAAGAGCAGGTGAGTTTCGATGAGGTGTTGCAAGAGGCACAAAGGCTTGGCTACGCTGAAGCGGATCCTACCTTTGACGTGGATGGGTTCGATGCTGCGCATAAATTGCTAATTTTAGCAAGTATTGCGTATGGGATCGATGCGAAGCCAGAAGATATTTTGATTGAAGGTATCAGGAAGATAGATAGGCTTGATTTCGAGTTTGCCCAGGAGTTTGGCTATACCATCAAGCTTTTGAGTATTGCTAGAAGAAAAAACAATGAAGTAGAACTACGCGTACACCCAACGCTTGTGCCAAAATCACAGATGATTGCCAAAGTGGACGGCGTTATGAATGGTATTAGCGTTATTGGCGACGTGGTGGGCGAGACCATGTATTATGGGCCCGGAGCCGGAGGTGACGCTACTGCAAGCGCGGTGATTTCCAATATTATCGATATAGCACGAGGTGGCAAATGCTCACCTATGCTTGGCTTCAAGCGCCCACTTGAGAGCGGTATGAGGCTTGCTGCAAAAGAGCGCATCGAAGCCAAATACTACCTGCGCCTTGTCGTGGAGGATAGGCCAGGCATTTTAGCAAAAATCGCCACGATTTTTGGTGAATTTTCAATCTCTATAGAATCGATGCTTCAAAAGCCATCCTCTGGCGATCTTGCCAATCTGCTACTATCTACTCACAAATGTATGGAAAAAGATATCCAAAAAGCCTTGCATGAACTCACGCAGCAAAATTTCATCAAAGAAGAGCCGGTTATGATTAGAATAGAGGAGTAATTTAAAACTTTTTCTCCTCTTTAATCATTTGTTAGTATCATAAGAAAAAGTTTTGGGGAGAGTAGATGGAGCTTCAAAGCGTTTGCACCTATTGTGGTGTAGGGTGCGATGTAGTAGCTAAAGTAGAAAATGGCAAGATTACTGGCTTTTATGCCGATCCAAAAGGTGTAGTGAGCCAAGGCAAGCTTTGCATCAAGGGCAAATATGGCTGGCAATACCTCTACCATCCCGAGCGGCTCTCCCAAGCGCTTGTGAAGAAGAGCTTTGTTGACAACAATGGCGAACTTTTCAATGGTGTCGCGCTGCAAGAATTGGATAGCGAACACTTTTCTATAGCTTATGAAGATGCCTACAAAGTCGTAGCCAAAAAACTCGAATCTATTATTGCCCAGTATGGAGCGCAAAGTTTTGCTGCTATCGGAGGGGCTAGGACGAGCTGTGAGAGTGGTTACCTGTTTCAAAAATTCACAAGAGAGGTGATAGGCAGTCCCCATGTGGATAATTGCGCGAGGGTTTGCCACTCTCCAAGTCTCAAAGGTATGCGCGCTACTATCGGAGAGGGAGCAGCCACCAATCCGTTCGACGATATCTACGCCTGCGAAAATCTGCTCGTCATCGGCTCCAACACTACAGAAGCCCACCCAATCGTAGCCAACAGGATTTTGGATGTGGTGAAAGAGGGGGTGAGTCTGAGTGTCATTGACGTAAGAGAAATCACCCTTAGCCGTTTTGCTACAAGGCAACTCTCTATTCCGTTTGAAACAAATTTGATGATTTTGAATATGATAGCTAGGACTATTATAGAAAATGGCTGGGAGAATAAAGAGTTTATTAAAAAGCGCTGCGTGGGGTATGAGGAGTACAAGGAGGCTCTGTTAAATGATGAATATAGCGATAAAGAGCTGCTTGCTCACATTAGAGGCTACGAAGATCTGCCACAAAAAATAGAAGAGGTGGCATACGATCTCGCACACAAAAAAAGTTTGATTCTTTGGGGATTGGGCGTGACCGAGCATATAGATGGCAGTTACGCGGTGATGGCGATTACGCACCTTGCGATGCTTACGGGCAATATTGGCAAAAAGGGTGCAGGACTTATGCCCCTTCGAGGCCAGAACAACGTGCAAGGCACGTGCGATATGGGGATGCTGCCCTACTATTTGCCAGATTACAAAAAGCCAGAAGTCGAAGGGCTCATGACACCAGATATAATTGAGGCCGCAATCAAAAAAGAGATTCGTGCGATTTTCAATATGGGCGAGGATATAGCCCATATCCATCCGAACCAAAACAAAATCAAAGAGGCGCTAAAGAGTTTGGAACTTTTGGTGGTCAACGAGATTTTTCCCAATGAGATCACGAAGTATGCCGATGTGATTTTTGGCGTCAAGAGTGCGTATGAAAAAGAGGGGGTCTATGTCAATGCCGAGCGTAGACTGCATCTCTCGACCCCGCTTATAGACTCGAATCTTCCAGATGACTGGGAGGTGATTTGCAATATCGCCAAATATTTTAAAAGCGATTTTACTTATGATTCAAGCCAAGAGATATGGGACGAAGTGCGGCGTGTTGCAAGCGATCGTTTTGCCGGAGCTAGTTACGAGAAACTACGAGAAAAGCGCTTGGAGGGTCTGCAGTGGCCAGTCAATGAGAGCGATACGCCAATTTTACATACTACGCAATTTCGTACCAAAGATGGGTTTGGCAGATTTCGCTACAAAGGATATGAGCTAAGAGGCATGCTCAAAGAGCTTTTGCAAAAAAGAGATCCTCACTTCTATCTCACCACTGGACGCATACTCGCTCACTACAACAATGCAGCACAAACAAAAGCTTGCGAGAGTTTGGCCAAAAGGCATCAAGAGGATATATTGCTTGTGAGCGAAAAGGATAGGGAGTTTTTCGAGGGAAAAGAGAGGGTGGTGCTTGTTAGCAAGTATGGACGTACCCATCCACTCAAAATTAAATTTTCAAAAGCTCTCAAGCGAGGAACCCTCTATACCACTTTTCACCATGCCAAAAGCCACATTAACTATGTTTTTGGCGACGAGGCGGATGAGTTTGTCAAGACCGCGAGATTTAAAAGCATTAAAGTGAAAGTTCTTTGATGGGCAAAATCAGCAGAGAGATAGGCAATAGGGCAGAAGAGAAGGCTGCTAAATATCTGCAGGATTTATGCTATGAGATAATTGAGCGCAACTTTCATTCACGATTTGGCGAGATCGATATTATTGCACAAAAAGATGGCGTACTGCATTTTGTGGAGGTGAAAGCCTCGCTTGTCAAGAATCCATTGGAAAATATTACACTGCAAAAGATGCAAAAACTCCAAAAGACAATCCGCTTTTTCCTCTATAGCAAGAGGATCGAACTTCCTTACCAGATGGATGCAATTGTTTTGCATGGAGACAAAATAGAGCTCATAGAAAATATTTCAATATAGTGTTAAGGAAAAGTTAGTATAATTATAGCCCCTGAAGATAAAAAACATAAGGAGAAAAGTATGGGAAAATATATTGAATTGAATGCATCAAATTTTGATGAAACAATCAAAAATGGTGTAGTAATGGTTGATTTCTGGGCACCTTGGTGCGGGCCTTGTAGAATGATTGCTCCAATTATCGACGAATTGGCTGAAGAGTACGAGGGAAAAGCGACAATTGCAAAAGTCAATACTGACGAAGAGCAAGATATTGCTATCAAATATGGTATCAGATCTATCCCTACTATCCTCTTTTTCAAAGATGGCCAGTTGGTAGATCAGATGATCGGTGCCGCAAGCAAAGAGGCTTTCAAACAAAAACTTGACGCGCTTCTTGGCTAATCGGGGTCTCTCCCCGATAAGGGTGAGCAATGGGGAAGGCTCTTCTTCATTGCTAACTCTTCGCTCCAAAGGAATACCATGCTCGACCTTGCGATAATCGGCGGAGGCCCTGCAGGACTCACTGCCGGTTTGTATGCCACCAGAGGCGGTTTGCAAAACGTTATCATGTACGAAAAGGGGCTGCCCGGAGGCCAGATTACGCAAAGCAGCGAAGTGGAGAACTATCCTGGGGTTTGTGAGATCGTAACGGGTATGGAACTGATGGAGTGCTGGCCTAAGCAGGCTATGCGCTTTGGTCTAAGGCATGAGATGCAAGAGGTTGTGAGAGTTGGCAAGTGTCAAGATACCTTTTTGATTACATTGGCCAATGGTGAAGTGCAAAAGGCGAAAAGCGTCATCGTAGCCACTGGCAGCACCCCAAAAAGAGCGGGATTTGAGGGTGAAGATGAGTTTTTTGGCAAAGGTGTGAGCACGTGTGCCACTTGCGATGGTTTTTTTTATAAAAATAAAGAAGTGGCAGTCCTTGGAGGAGGGGACACTGCCTTGGAAGAGGCGCTTTTTCTATCCAATATAGCCAAAAAGGTCTATCTCATTCACAGACGAGACAAGTTTCGCGCCGCCCCTTCAACTGTGAAAAGAGTCAAAGACAATCCCAAAATAGAGCTTATTCTAAATGCCACTATCAAAAAAGCCTATGGCGACGCCATGGGATTGCAAGGTGTTATAGTAGAGCAAGATGGCAAAGAGATCGATCTTAAGGTGCCGGGGATTTTTGTCTTTGTAGGTATGCATGTAAACAACGAGGTGCTTAAACAAGAGGATGGAAGCTTTTTATGTGAGGTGAATGAGTGGGGAGAGGTTGTTGTGGATCTGAGGATGCGTACCAGCGTGCCTGGGCTTTTTGCGGCGGGAGATGTGAGGAGTGATGCCTCCAAACAGGTGGTCTGCGCTGCAGGAGATGGTGCCACGGCAGCCATTAGTGCAATAAGCTATATCGAAGATTTAGGGGAGGATTTTAGATTATGTTAAACGTTGGTATCTATGGTGGAAGTGGAAGAGTAGGAAGCCTACTTATCAAAAATTTGCAAAATGATGAAGTGGCCAAAGTGAGCGCGGTACACGTGCTTGAGGGGATCTCTTTGGATGTGCCAGGGGCTATGGTGACGAACAATCTGGATACATTGATAGAAAATAGCGAGGTGATTATCGATTTTACGCTGCCAGAGGGTACGCAAGCACTTCTTGAAAAGCTACTCATCACTCCCAAGCCTCTTGTAAGCGGCACCACGGGGCTTAATGATCATCAGATGAATCTTTTGAAAGAGCTAAGCCAAAAAGCGCCGGTTCTGTATGCCACCAATATGAGCTTGGGTATCGCTATTTTGAAAAGACTTGTGAGTATCGCCAGCGAAAAGCTCAGAGATTTTGATATTGAGATTGTGGAGATGCATCACAGATACAAAAAAGACGCTCCCAGCGGCACTGCTCTGACTTTGGCGGAGTTTGCGGCAAATGCCAGGGGGCTGGAGCTTGATAAGGTGCGAGTCAGTGGCAGAGATGGCAATATAGGCGAACGCACGAAAGATGAGATTGGCGTTTTTGCCCTAAGAGGTGGAGATATTGTAGGACGTCATACAGTGGGTTTTTATAATGAAGGAGAGTTTTTGGAGCTCAATCACACAGCCACTAGTAGGGACACCTTCGCCAAAGGGGCCATCAGGGCCGCTAAGTGGGTGGTAAGCCAAGAACCAGGCCTATATACAATAGATGAGTGCTTAGGATTGTAAGATGTGTTCCGTCATTGGTCTATATAATGTACCAGAAGCCGCAAAATATGCCTATTTTGGGCTCTTTTCTTTGCAGCACAGAGGCCAAGAGGCTGCCGGAATTGCAAGTAGTGACAAAGAGCGCATCCATATCGTCAAAGGCAGAGGCCTTGTGACGCAAGTTTTCAACGAAGACAAACTCTCCAAACTCACCGGTAGCAGCGCAGTAGGGCATACGCGCTACTCTACAGCAGGCGAAGATTCGGTACTAGATGCGCAGCCCATCTTTGCGCGCTACGATCTTGGACAGATTGCCGTCGTGCACAACGGCAATCTCACCAACGCAAAAGAGGTGAGAAAAAAGCTCATCAAAGAAGGTGCCATTTTCCAAACCTTCATGGATACGGAAAACCTTATCCATCTCATTGCAAGAAGCCAAAAAGAGCACCTCTACGATCGTATCATCGAGGCCCTGCAGCAAATAGAGGGAGCATATTCGCTTATAATTCTTAGCCGCAAGAAGATGTTCGCGGTGCGCGATCCTCATGGCTTTCGTCCACTATCCCTTGGCAAGCTTGGCGATGGTTGGGTGGTGGCTAGTGAGACGTGCGCTTTTGATCTGATTGGAGCTGAGTTTGTGCGCGATATTAGGCCAGGTGAGATGGTGGTCTTTGAAGAGGGCGAGCTTAGAAGCATTCAAGTCTTTGAGCCTACTCCTCATAAGTGTATATTTGAATATATCTACTTCGCTAGGCCCGATAGCAACATCTTTGGAAAAAGCGTCTATGAGCTAAGAAAAGCAATGGGTAGAGAGCTTGCCAAAGAGTATCCGGTGGATGCCGATATGGTAGTGCCAGTGCCAGATAGCGGCGTGGCTGCGGCAATCGGCTATGCAGAGGAGAGTGGGATACCGTTTGAGCTAGGCATCATTCGTAACCACTATGTGGGCAGAACCTTTATCGAGCCAACGCAAGCCATTCGCGATCTCAAAGTCAAGATGAAGCTTAATCCCATTAAAAATGTGATTAAGGGCAAGCGTCTTGTGGTAATAGACGACAGTATTGTGCGTGGGACTACAAGTAAAAAGATCGTCAACATCCTCAAAGAGTTTGGAGCCAAAGAAGTGCATATGAGAATCTCCGCGCCACCTACTACGGGGCCATGCTACTATGGCGTAGATACACCCACGAAAGAGGAGCTTATAAGCTCACGCTACAGCGTAGAAGAGACGAGAAAATATATCGGGGCAGATACGTTAGCCTATCTTTCAATCGATGGACTACTTCGCAGCGTTGGCAATGATTTAAGTTATTGTATGGCATGTTTTGATGGCAATTATCCAGTGCCATTAAAGAATTAAGGAATCGATTGAGAGAGATACTCACGTTTGGTAGATATTGTCGAAAAAAATTCAAAACGAAAGTCAAGAAGATCCCCTTGGGGCTCTCGGGCTTTACCTGCCCCAATATCGATGGAAGGGTAGCCAAAGGGGGCTGTACGTTTTGTGAAAACGAGTCTTTTGCTCCCAATTTGGCGCGCAGTAAAAAATTCTATCTCAATCCCGATAGCGCCGCAAATCCTTTGCTTGATCGCCAACTCAAAGAGATAGATTTTCAATACAATGCTACTGCCAACTACTATCGCCAAAAAGGGTATAAGAAGTTTCTGGCATATTTCCAAGCCTTTACCAATACTTATGCTCCTCTTGCAACATTGCAAAGGCTGTACGAGCATGCTTTGGAGCAAAAGGATTGCATAGGGCTTAGTATTGGTACCCGCAGCGATAGCGTCACGGAAGAGATTTTAGATTATCTGGTAGATTTATCCAAAAATCATGAAGTTTGGATCGAGTATGGGATACAGAGTGTCTTTGATGAAACGCTTGAGCGCATCAACAGAGGGCATAATAGCAAAAACGTAGAGGAGTGGATAAAAAGAAGCAAAGACAAAGGGCTTTTGGTGTGCGGGCACGTGATTTTTGGTTTGCCGGGAGAGAATCGATCCATGATACTCGAAACCGTGGCCAAAGCTGTAGAATGGGGGATAGACGCTATAAAGATCCACCCACTCTATGTAGTGAAAAACACCGCTTTGGCTATTGATTATCAAAAAGGAAAATTCACGCCAATCTCGCAAGAGGAGTATATCGCTACACTCCTAGAAGCTTTTGAGATTTTGCCGCCATCGATGATAGTCCAAAGAGTCACCGCAGGCAT
>WGBC01000039.1 GCA_015494535.1 Nitratiruptor sp. | reverse complement strand
TGAGTGGGAGAGGCAAAGGGCGCTGCTTATCGCATATCCGCACGAAAAGAGCGACTGGGCAGCGTATCTTGATGAGATAGAGGAGTTTTATAACGAATTTATCGATATCGTCAGCCACTATCAAGATCTTATCATTCTCACCCAAAGAGAGTTCTCCTTCAAGCCTGCCAAACACGCCATCAAAACTATCGATGTTCCCACCAACGATACTTGGGTGAGAGACTATGGACCAATCTCCGTGCAAGATGATAGAGGCAGATTTCACCTGCTTGACTTCACGTTTAACGGCTGGGGGCTCAAATACGGCGCCAACCATGACAATCTCGTCAATAGAAGAGTCTTTCAAACTACAAAGATTGGCTTTGTGTTAGAGGGCGGCAGTATCGATAGCAACGGAGAGGGCGTTTTGCTGACGACCTCTATGTGCCTTCTTGAGGCAAACCGCAACCCGCAACTTAACAAAAACCAAATAGAGAGCTTTCTTAAGCAAACCTTTGGCCTACAAAAAATCTTTTGGCTCGATTTTGGCTACTTGGAGGGAGACGATACGGATGGCCACATCGATATGCTTGCCAGATTCACCTCCCCCGACACCATCGCCTACATCGCATGCGATGAAAATGACGAGCACTATGAAGAGCTAAAGAAAATGGAGCGCCAAATTAACTCCTTTGGCTACAAAACCATACCCCTTCCTTGGGTGAGCGCAAAATATTACGATAATGAGAGGCTTCCGGCAAGTTATGCCAACTTTGTTATAATAAACGGCGCGGTAATCGTGCCCACATACCAAGATAGCAACGACGATGAGGCACTCAAGATTATGAAAAGATTATTCCCTAATCGCGACGTCATTGCTCTTGACGCATCGATGCTATTGCGCCAGCATGGTTCGATTCACTGTAGCTGTATGAATCTGTTTTAAAGGAAAAGAATGCGAATAGTTTTGCTGCTACTCTTTACTTTTTCTCTCTATGCCAAAGAGACTTTGTTAGTATCCATATTGCCGCAAAAATACTTTTTAGAGCAGCTTGTTGGCAATAATTTCCAGGTCAAAACCCTCATCCCGCCAGGAGCGAGCCCAGCCACCTATAGCCTCAAGCCATCAGACTTGCAAATAATCAAAAAAGCTGCGTACTACTTTACAATTGGCGTGCCTTTTGAAAAAGCAAACATTTCTCGCATCACAAGCACTAACCCAAACCTCAAACTTATCGATACCACCAAATATATCCGCCTCTACCCCATGCAAGCGCACCACCATGAAGCTCACGATCATGAAGATCACCGCCATAGCGGTCTCGATCCCCATGTGTGGCTTGCGCCAAACTTAGCAATTCAAATAGCAAGAAGCATGCTCGACACCCTCTTACGAATCGATGCTGCGCATAAAGATCTTTATCTCAATAATTACGAGCGTTTCGCCAAAGAAACTCTTGCGCTAGACAAAGAGATCTATACCAAACTCATAGGCATAAAAAATAGATCTTTTTTAGTGTTTCACCCATCCTTTGGCTACTTTGCAAGAAGCTACAATTTAGAGCAAATCGCCATCGAACAGGAGGGTAAAGAACCAAAGATCAAAGATTTGTTAAAGCTTTTGCAAAAAGCCAAAGCAAAAGGCATCAAGAAGGTCATCATCGAGCCCCAATTTCCCAAACGATCAGCAAAAATCATAGCACAAAAACTTGGTGCCAAGGTGGTTGTCATCGATCCCTTGGCATACGATTGGCAAAAAAGCCTAAAGAGTCTAGCAGATGCAATCAGCCATTAAAATAGATCACCTCTACTTTCGCTACGACAAAGAGTACGTCTTAGAAGATATTAGCGCTACTATTACAGACAATGAGTATATCGCTATCATCGGTCCTAACGGCGGAGGAAAGAGCACTTTTGTGAAACTGCTTTTGGGACTGCTAACTCCCACAAAAGGCAAAATTGAAATCTATAATACAACGCCAGATAAGAGCAGAGAACTCATTGGCTACCTGCCCCAAAACATTCACTTCAATCTCGATATTCCCCTGCAAGCAAGAGAAGTGATCTTGCAAGGCAGGCTTAGCGCTAAAAAGCGAGGTTTCAGTGATAAAGATTTTCAAATTCTTGAGTCCCTCGCCCAAAACCTTCACATCGCGCACTTGCTGGATAAAAAGATCGGTGAGCTATCTGGCGGAGAGCGCCAAAGAGTGCTTTTGGCCAGAGCCCTGGCAACAAAGCCAAAAATCCTTATACTTGATGAGCCAACGGCGGCCGTGGATTTTAAAACGCAAAAAGAGATCTATCAGCTTTTGCAAGAGCTTAATCTCACTAAAATCGTCGTCAGCCACGATATAAATATCCTTTTGCAAGGTGTGGATCGGGTATTTTATATCAACCGCAAACTCTATATCCATGAGTATATCGACATCGACATCAAACCAAAAGAGGGGCACTTTTGCGAGATGGAGCTTTTTGAGCAGCTGGGAGGCGAACATGCTTGCAATCATTGATCTTTTTGGCAACTCCCTCATTGCTGCAGCTCTGCTTAGCGTCGCTATCGGCATCATTGGCTCAATCATGCTCATCAACCGCTATAACTACTTAGCGGCAAGCATCGCCCATGGCAGCTATGGAGGCGTGGGATTGGCTCTATATTTCTCTTTACCGCTATTGCTTTCCACTACCCTCTTTGCCCTAGCTTTGGCGCTGCTGCTAGCCTTTTTGACCTTCAAAGAACCCAAAAGACTTGATATTCTCATAAGTGTTATTTGGGCTGTGGGCATGAGCCTTGGGATTATCTTTAGCGATCTCACTCCCGGATACCATAGCGATCTTTTAGCCTATCTTTTTGGGGATATTTTGCTAGTTCCCTCTAGCGATCTCTACTATATGATTGTAGTGGATATTATAGTGCTGCTCTTTACGTTGCGATACTTTCACTACATCATTGCCATCGCCTACGACAAAGAGTTCGCCATAGCCAGGAATCTGCCCGTCAAAATGATCCACACGCTCATACTTGTGCTCATTGCCCTTACCATCGTCATGAGCATCCGATCTTTTGGACTTATTTTGGTGATTGCCCTTTTTAGCATCCCACCGTTTATCGCCGAGAAGCTTACAAAAAGCGTGCAGGCCATGATGGTGGTCTCTGGGGTAATCGCATTTTTGCTCATCGTAGCTGGCTTATGGATAGCCTATTTCTTTGACATTTCCGCAACTGCCGCTATCATTTTGCTAGCAAGTTTTATCTTTTTACTCTTTTTTAAAGGATCAAAATGAAAGCAGCCCTCATTCAGCAAAAATTTCACCAAAACAAAAAAACCACGATCGAACGCACCCTCTCGCTCATAGAAAGCGCCCCAGATGCCAAGCTTGTTGTTTTGCAAGAACTCCATCAAGGCCCCTACTTTTGCCAAAGCGAAGATACCGAAAATTTCGCTCTTGCCAGCGAGTTTGCCACGGACGTGGAGTTTTGGCGCTGGGTGAGTGAAGAAAAAGAGATTGTTTTGGTTGCAAGTCTTTTTGAAGAGCGCGCTGCAGGTCTCTATCACAACACAGCCGTGGTTTTTGATAAGGGCAAAATCGCTGGGAAATATCGAAAAATGCATATCCCTGACGATCCGGGATTTTACGAGAAGTTCTACTTTACGCCTGGCGATCTTGGCTTTGAACCAATCGATACAAGCGTGGGAAGACTAGGCGTGCTTGTGTGCTGGGATCAATGGTTTCCAGAGGCTGCAAGGATCATGGCGCTTAAAGGAGCACAAATACTCATCTACCCTACTGCTATCGGTTGGTTTGATGAGGATAGCGAAGATGAAAAAGAGCGCCAACTGGATGCATGGGTTACAATCCAGCGCTCCCACGCCATAGCCAATGGATTGCCTCTACTTAGCGTCAATAGAGTAGGCTTTGAAAAAGATCCAAGCGGATGCTTAAATGGCATTCGCTTTTGGGGCAATAGCTTTGCGTGCGGGCCGCAAGGAGAGATTTTGGCGCGTGCCAATGAGAGCGAAGAGATTACTTTGCAAGTGGAAATATCTTTTGATAGGACAAAACAGGTGCGCGACATCTGGCCATTTTTTCGCGATCGAAGAATCGATGCGTACAATGAGCTACTACAACGATATTGCGATAAGGATATGAAATGAAATACAACATCACAGATACCATTCCTGGCGAAGAGGTAAAGTTCAGAAACCCGCCAAAAGAGTTCCTTGAAGCTGTTGGTGGAGTTGAGGGCATGCGAAAATTTATGTACGATTTTTATGATCGTATCTATGAAAGCAACATTGCGCACTTCTTCCCACAAGATGAAGAGGAGTTTGCTAAAATCAAAGAGAAAAACACTCAGTTTTTCATCCAAATCTGCGGAGGTCCTGCGGTATATGAGGATGTAGAAAATCTTAATGAATATATGATCGAGTTTCACAAAGATTTCACGATAGATGAAAGGGCCAGGATCGAGTGGCTTGGCACGATGCAAGAGGCTTTGGAGGATCTGAATATCGATCCAAAGCTCAAAGAGGCTTTTTGGGAGTATGTGGAGAAGTTTTCCAAACTAACGGTCAATCGATTTTGATTCAAACCACCAGCACAACGCAAAAAGCAATCCGGGCGTCTTTGGCTTGGACTCGTCATACATGAACTCTCGCGCTTCGCTTCGTGGCAGATAGACCACCTCTATCTCTTCATCTTCTACCCCGCCACCCTCACTAATTTGATGCGTCACTTCTGCATAAAAAAGCGTCTGCTTGGAGCCCGCAAATCCAACGGAAGTGTAAAACGAGGTGATTTTATGCAGGCTCTCCACCACAAAACCTGTCTCCTCGGCCACCTCCTCGATGGCGATTTGTTCAAGGCTCAGATCCTTATCCACAATCCCCGCACAAAGCTCGTAGCTAAAGGGCAGTCCTTGCTGCAGATAGAGGGCTGGGCGAAACTGCTTGACCAGCACGAAGGCATCCTTTTTAGAATAATAGAGCAGCACCGCCACGCTATCGTGTGCCTTCACTGCCTCCCAGCGCTTCAGCTTGCCGCTTTGTTCATAAATTATTTCGACCGGCTCGATAAACTTTGGATTTTTGAGAGTCTTGGTCTCTTTGATCATTTCAGTGTACCAACATTACTTTTGCAAGTCCCAAAAAGGCGAAAAACCCCACCACATCCGTAACGGTCGTGAGCAGCACTGAGCTTCCCACTGCCGGATCTTGCCCGATTTTCTTAAGAAAGAGCGGAATGACCGCTCCAAAAAATCCGGCAGCCAAGAGATTGATCACCATTGCTATGGCGATCACCACGCCCAAAAGGTGATCGTCAAACCACACCCAAGCGATCGCCCCCATCACAACGGCAAAGATAAATCCATTCAAAAGGGAAATAAGCGTCTCTTGCAAGAGCGCCTTTTTAGCGTTTTGCCAGTCAATCTCACCAAGGGCTAGCTTACGCACCACAACCGTGAGCGTTTGCGTGCCGGCATTGCCACCCATGGAGGCGACTATCGGCATAAGCACTGCCAAAGCCACGTATTTTTGGATAGTCTCATCAAATAGCCCAATCACGAAAGAGGCCAATATCGCGGTGCCAAGGTTGATGAGCAACCACCAGGCGCGCTTTTTGGTGATTTCTTTGATATCACCCTCTTCTTCTACCTCATCCTCAACGCCTGCGAGGTTATAAATCTGCTCGGTCGCTTGATCCTCGATCAAATCGATTACGTCGTCTGACGTGATTCGCCCAAGAAGCCTTCCTTCATCATCAACTACAGCCACCACCGCCAAATCATAATCTTCGAACTTCTTAATTAGATCAGCTATCGGTTCATCAGCTCTAACTGTCAAAGGCTCGTACTTCTTGTCTTCGATCACATCCTTGAAACGCTTGTTAAAATCAAAAAGGATCAAATCCTCCAAGGGGATGATAGCCTTGAGCTTTTCATTTTTATCCACCACATAAACTTGGTGGACGTTGGAAAGTTCACCCTCTTCCTTGAGTTTTCTCAGCCTCTCTATAGCGTCTTTTATCTGCTCATCTTCGTAGGCTTTGAAGACCTCCGTTTGCATATACGCCCCAGCAAGCCCCTCATCGTAGTGGCTGAGGGTTTCGATTTCTTCTTTATACTCCTCGTCGATATTTGCAAGGACTTGCTGCTCTAGCTGCTCATTGACGTCTTCGATGTCTTTGACCAGATCCACCGCATCGTCGCTATCAAGCTCCTCCACGGCATGAGCAAGCTTTTTGACCGATAGGCTCTCGATCGCATCGTCTTTGATAGATTCTGGAAGTTCTAGTAGCACCTCACCCAAAATATCTTCGGGCAATTTTTGCAAAAAAGCGTAGAATTCATCTTTATCTTCGTTGTATAGATATTTCAAATAGGCAGCAATCTCTGATGGATGCAGCGCTATTTCACCACTTTTTAGCTCAGCCTCCAGTATATGCCTTACTTTTAATAACTCATCCTTTTGCACGTTCCCCTCCTTCACACCATAGCTTCTCTTGTACCAAATCCAAAACTTTTGGCTTCTTCTGCTCTTCTAAAAGTTTTTCCAAACGCTTTTTATACTCTTGCACCACCTTTTTAAAGCTTTTTAGCTGCTTCCCAGTAAGCCTGCTTTTCGTGATTCTCACCACCCGCAAAGGGTTGATGGGGCGATTGTTTTTATAAAGGCCAAAATGCAGATGTGGCCCTGTGCTCAGACCTGTACTGCCCACATAGCCGATAACTTGCCCTTGACGCACATATTTGCCACGCCTGATGCCCCGGCGAAATTTGGACAGATGCGCATAAAGAGTCTTGTACCCGTCACGATGGGCGATGATAACCACATTGCCATAGCCACCCTTTCTTCCAGCAAAAACTACCTTTCCACTACCAGCAGCCATCACCGGTGTGCCGCGCCTGGCTCCAAAATCTACACCCAAATGGGCTCTGTATCTGTGCAAAACCGGGTGCCAGCGCCTGAGTGTAAAGCGAGAGGTAATCCTAGCGTTTCTCACTGGGCGCTTGAGCAAAAAACTCTCCAACTCTTTGCCATGTTCGTCGTAATAGCGTCCATTGTAGTTAAAAACGAAATTTTTCTTGCCTCGCGTCTCCACCACTGCCGCTTCAATCTTTGGCATCCCAAAAAGATCGCCCAAGCGGATCTTTTGGTTATAAATGATAGCTAGGCGATCCCCTTTTCGGATGGAATGGGAAAAATCGAGACTATTTTTGAATGCCGCAACAAACTCGTGCGCGAGCCTGAGATTCTTGCTCTTGCACAAAATTTCGCTATAAGGATTGGACTCGATACGCAGCCCAAACTCATCGTGCAGATTCTGATAAAAAATCGGTACGAAATCGAGCTTGTATCCCTTTTTCGTCTTGGCTAGATGTAGCTGTAATTCCTCGTTAATGGGCACCAACAGATGCAGCAGCGTGGCATTGGCATCGTCAAAAATCGCGAAATATTTCACGCCCGCTCGTATCTCGTCTGCGAGTTCTTTGTCTTCTCTATCGAGATCGTAGTAGATGCGCACGGGGATATCGTATCTTTTGAAAAAGCTCAGTAACGTCTCCCCTTTTTGCCACTGCTGCTGCACGATTGTGCTACCAAAAAGCGATACCGCAACAAGGAAAAGCCACGCAAATCTCACGCTCCAACCTCCATTTGATAAAAAGGAATAAATTTTATCCAAAAACCCCTTAAATCCTTATTCCTTTTCGGCGCTAAAATAATCTAGGCAAAAATCTTTGGTATCATTATAAAAAAGCTAAAAGGAGCTTCATTGCAACGACTTATTATCTTTTTACTCTTTGGTTCATTCCTATTTGCCAATGAAATAGTATCCATCAATCAAAACGGTGCTAAAATCCATCCAACCTCCTATCCAATAGGTACGAGCGGCATCGTTATACACCATTACGATAAAAAGCACGCAAGTATCGTGGCTCGCGCAATTGTAACGGGGGTCGATACCATTCGCTTTGAAGTCTTTGACGCGTTGGCTCAAGATGCATTGCCACGCCCAAAAACGCTGCCACAAAAGGGTGATGAGGTGATTTTGGGCTATCTGTATGATAGAGCGCTCATCATTGCACCAAATCTTGCTACCTACCAAGCGATCGCCAACAAGATAGAGGAGGAGACTTTACATCCCGATCTCTTCGCAACCGAGCTCTCAAAAGCCAAGCATCCTGTGCCATCACGCGAAGATTTCAAAAACTTTTGCAACAAATACGCCCTAGCCAAAATCTACATAGCTTTCAAAGATGGCAGCGCTATCGTAGATTGTTACAGCTTCCAACAAATTGGAAGCCTCCAAGTAGGAAGCCTGGGCGAAAATATAAAACTTCCTTTCTATTCGCGTCTAAAAGAGATCGAAAGCTCGATTTTTGATTTTTTTGGTAAAAAAGAGATTCAAAACTACGATGCGTACTACAAAAGCTTGATGGAGCAAAAATGATAGAAAAAAAAGATATAAAAAAATTTCAAGAGATTCTTGGAAAAGAGAACGTCAAAGACGACAAACCCCACAGGCTCGCATACTCCTATGATGCCACGAGAGAGCATTTTGAGCCAGAAGCCGTGCTTTTTCCACGCAACGAAGAGGATGTAAGCCAGATTTTACGCTACTGCAACGAACGAAAGATCCCTGTGGTGCCCAGAGGTGCCGGCAGCGGCTTTACGGGTGGAGCTCTGCCGGTTAGTGGTGGCGTAGTATTGGCGGTGGAAAAATATATGAATAAAATTTTGGAGATCGATACCAAAAACATGGTAGCGGTAGTGCAACCAGGAGTCATCAATAAAGAGCTGCAGCGTGAAGTGGAAAAACTAGGTCTTTTCTATCCGCCAGATCCTGCCAGCCAAGAGTATTCCACCATTGGTGGCAATGTTGCAGAAAACGCTGGTGGCATGAGAGCGGCAAAGTATGGCATTACCAAAGATTACGTCATGGCACTAAGAGCCGTGCTGCCAAACGGGGATATTATTCGAGCTGGCAAGAAAACAATCAAAGACGTAGCAGGTTACAATGTCGCTGGTATCTTAATAGCAAGCGAAGGGACTTTGGCAGTCATCACGGAAATTACGCTCAAACTCCTCTCCAAACCGCGCCTTACCAAAACGGTCATGGGCGTTTTCCCAACGGTTACGCAAGCGATGAATGCAGTGTATAAATCACTCGCTGGCGGAGCAAACCCTGTGGCAATGGAGTTTTTGGATAATCTCACCATCAAAGCTGTGGAAGAAAAATTTCACAAAGGCTTGCCAACGGATGCCGGAGCGATTCTCATTAGCGACATTGATGGCAACGTGGAAGAGGAGATCGATTATCAGATAGCGTTGCTTGAAAAGTTTTTCAAGGGAAATGGCGCAAGCGAATTTCGCATAGCAAAAGATGAAAAGGAAGCGGCTGACATCTGGTTTGCAAGGCGCAACGCAAGCCAAAGCATCACCATTTACGGCAGCAAGAAGATAAACGAAGACGTGACGGTGCCAAGAAGCGAGCTGCCAAGATACTTGGAAGAGGTAGAGAAGATCGCCAAAAAATACAACGTCAAAATCCCTTGCTTTGGGCATACTGGCGATGGAAACGTGCATACCAACGTCATGGTGGACGGCAGCGATCCCAAGCAAGTGGAGATTGGCTATAAAGCAATTGAAGAGATTTTTAAGATGACTATTGAGATTGGCGGAACTCTTAGCGGTGAGCATGGCATAGGCTTGGCAAAAGCGCCATTTATGAAAATGGCTTTTAGCGAAGCGGAGATGGAGCTTTTTAGGCGCATCAAAGCTGCGTTCGATCCCAACAACATCCTCAATCCCGGCAAGATGGGATTATAAATGCTAAAGAGGCTAAGGGAGTGGTTTTGGCGTATTTACGATGAGGAGATCACCATGTATGCCGCCTCTCTTAGCTTCCACACGATCTTTTCTATCATTCCTTTGCTGCTTGTAAGTTTCTCTATCTTTATTAGACTCCCAAGTTTTCAGGAAAGTTACGAAAAGATCAAGCAATTCATCTTCTCCAACCTCATCCCAGCCCAGCATGAAACAATTAGCACCTATATGGATACATTCTTACATAATAGCTCAAAGCTTGGAGTTATTGGCTTTGTTTTTGTGCTCTTCGCCTCAATTATGTTTTTTATCAACTACGAATATATCGTCAACAAAATCTTTCACACCAAACCCAGAGGTTTTTGGAGCTCAATCTCGCTATACTGGACGCTCATGACGTTAGCACCCATAGGCTTGGCACTATCGTTTTACCTCTCTTCCAAACTCCAGCACCTGCTCAATAGCTCAGACTACACCAGCTGGATAGATTTTCTGACCATCTTCCCTTATCTTATCATCTGGATTATATTTTTGATCACATACAAAATCTCCTCTACCGCCCAGATCGATATGAAAGCAGCAATGATTGCTTCATTTGTAGCCTCATCGCTTTGGGATATTAGCAAAAACCTCTTTGTCTACTATGTGGTGCACAACAAAACCTATGCAACGATATATGGTTCATTTAGCGCAATTTTGTTCTTTTTTCTTTGGATCTATATCTCTTGGATTATCTATCTGTATGGACTAAAACTATGCTACATTATAAACCAATACACCCAAAACACCCAGCAAAGCACCCCACAAAGCTGCTCTGCTATAAATTGAAAGCACCAATATCCCAATATACAAAACCATAAACCACCCAGGCACTACCACATCAATAAAAGCGCTTTTTTGCATCAAAAATGTCAAGCTATTATCTAGAACTCCACCTAATCCCAATAGATGCAAAATTGCCTCCAAGGGATAAAAGAGCGTAAAAAGCAGCGTCAAAAGAGGCGAAAATAGCTGATAGATGCTTAACTTTTCAAAAATTGCCATGGTAATTGGCAGCATCAACCAAAATACCCAGAGATTAAGAAGCAGCGCAGCCTGCCACCATTTAAGATTTTTAAAGTGGTGAAAGAAGAGATAGATCATAAAGACCCCGCTCATGGATAGCCAAAATGCGTATGTAAATGCAAATCTTGGAAAAAGCGCTAAAATCAATAATCCCACCCAAGCCAAAAACTCGAAACTAAAAACCTTAATACCCCGCATATAGAGCAAAAAGGCCAAAAACATCATGAAAAAAGACCGCACAAGCGAAGGCAAATACCCTACAAAGGCCATATACCCGCCAGCAACACCAATAGCTAAAAACGAAGTAAAAAGATAGAGATTGGCAAAAGGCACGAACCTTTGCCACAAAGGGCGCAGTAAAAATGAGAGTAAAAATGTCACAACCCCGCTGATTAGCCCCAAATGAAAGCCGCTTATTGCTACTAAATGGCTAATGCCAAAATTGGCGAGCCTGTCCCTGCTCTCCTTGGATAGGGATGTAGCCAAAAAGAGGGCGCCAAAGAGCTCTTTGAAAAACATTGCTTCATGCTGCTTAGTTATATACTCCTTGAGAGCTATGCGCCTATCTTTTGGCAGAACCTGCAAAATATAGGAAGGGTAGTAGAAGTGGTGCAGAAATTGCCAAAAAGAGGGACTCTTTTTGGGGCGAAAAAGCAAGATTGTAACTTTTCTATCCCTGAGATCCTTGATTGCTTCTTTTGTGGAGGTATAGAATGTAAAGCCCTCTTTGGCTTTGAGTTTGAGGATAGTTTTGCTCTTTTTCTCATACTGCAACAAAACCGTGGCGCTAGTAAGAAAACGCTTCTTTGCCAAGAGTTTTTCATAAGCTTGAAACTCCATCCAAAAAGAAAAGCAAGCCATGATGAACAGCAAGCCTAAGGCAAAAAGCCGCTCTTTATGTGCAACAAATAGCGGGGCTTGGAGCATTAGATATTGGTAGGAATGTCAATATTTGTCTCTTTTGCCTCATATTCGCGAATCGTCTCGGCAGCTTCCTCAGCAAATTTCACGTAATCCTTGTGAAACCACAGCTTCACCACGCCCGTTGGGCCGTTTCTTTGTTTGCCAATGATAATCTCCGCTTCTTCTACGCGCTTCTCCTCAATCTTGATGTCCAAAAGCTCCCCTTTTGCCTGCGCCTCTTTCATTTTTTGCTTCGCTTCTTTTATCTTGTACACGTCATCGCGATAGACAAAGAGTATCACGTCGGCATCTTGCTCGATCGCTCCAGATTCACGCAAATCGCTAAGCATTGGGCGCTTGTCTATCCTGCTCTCTAGCGATCTATTAAGCTGCGAGAGGGCAATGATGGGAATATCCAATTCTCTTGCCAAAAGCTTGAGGCTTCTACTAATCTCGCTTATTTCCAAGTGCCTATCTTTTGTCCCACTTCCGCTCATGAGCTGCATGTAGTCTATGATGGCAAGCTCGATTTCTGGATGCTGGGATTTGAGTTTTCTCAGTTTCGCGCGCAGTTGATGGACGTTGAGGCTTCCCTCATCGTCGATAAAGAGCTTCTTTTGCTCATACTGGCTGCTCAGCCTGCTAATCTCGTTCCACTCTATATCGTTGAGATTGGCTACACGTAGCCTTTGCAAAGGGATGGAAGCTTTGGCGCTGAGCATTCTTAGCATCAGCTGTTCCGCTGGCATTTCAAGGGAAAATATCACCACCCCTTTGTTACGATCGAGGGCTGCTTGGGCGAGATTGAGGGCAAATGCGGTTTTTCCCATGGATGGCCTTGCCGCAATGATGATTAAGTCGCCAGGACTAAAGCCAGCGGTTTTGAGATTGAGCTCGCTAAAACCGGTATCGAGGCCAATGAGAATGGAGTTGCCCTTCTCTTTCATTTTCAAAAGATGCTTGAGGGTGGCTTGCATCACATCTACTGAATCTTTGAAATCTTGCGAGCTGGTTTCGGTAGTGATTTTATAAAGCTTTGACTGGATCTCATCAATCACATCCACTACGGGCAGATCTTGCTCCACTGTAACCTTTTTGATCTCGGTCGTTAGATGCACGAGCTCGCGCTTAAGTGCTTTTTCTTTGATCTCTTTGACGTATGAAGCGGTATTGGAGAGAGGATTGGCAGCCAAAATCTCCAAAAAGGCCGCTTCATCAAACTGATTTTTACGCTCTAGTCGCTCTTTTAAAAACTCCTCATCTATTGGCTGATCTTCATATGCTAGCTCTTGCATAGCCGCAAAGAGATTTTGGTGAAAAGGGTGGTAAAAGTCCGTTTTTTTGAGTTTTGCAGCCACCTCTTCGAAGATGGATGGATCAAAGATTATGGAGCTTAGAACTGCCCGCTCGATATTGAGATTGTATAGATGTGCTTCCACTGCTCTCCTCTACTTGTATCCAAACGATTTAGTGTGACACGCTTTGGCCCGATGGGTCAAAAGGCGAAAGCTTCGGGCACCCATCGTGGACAACCGCGTGGAACACAAATTGGTTTGAATACGCTTTTTGACATTATACAATCAAGCAGATTAACTCTCACTTTCCTTTACAAACTTCTCCACCTCTTGGATGAAGCGATCTACGAGCTTCGATTCTGGCAGTTTGGCTACTACCTCGCCTCTAACCATTACAAGCCCGCTTCCCTTGCCATAGGCGATGGCCACATCCGCGTGTTTAGCCTCGCCGATGGCATTGACCACACACCCCATCACGGAGATATTGAGCGGCGTTTTGATATGCTTTGTGCGCTCTTCCACCTCTGCCACGGCTTTGACCAAATCCGCTTCAATTCTCCCACATGTGGGACAGCTAATGATATTGACTCCCTCGTTTGCCCTACCGGCATCTTTGATAATCGCTCGCCCCACTTCGATCTCTTTTTCAAGCTCGCCCGTGATGGAAACTCTAATCGTATCGCCAATGCCATCAACAAGCAGCGCTCCTATCCCAATAGCCGACTTGATTGTCGCATGAAAGACGGTGCCAGCCTCCGTCACGCCCAAATGGAATGGATATGGCACGAGAGGGCGAAGTTTGCGATAAGCCTCTATCGTGCGTTGCACGTCGCTTGCTTTCATGCTCACTTTTATATCGGTAAAATCAAGATCCTCTAAAAGCTTAATATGATAGAGAGCGCTTTGCACCATGGCTTCAGCCGTAGCACCATACTTTTGCTCAATCTCTTTTTCAAGGCTTCCAGCATTCACGCCTATGCGAATGGGGATATTTCGCTCTTTGCATGCTTTGACGACTTCTTTGATACGCTCTTTGCTACCAATGTTGCCAGGATTTATGCGAATGCAATCCACCACATCCGCAGCAATCAGAGCCAAGCGGTAATTGAAATGAATGTCTGCAACAAGCGGCAAAGAGATGCGCTTTTTTATCTCTTTCAAAGCCTTTGCATCCTCCATTTCTGGCACCGCCACGCGCACAATGTCTGCTCCTGCAAAATGGAGCCTGTTTATCTGCTCCACTGTTGCTTCCACGTCTGCGGTGCGACTAAAGGTCATGGACTGCACGCTTATTGGTGCATCCCCGCCAACCGCAACATCACCTACATAGATCTTTTTCGTTGGATAACGCTTTTGCATTTACACCTCAAGTATTTCTATATCATCCATTGGATAGTGCTTGATATAATATGTCCAAAGCACCAAATCATACAAATTCACCGTTGCTGCTATAAAAAATCTTCAAGCAAGATTGTATGATACGCCTTGGCGAAACGATTTGCATACATTCCAGCTTTATATCCGATTTGTGCATCGATGTCAATTACTTCAAAATAAGAAAGAAGTTTCTCAATCTCTTCAAATTCTTTTTTTCGAGCCCCCTGATACACTTTCGCTATAACAATGGGAGAAATAAACATTTTAGCTCTTTGCTTGATGAGCTGTTGTACTGTTTCGATCGTATCGATTCTCTTTTTCAAAATATTTATTATCACATCCGTATCGAAAAAAGACTCTCATTTTTGAAGAATCCTACTTCGGTTTCGTATCTCATCCACATACTCTTGTGCATCAACGTCCTTAAAACTCTCCAAAGGCTCCATATTTTCTATAAATGATGCAAAGGATTTTTTCTTATATTTTTGCAACTCTTTTTTTTATGATGTTACGTATAAAAGCCGACATTGTTATGTTTTTCATTTTTGCGACCTTCTTGATCTCTTGAACCAAATGCTCATCCAAATATATCTGCGTTCTATGCATCTGCTCTCCTACATCACTTTTATACATCATTATATCACACGAAATTGACGGGATCCATATCCACTTCTGTTAGATCGTTTTTGCAAGCGTAGATTGCTTCCAAGAGTTTTTTGGCCGATTTGCTTCTAAGCAGGATATGGTAGCGGTGTTTGCCCCCAATCATCTCTATGGCGTTTTTGCCAAAGCCGACAACTTCAACTTCCTGAAAATTTTGCAAGCACCCTACTACCTCCTCCATCGCCTCTTTGGCTACTGCATCCTTTTTGTGGGAAAAAAGCAGCTGCGCCATTTTCACATAAGGTGGATAGAACTCTTTGCGAAACTCCAGCTCATCCTCAAGTAGCTTTCTATAATCCAAATAGCGCTCAAAAAACTCCCTATTTTTCGTCTGGATTATAACTTTTGCCTCCTCTTTTCTACCAGCCCTGCCAGCAATCTGCACCACCAAAGCTGCCGCTTTTTCCCTAGCTCTGTAATCTGCCTGCGCCAATACATAATCGATATCCAAAATCACGCTCAAAGCCACATCCACATAGTCGTGCCCCTTGGAGAGCATCTGCGTGCCCACTAATATATCTATCTGCTTTTTGGCAAAGCGTTCAATCGTTTTTTCAAGCTTTTTGTGCGATGTGATCACATCTTTATCAAACTTCTCAATCACCGCATCGCCAAACGTCGCTCTCAACTCATCCACTACTTCGCTGGTGCCCAATCTCTTGGCGCTGAGATTGAGGCTAGAGCAATTTGGACACTTTTGGGGAATGAACTCGCTAAAGTTGCAGTAATGACACATCAAAGCCCTCTTTTCAAAATGCACGCTCATCCCCACGTCACAATAGGGACACTTCACGGGCTGGGCACAATCTTGACAGATGAGATACTTAAAATGCGCACGCGTGGGCAAAAAGATGATGGCTTGCTTGTTTTTATCAAGCACCTCTTGGATTGCTTCTAGGATTTGCTGACTCAAGCCCCTTTGAGTATCAAAGATAAATCGTTTTTTATGTGGATGAAAGCTTGGAAGATAAAAATTTTTAAATTTATAATAGCTTTGCACGCTTGGCGTGGCACTGCCAAGCACCACCGGAATGCCTATCTTTTTACCCATATAGATTGCTATATCTCTGGCGTTGATTCTAGGAGAGCTTAGAGACTTGTAACTGTCATCATGCTCCTCATCCACCACAATAAGCCCCAGATTTTCAATTGGCAAAAAAAGAGCGCTCCTGGGACCCGCTACGATCTTGGCTTGGCCGCTGTAGATCTTCTCTAAATTTTGCGATCTTTGCTTTTTGCTTAGTTTGCTGTGCCATATCACCGCACTATCGCCAAATACCACCTCTAGCCTCTTTTGCATCTGGGGCGTGAGGGAGATTTCAGGCATAAGCAAAATAGCCCTCTTTTGTCGCGCTAAGATTTCGCGCATATATGCGATATAGACCTCTGTTTTTCCGCTACCTGTTTCGCCAAAGAGCAAGCCCACATCTTGCGATCGCAAAAACAAGAGAGCTTCTTGCTGTTTTTGGGTGAGCTTTACTTCCTTTTTGCACTCGCTTTCTTGCCAGGCAACCAAACTTCTTTGAAAAGGCACGAAAAGCCCCAAAGCCTCTCCCATTGATGCAACATAGTAGGTAGCGATGAAACGCGCCACGTCCATCTGCCAAGAAGCGTAATATAATTGTAGTTTTTGCTCTATATCTTTGCAAGCAAAAGCAGGCTTTGCAACTTCTTGCAATACAACGCCTCTTTGGACTCTATTCTTGAGGCTTACTTCCACAACATCGCCAATATGCAAGGCTTCTTGTGATTGGTAAGTAAGAACAAGAGGAGAGTTTAGTAGGGCTATTTCATAGTAATGCATCAAAAGCTATTGCAGATCCCATCGATTGTGGTAGGAGCACCGCTGACGCAGGAGAAGCTGCCCTGGGTGCTATTGTATTCGAAAGCAATATCACCTTCTGGAGTGTGATAGATATAGTAGTCGTTCGATTTGCTCCATCCCCCATTATCCGTGGATGGCGTAATCCCATCCGGCAACACTACATCAAATAGCTTACCGCTTCCGCTATCCAAAGATGAAGGATATGGCGATTGTCCCAGAAGAATATGCTTATTCTTATAAACTTGCAATCCGCTTCTAATAGCTGTAACGGTGGATTTTGCCTTGCTTATGTCCGCTTGATTAAGAGATTCTGTAAACTTGGGCAAAGCCACAGCTGCCAAAATCCCCAAGACGATGATGAC
>WGBC01000038.1 GCA_015494535.1 Nitratiruptor sp. | reverse complement strand
ATATTCATCGATATATTCATCAAACTCCCCAAACATCGTTACTCTCTTTCTTCTTTTTGGATCAATGAGGATAGAGATAGGGTAATGGGAGGCAATATCCGCTATGTCGATCACAGCCCCACTTGTACCGATGGCAATGAAAATATCCGCCTCGATCGTATAGAGGTGGCGATAGTTTGGCGCCATCTCGCCAAAGAGCACCACATTGGGGCGTAGCATCTCACCACCACAAAACTTGCACTTTTTTGGCTGCGGATTGTAGCCTATATCGTAGGTCTTTTGGCATGTTTCGCAGCGAATTTCAGTGAGTTTGCCATGCAGATGGATTGGCTTGCCACCAGCCCTCTCGCACAAATCATCCACATTTTGCGTCAGATGCACGGCATCTGGCAGCGTAGCAAGGAATTTATGCATACTATTTGGCTGATAGCGTGCTAACTCCTGACGCCTTGCGTCGAAAAATGCTATCACTTTGGCCAGACTCTTTAGCCAAGCCTCATGGGTGGCTACCTCCTCGATGCTCACATCATCCCAAAGACCGCCATCTCGAAAGGTGGGCACGCCGCTATCGGCACTGAGCCCCGCTCCACTAAGGATGTAATAGCGCATCAATCTTTATTGAGTACTTTTGAACGCTGCAAAGCAGCTTCAATCTCCTCTTTACTCACTTCTCCTTCTAAGTGCAATTCCACTTCACCATCTTGCCCCATAACTTGCATATTTTGTATCTTTTTCTTCGTCTCATCGCTCATGCACTCACACTTGCCTTCGGCACAGTTTTGCACCATTGTAGTAATAGTCTCTAGCTTCACATTTTTAAAATCTATTTTGACACCAGTTTGTGTAGTTTGTACGCTTTTTTTTATCATAACAATCCTACCTCCGCCAAAATTGGCTCAATTTTGGCACTAATTTCAAGAAGTTTTTTCTTCACCATATCCCAAAAATATCTATCTGCCTGATCTTCGGTATACCACTCTTCAATATGCGCAATTGCGTTGGATTTCTCTTCTTCGCTAAGCTCGGGGCTGCTTTGTATCGCCTCTTTGATTTTTTCCAATTTTTCGTGATGTTTATGATGAGCCATACCTACTCCTTTTTTGCGTATTATATCCTAATCTTGGTACGAAATATAATTAAGAGTAATTTTATCTTATTTGGGTAGGATAAAGAAAAAAAGGAGTAACTATGACTATGCAAGAGGCTTTACAGCAAATCAAAGAGGATTTCAACTTATTAGGCGATCCAAACGCTATCGTGGAATATATTATCGAACTTGGCGAAGAGAACGATATGAAAGTGCCAGATGAACTCAAAAACGACAAAACCAAGATCCATGGCTGTGCGAGTGACGCTTGGATGTTAGAGGAGTGCAAAGATGGTAAAGTCCATTTCACTGTAGAAGGCACTTCATCTATGGCAAAAGGGATGATTCCGTTGATGCTTAAAATTTTCAACGATCGCACTCCAGATGAGATACTCTCGTTTGATCCCAAGCAACTATATGAACTAGGCTTCGACAAGATTTTGTCCCCTACGAGACTTCAGGGAATGGAGGCGTTTTTGAATCGCATCTACTCTTTTGCCAAAAAGTGTAAAGAGCAAATGTAGTATAATTAGCCAAAAAGGAAAATACATGCGAGCAGCCCTACTCCTATTTGGATCTCTTTCGCTCACCTTTGCCATGAGTGCTTCGCCATCATATATTCAAAATCTCAAAAACTACCTCACAAGCAAAGAGTTTGATATATATGGGCTCTTTTATATGTATGACTTCAACCACGACAACAAAATAGATCGTAATGATTGGATCTATATTACCAATGATGAGAAACACAAAGCTTTTCGTCTCATGGGAAAAACACCAACCGACAGAGATCCCTTTGGATGGCTAGAACTCTCTAATATTCCTAGCGATCTCAATCTCAACAAGCCTAGTGGCTACTTCGCGCTCATCAATTTTCCAGAGGATTTCACACTTCAAGGCTCGAACGCCTTTTCTTGGATATATGCAAGCGTAGGCAAAGCATACAAACTCATGGGTGCCGACGCCAATCACAATTTCGACTACTTGGATGAAAATGGCGATGGCAAAGCGGATCCACTAAGCAATATAGCCTATACTATCATTGATAACGGCAAAAAAATACGATTTACCCATGCCGCAGCATATGAACAAAAATTCCAATGTGAAGATGAAAGAGGCTTCGGGACGCTCTATATGAAAGCCAGCTCATGGTATAGCGGCAATATCGCGTATAACTGCAAATTCGACGCAAGCACGAAATGGGAGCTCAAAACAGACTCCATCACCATTACTAACATTCGCAAGAGTGAAAAAGTGAGCTTCACATTTGATGAAAACAGCGGACAAGGCACATCCACATACGATTACGCACAGGGCGTGGTGCATATCCAAGGAAAATACAACAACAAAACCATCGACTGCTACGAGTACTACACTTCTATCTTGCCAATTACGATTAATAAATTTGAAAACGATAAACTTGAAAAAGTGATGGAAGACTGGGGAGATGGGCCTTGCGATCCCTATTTCATACGCACTACATGCCCTGCATGGTACTATAGCGATCTCAAAGATTGCAATATTAATGGCTCTAGCAACGACAACTCAGCGTTCAATACGGCAAAAACCATTGATGCACATCTCATTACGAACTGGGAAGTGACTGAAAATGGTGGGAAAGTAGACAAAATTTACAAAGAGGAGATATTTAAAAAGCAATAACCTCCAAAACCGGAGGTTATTCAATTATAGAGCCGCTTTCGCCTTCTCTACTACTTTTGCAAAAGCTTCTGGTTCATGCATAGCCATATCTGCCAAGATTTTTCTATCAAGCTCGATGCCAGCTTTTTTAAGCCCATGAATAAATCGTGAATAACTAATATCATTGAGTCTGCATGCTGCATTGATTCTCGTGATCCAAAGTTTTCTAAAATCTCTCTTTTTCTGCTTACGATCACGATATGCATAAACTAAACTTCTCTCTAGCTGCTCTTTCGCTTTTCTAAAATGCTTGCGTCTGCCGCTGTAGAACCCTTTTGCAAGCTTGAGGATCTTTTTGTGTCTTCTTCTTCTAACTACGCCTGTTTTTACTCTCATTGTTTCTCCCTTTACCTTTGTTTATTGTAGGTGCCACTTGCGTGGACTTGACCCTGATGGGTGGAGTCGCTATCTTAGTATGTAGATATCAACTCGATGACTCTTGGCTCATCCACTTTGCTTACGTAGTGAGGAGAGCGAAGATGTCTTTTGGTTTTTGGACTCTTCTTTGTTAGGATGTGGCTTCTAAAGGCGCTTCCTCTTTTTACCTTGTTTTTGGTCTTTTTGAAGCGTTTAGCAGCCCCTTTGTGTGTTTTCATCTTTGGCATGGCTACTCCCTTTGCATATTTTAAGGAGGGTAGTGTAGCAAAGAAAGGTTAAAGATTTGATTAAAATTGCAGGTTAGAAAAGAAAATCGCCACGGATCGTAGGAGCATCTGCGCACAAATGAGTCATTGATCGTGCCGAATTTGGATCAATGACTCCAATCTTTACTTCTTTTTCTCCTCTTTTTTGGGCACAACCATCATATTGATATAGCGCCCCTCTTGGTGAGGCTTTTTCTCCACTTCGCCAATATCTTCTATGAGGGGAATGATCTTTTCAAGCACCTCTACGCCAGCTTCCGGATGTGCCATCTCGCGCCCTCGCAAAAATACGCGAAACTTCACGTGTTTGCCTTTTTCCAAAAATTCTCTGGCGTGTTTGACTTTGTAATCTATGTCGTTTTGGGCAATTTTGACGGAGAGCTTGATCTCTTTGACCTCTATTTTGGTCTGTTTCTTTTTGGCCTCTTTTTTCTTTTTCTCTTGCTGGTATTTGAATTTGCCATAATCCATTATTTTGCAAACTGGTGGTTTGGCATCGGGAGCTATGAGGACCAGATCCAAACCCTTCTCTTCAGCGATATCCAATGCCTCGTCTCGGCTAATTATCCCATACTGCGTGCCATCATCACCGATACATCGAACCTGCGGTGCCCTGATCTCCTCGTTTAGCAGCACCCTTTGCTCTTTTTTCTTACTCAAAAGCGTACCTCACTTAGTTTCTCCTTTATTTTATTAAAAAACTCTTGCTCATCCAAATTATACTGAATTTTTTCTCTTCTATCCCTTATAGCCACGCTTTTTGACTCTACCTCTTTGTCGCCAATGATAGCAACCATTGGCACTTTTTGCTTCTCGGCATTGCGGATGCGTTTGTTGAGGCTTTCATTTTGATCATAGATTTCGCTCTCCACCCCAATTGCTTGCAGTTTCGCCTGCAACTCTTTGGCATACGCTACATGCGAGCTGGCGATTGGTACGAAAATTATCTGCGTAGGAGCTATGAAGAATGGGAATTCTCCTGCATAATGCTCTATCAAAATACCGATAAAGCGCTCAAATGATCCTAAAATCGCTCTATGGATCATAACCGGGCGTTTGGCGGTATTGTCGCTATCGGTAAACTCCAGCTCAAACCGCTCAGGCAAATTGAAATCTACCTGAATAGTGCCACACTGCCATTTTCTTCCAATCGCATCAGTAATTTTTATATCTATCTTTGGCCCATAGAAAGCGCCGCCACCCTCATCGATGCCATATTTGTGCCCATTTTCGTCAAGGGCTTCTTTGAGGGCGTTTGTGGCAATCTCCCAGATAGCGTCATCACCTATCGCTTTTTTGGGCTTGGTGGAAATCTCCATCTCGTAGCTAAAATCGAAGCTTCGCATGATCTCATCCACAAAGCCAAGCACCTCAATCACCACATCTTTAATCTGCTCTGGCATACAGAAAATATGGGCATCGTCTTGAGTAAATTCACGCACGCGAAAGAGGCCGTGTAGCACACCACTCTTTTCGTGACGATGCACTACGCCATATTCGAAAAACTTGAGAGGCAGCTCTTTGTAGCTTCTCTTTTTAGCTTTGTAGATCATGATGTGGCCTACGCAGTTCATGGGCTTGATGCCATACTCTACGCAGTGCTCCTTCTTCTCATCATCGCAAATTTCGGTGAAATACATATTCTCTTTGTAGTTTTGATAGTGCCCGCTCTTTTTCCAAAGATCTGATTTGAGAATCTCCGGACCGCGTACCGGCTCATAGCCTCTCTTGCGATGCGCCTCAAAAAGCAGCGCTTCTAGGCGACTTCGAAGCCTCGCTCCCTTTGGCAGCCATAGAGGCAATCCCGCCCCCACCTCTTCACTGAACATAAAGAGTTCAAGCTCACTCCCAAGTTTTCTGTGATCTCTTTTTTTGGCCTCTTCTAGCATCGTGAGATATTCTTTGAGCGCCTGCTTGGTGGCAAATGCAGTCCCATAGATGCGCGTAAGCATCTCTTTGCTCTCATCACCACCAAGATAGGCTCCGGCTACGCGCAGCAATTTAAAGTTTTGCAGATAGCGGGTATTTGGCACGTGTGGGCCGCGACACAGATCCTCCCAATCACCCTGCTGGTAGATGGAGACGGTATCTGAGGGGATGTTTTTTAAGACCTCTTGCTTGAGATCGTCATCTTTAAATTTCTCTATTGCCTCCTTTTTGCTCACCTCGTAGCGCTCGATCGCCAACTTCTTCTTGGCAAGCTCTTTCATCTTCTTTTCAATCTTTGGCAGGTCCTCTTCGCTGATTTTTTCTTTGGTGCGAAAATCATAGTAAAAGCCATTCTCTACCACGGGCCCCACGAAAAATTGCGCATCTGGATAGAGCTCTTTGATAGCTTGCGCCATAAGGTGCGCTGCGGAGTGGCGGATGACTTCTAATGCTTTTGGGTTGTCTTCAGGATAGATTTTTTTTGCAGATTCGATATCGATATTTTTAGCTTTTGCGGTTTGCAGATCGATAATTTCGTTTTGGTGCTCTATTGCGATTGGATCCAAAAAGCTCCTTTTTCTATTGGTATATCGATATAGTGCACTCATTACACCGATATACCAATGGTGGTCGCGAGAGGATTCGAACCTCTGACCACTACGATGTCAACGTAGTGCTCTACCCCTGAGCTACGCGACCAAACTATGGCGTTATTTTACCTCTTTTTTTCGAAAATGTAAATATATGAACCCGGCCACTGCAAGATCGATGATAACGTCGGCAAAATTGAATATGGCAAAATCAAATCCACAATGCCAATAAAAGTAGTCGATTACGCCGCCATAAACGAAACGATCATAGAGATTGCCAAGAGCCGCGCCCGTGAGCATAGCGCTAAGGATGGGGTGGCGATGCACAATCTGTTCTCTTATCAAATAGACGAAAACTCCAGCTATCAGAGCACTTAATATCCATTTAAGTTTATGATCCAAAAAACTTAGCATACTAAAGGCCACCCCTTTGTTGAGGGTATAGCCAAGAGTGATACATTTACTCTCCCAAAAAAATCCTTGCAAAAAGAGATCTTTAAGGGCTCTATCGATTAAAAAGACCCCCACCCCCATCAAAAAAAATATCAACAAACTTCTCATCAGCCAAGCTTGTCTTGGAAAAACTCTACCAATTCTCGCATACTTGTCTCTAGAAGTTTTTCCTCTTTGCCTTCTAGCAAGATGCGCAGTTTATTCTCCGTACCGGAATAGCGAATGAGCGATCGCAAGGATCGCTTTTTGAGTTCTTCTTGGATTGCATCAAATCCTTCAATCTCTTCAAGGGGAATCTTTTTCTTGATAGAGATGTTCTCCATTCTGCTTGGATAGAGCTTAAATGGGCGAAGCACTTCGCTAGCTGGCTTATTGGATCGCAATATCAAAGCGGTAATCTGCAAAGCGGTTGCTATTCCATCACCCGTCTTGGCATAATCGCCAAAGATTACATGACCGCTCTGCTCTCCTCCAAAATTGAGCCCCCTGCTCTTCATCTCATCGAGCACATACTTATCTCCAACCGCAGTTCGCATTAGCGCAATGCCTTCGCTTTTCAAAAACTCCTCTAACCCCTGGTTGCTCATGACGGTTGCGGCAATGGCGCCATTTTTAAGCTGGTTAGCTCTTTTTAGATAGATTGCGATTGCCCCCAAAAGGTGATCCCCATCCACAATCTCTCCCTTTTCATCCACCACCACGAGCCTATCCGCATCCCCATCGAGCGCAAAGCCAATATCCGCTCTATAGGTTTTTACATGTTGCGCAAGCTCCTCTGGATGTATCGCGCCGCATTTGTAGTTGATATTGAAGCCGTTTGGCTCGTTGTTAATGACTATCACTTCAGCGCCTAACTCCCGAAAGACTGTAGGAGCCACTTTGTAACCCGCGCCATTGGCGGTATCTACAACGATGCGAAGGTTGTTGAGCGTGAGATCTTTGGGAAAAGAGTTTTTCAAATGCACGATATAACGCCCTATTACATCATCTATACGTTTAGAGGATCCTATCTCCTTTTCCGTTCTTTGATTCTCTTCAATCATCTCCTCGTCAAAAAAGATCTTCTCAATCGCCTCTTCATCTTTTGGCTGCAGCTTGTCGCCATAGCTATCGAAAAACTTGATACCGTTATCGTAGTATGGGTTGTGACTCGCGCTTATCATAATACCGGCATCACAGCGCATATCCTCGGTCAAGAAAGCCACTGCTGGCGTAGGCATGGGACCAATTTGGATAACGTTGTAACCAACGGCAGTCAAGCCGCTCACCAAAGCGTTTTCGATCATGTAGCCGCTTCGTCTGGTGTCTTTGCCTACTAAAATCTTATTTGTTTTGCTGTGTTTGCGAAAGTAGATGCCCGCAGCCATGGCTAATCGCATAGCGAGCATCGCTGTTAGTTTCTCCCCCGCTTTTCCACGCACTCCATCCGTTCCAAAGAGTTTCATACCCCTACTCCAAAAGCTTAAAAGTTTCTAAATTTAAAGAAACTTTAATATTTTTTTGGATAGTATTTTAGCCTAAAATTAATTTAAAAAGGATTAAAAGCGATGGCAAATCACAAATCGGCTCTTAAAAGAATTCGCCAGACAAAAAAGAGAACTGAAAGAAACAGATTTTACCGAACAAGAATGAAAAACATTATTAAAGCGGTAAAAGAGGCAGTCGCTGCAGGCGATAAAGAGAAAGCCCTAGAAGCGTTTAAAGTTGCAAACAAAAGAATTCATGAGTTCGTCAGCAAGGGGATCATCAAGAAGAACAATGCAGCAAGAAAAGTCTCCAAGCTGCACAAACTCATCAACTCCATGAACGAGGCTGCATAAGCAGCCTTTGCCTATGCTGCAAGAAAAACTCAAACCTTTCATCCAGCGCTACGAAGAGATCAATAAGCTTCTTAGCTCCCCTGAGATCACGCAAGACATCAAAAAAATGACTGAGCTTAGCAAAGAGCAGTCAGAAATCGAGCCAATCGTGCAAAAAGCACGCGAGTATGAAGAGGTTCTCAAAGCAATTGAAGAGAACAAAGCCTTGATAGAAGATGAGGAGCTTGGAGAGCTTGCCAAGGAGGAGCTCAAGGAGCTTGAGCCTAAAAAAGAGCAGCTTGAAGAGGAGATCAAACTCCTGCTCATCCCAAAAGATCCCAACGACGAAAAAGATATATATCTCGAAATCCGTGCGGGCACGGGGGGTGAGGAGGCTGCGCTTTTCGCTGCGGATCTCTTTCGTACCTATGCGCGCTACGCGGAGAAAAAGGGCTGGAAAGTCGAGATAGTCAGCTCCAACGAGAGCGATACTGGCGGCTACAAAGAAATTATCGCCAAAATCAAGGGCCAAGTAGTCTATAGCAGGCTCAAATATGAAGCGGGCACCCACAGAGTCCAACGAGTGCCACAAACCGAGTCGCAAGGGCGTATCCACACATCCGCTGTGACGGTTGCCATTATGCCAGAGGTAGACGATGTGGATGTAGAGATCAATCCAAACGATCTTAAAATCGATGTCTATCGATCAAGCGGATGTGGCGGGCAATCGGTCAATACCACAGATAGTGCTGTGCGCATCACCCATATTCCTACCGGCATCGTGGTATCGATGCAAGATGAAAAATCACAGCATAAAAACAAAGAAAAAGCGATGAAGGTGCTCAAAGCCAGAATCTATGAAAAGATGATGCGAGAGCAGCAAGAAGCTTTAGCCAAAGATCGCAAGGAACAAGTAGGCAGCGGCGATAGGAGCGAGCGCATTCGCACATACAACTATCCTCAAAACCGCATCACCGACCACCGTATAGGTCTGACTCTTTACAAGCTTGATGAGATCATGCAAAGCGGCGATCTGGATCAAATCATCGAACCCCTCATCGCTCACTACCAAGCACAAAAGATAAAAGAAGCGGGGTTATAAATGGGGATTTCTGCCCGCCTTTCTACAATAGAACAAATTAAAAACCCATTCCCTTTTCCTTATATTGATTCATCACAATAATTATCGAAAAGAGAGAAAAATTTTAAAGCAAGAAGAGGGGGTTACCCCTCAAATTTGTGAAGTCTGTTCTTGCGGATGATTGTGGATACGAGATGGTTATATTTTTTGCCAAGCTCAGAGTAGCGCTGCATGGTCATCGCAGCTTGCAGACCATCAAATTTTTGGTTGTTTTTTCTAGCCACAAATCTTGCCATGCGAAACTCTCGGTAGGCTCCGTGCCTATTGAGATTGAGCATGTAAGAAGCTATGGAGTCCTCCACCGTTTTAAATATTCTAATTTTATGCTTTTTGCCCGGGGCTCTTTTTTTGGGTACTAGCCCATGTTTGCCAAACGTCCATTCCCCAAAGAGATTGTTCGCCTCTTTGGCGAAGCGGCTTTTTCCCCATCCACTCTCTAGCGCTGCTTGCGCCAATACAAGCGAAACGGGGATGGTATCTATTTTTTTGAGATACTCTTCTTCGTTGTAAAGCTCTTTGATTCTGTATTTTTTCGCTAGTTTTGCCAATATTTCGACAAGCTCGTCTGTTACGATAGGATTTTTCCGATACTCTTGGAAAAATCTCTTGACAAACTCCCGCTCTTGGGCAATCTTTTGATTCTCTTTTTCAACTAGCGGCTTTAAAATCTTGAAAAAACTCTTCTTTTGCAATGAAACATCTTTTATGGCGTAGTACCACCCTGGAAGTCTATCCATGCTGTGTGCAAATGCCACGAGCAGCGATAGCAATACGATCAACCTTTTCAAACAATCTCCTCCTTGCATGTTGCAAAAATCTTTTTGACTCTTCCTTTGAAGTAGAGCCTATCATCAGCGTAGCGAATCGATAACTCTTCGCCACTTTTGGGATAGAGCTTCGCTTCGTTCTGGACTCTCTTCTCTTCCAAAGCCCTTATGAAACATGCAGCCATCCCCGTACCGCATGCAAGCGTCTCATCTTCGACGCCTCTTTCAAAGGTGCGGACACCTATGCTTTTCAAATCGCGGATTATAGCATAATTTACGTTAGCATTGTATTTATCTCTGAGGTTTTTAGCTACATTTTTATCGAATTGTTTCAAATCTTCTACAAACGTTACAAGGTGTGGCACGCCCGTATCGATAAGCCACCAATTACGCCCATACTCCTGTAAATTTTTTTGCAAAATTTTGTGCTCCGTAAGCTGCGATTCCACCACATCGCCCTCGACACTCGCCTCAATCTCTCCAGCAAGCGTCAGAAACCTCATTTTTGCAGGTGCAAGCCCATAAGTATATGCATAGTGCGCCGCAGCCCTGCTGCCGTTGCCACACATTGCAGCCTCCGAGCCATCCGCATTGTAAAATTGCCACTCAAAATCGAGCGTTGCGTGAGGTAACAATACGATTAAACCATCTGCACCTATACCCTCGTGCCTGTGGCAGAGCCACTTGGCAAGTTCACTTCTATCTTTTTTCATAAAGGTATGAGAAATCACGAAATCGTTACCACTGGCGCTATACTTAACCAAGTGCATACTCATCTTTTAGCCTTTCTACAAACTTCTCCACTTCGTTTTGCAAATGTTTCAGATCCTTGCTATTATCAATCACATAATCTGCCCATGTTCTTTTTTCTTCTATATCGATCTGCAGATCTATGCGCTTTTTCGCCTCCTCTTGACTGAGACGCTCTCTTTTGGTAAGGCGCTGCAACTGTAAATCTTTTGGGGCATAGACTACCGCCACTTTGGTAATTTCTGGATAGTTTCTCGTTTCAAAAAAGAGAGGAATATCTACGATATATGGCACTTTAAAGCGCTCTTGATGCTTTGCCTCTTGCAAAATGGCTTGCTTTATCTTTGGATGGAGCAGCTTTTCAAGCTTCAATCGATCCTCTTTGGAGCCAAATATGCGTTTGCCAAGCCTTTTTCGATCTACCTTACCATCTACCACATACTCCTTGCCAAAGAGCCTGGCAATTTCGTTGGCCTCTTGATCCAATATTTTATGGGCAATCTCATCCGCATCGATAATGCGGAGTCCAAAAAGTTTGAGTAGGTTGCACACCGTACTTTTGCCAGTGGCTATGGAGCCGGTGAGAGCGATGGCGTGAGGCAGGCTTACCACTTATAGAGATCCCCTAACTCTTTTTTTACATAATTTGGCAAGACGAAGCTTGCTTTGTGAATATCGGAGTTATAGTATTTAAGCCCATCGATTAAGTCCGCTCTTTGCAAAATCATATCGGCTGTTGGATGATAAAGTTTGCTGCCTAATATAAAGTTCCAGTTACATCCCGGATACATATACATCTCAAAGCGATAGGGCATCACGATCTTGAAAAACTCGCCAATCACACTCATGATCTCTTTGTGCAAAGGCATATCGATCCACCAGCTCTCACCTTGGGCCACCACGATGCCATCGTCTTTGAGGATTCTAAAAACATTGGCATAGAAGTTACGATTAAACAGCCCCTCTGCAGGCCCTTCAGGATCTGTGGAATCCACAAGCACCAAATCATAACTTTTTGACTCGGCATTTTTGACAAACTCTATCCCATCCTCTATAAAGAGACTTAGCCTTGGATTGTCCCAATCGCCGATGGTAGGAAAAAACTCTTGGCTTACTTTTACCACCTCTTCGTCAATCTCTACCATATCCACTTCTATCTCGGGATGCCTCAAAAGCTCCTTAGCCACGCCGCCATCGCCACCACCTATAACAAGCGCTCTTTTAGGCTCTTTGTGAGTACACACAGGCACGTGTGCCATCATCTCATGATAGATAAACTCATCTTTCTCGCACAGCATCCCGTGTCCATCGATCACCAAAATGCGCCCAAACTCCTTGCTCTCATACACTTCGATGTGCTGATATTTGCTTTTTGTCTCAAAAAGCTTCTTCTCTACCTTAACGCCCTGTTTGAAAAAGTCGTTGTGAATCTCCTCAAACCACATAGAAGCTCCATTTCAGATAAATTTTGTCTGATTTTAACACAATTTCTTGAATGAAGCCATAAATGATATAATTAAACAAAAAAAGGAGGGAAAATGTGCGGCGATAAAGCACAAAGAATCTTGATGGCTATCATGCTTGGATTTATCATGTATCTTTTTGCAATGGGAATGAAAGATCCGCTGATGTTCAAAATTGCGGTGGTCTTGCAAACGTTCATCATCATCATGCTGCTCATATTTGCATTTACAAACTTTTGTCCAAGTCTTTGGTTTTTCAACAAAATCTTTGGCAAGTGCGATTGGGATAATAAATGAGTTTGAGCTACAAAGATAGTGGTGTCGATATAGATGCGGGCGCGAGGCTCGTAGAGGAGATAAAGCCTTTCGTCAAAGCTACTTTCAACAAACATGTACTAAGCGATATCGGTGGGTTTGCAGGGGGCTTTGAACTGCCAAGCGACTACAAAAACCCTGTGCTCTTTGGTGCAACCGATGGGGTAGGCACGAAACTCAAGCTCGCAATTGAAGCCAAGAAGTTTGATACTGTTGGCATCGATTTGGTGGCCATGTGCGTGAATGACCTTATATGCAGTTTCGCCGAGCCTCTCTTTTTTCTTGACTACTATGCTACTGCGAAGTTAGAGGTAGAGGAAGCAAAAGAGGTCATCAAAGGCATAGCCAAAGGATGCGAAGAGGCCGAATGCGCCCTCATTGGGGGTGAAACCGCAGAGATGCCAGGGATGTATAAAGAGGGGGATTTTGATTTAGCTGGCTTTGCGGTAGGTATTGCCGAAAAAGAGATCCTCCAAAACAGACCATCTTTGCAAGAAGGAGATCTCCTTATAGCCCTACCATCTAGCGGCATCCACTCTAATGGTTACTCGCTTGTGCGAAAACTTTTCTTCGAAAAGCTTGGCATGGATCTTGACGCAGAGTTTGAGGGCAAAAGGCTCATCGACGTCTTGCTTGAGCCTACCCGCATCTATGTTAAAACATTCAAAAAGCTCCAATCCCATATTAAAGCCCTAGCCCATATCACCGGAGGCGGTATTATTGAAAACTTACCACGCGTACTTCCTCAAAATCTTGATGCCTACATAGAGAAAAAGAGCATCAAAACTTTGCCAATTTTTGATTTTATCGCAAAATATGTGGATGAAGAGGAGATGTATAAAACATTTAATATGGGCGTAGGGATGATTTTGATCGTGGATGAAAAGAACGCACAGGAAGTTTTGGCCCAAAGCGATGCTTATGTGATTGGCACGCTAAAAAAAGGAAATGGGAGGGTAGTGTTGGCTTGATTTTCATCGTCTCTAAACTTGTCAACGCCTTTTTACTCCCTCCGGGACTCTTCATAACGCTACTTTTTCTTGGCGCTATATTTTTACGCCAGGCCAGAAAACCTCTTTTGGCTCTAGCCCTTTTCATTTGGCTGCTTTCAAGCTACATTGGCGCGAAGACGCTTGTCAATCCTTTGGAAAAGATGAAATTTGCTTCATCCAAAAAAGAGCCTATCGCAGTAGTTGTGTTGGGTGGAGGACGTGTCAGCGAAGAGCCCTATCTGGCTCTTAGCAGATCTGGCACAAAAAGGTTGCTTTGGGGACTAAGGATTGCTATACAAAAAGATCTGCCACTCATCTACAGCGGCTACGAGAACGAATATGCAAGAAAAACCCTGCTGACCCTCATCCAAACCTTTCATTTACCTCTTCGAGAATGCGATCGCCTGCAAAAGGGCTGTTTCGTTATCGAGGGCAAAAGCAAAGATACCTATGAAAACGCGAAATTCACAAAAGAGCTCTTCAGCAACTTCAACATAGAAGTTCCCAGCATCATCCTTGTCACTTCAGCCTACCATATGCCCCGCAGCTTTGCACTTTTTCGTTATTATGGATTTGACATAATGCCAAGCAAATGCGATTACTTGCTCGATAAATTCCCTTCATTTTGGGAGATTTTGCCCCGCATGGACAATTTGAGCGCTAGCTATGCTGCACTACATGAGTATCTGGGACTATTAAGCCTCAAGCTGCGCGGTATCAAATAGCCTGCAACAGCTCCATAACCTCCGTGTCTTCTAACTGATGAAAATCGCGATAGAATTGCCCTACCGCCATGAAATCTGCTGGCACGTCCACTACCACCACCTTATCGGCTACTTCCCTGAGAAGCGCCAAACTATCTGGCGGCGCCACTGGCACTGCAATTATCACCTCTTTCGCCCCCTCTTCCCTCAAGGCTTTTGCCGCTAGATACATGCTCGCTCCCGTAGCTATCCCGTCATCTACGAGGATCACCCTCTTGCCACGCACATTCATGCGAGGCTTGTTGTACAAAGCGCGCTTTTGGGCAATTTTTTGCAAGATTTTTGCTTTTTGCTCATCGATGTAGTGGCGAGAGACATTGAGCATCATTACCGCTCGCTCGTTGATATACTCCTGCCCACTCTCGCTAATCGCCCCGATAGCCGCTTCTGGATTGTAAGGGGAGGGGATCTTCTTGACAAAAAAAATATCAAGTGGCAAACGTAGCTGTTTTGCTATCACATACCCTACGGGTACGCCTCCTCTTGGCAACGCTATGACGATCGTATCAGCATCGTTCGCATACTCTTGCAGCTTTTGGGCCAAGAGCTCGCCAGCTTCAAACCTATCACTAAAAACCATACTCTTGTGCCTCCTTTTTTCTATATAATAACACAAAAGGAGGCGTATGAAGGCAGTGTTACAGCGAGTGAGCAAATCGTGGGTGAGGATCGATGGCAAAGAGGTAGCAAGAATCGCCAAAGGCTACAATATTTTGCTTGGAGTAATGCAAGAAGATAGCCTACAAGACATAGACAAACTCATCAAAAAGATCCTCAACCTTCGCATCTTTCCCAACGAAGAGGGAAAATTTGACAAAAATATTGTACAAGTTGGTGGAGAGATTTTGGTGGTGAGCCAATTTACTCTAGCGGCCAACTGCAAAAGGGGCAATAGGCCAGATTTCACACAAGCAATGTCGCCAAAGGAGGCAAAAGCGCTCTATGAAGCGTTCGTGGCAAAACTTGCAGAATACATCAACGTGCAAACAGGCGAATTTGGGGCGATGATGGAGGTTTGCATCATCAACGATGGACCAGTGACGATACTGCTCGATTCCAAAGAGTTATGAGAGTTTTCATCACGCTACTTTTACCTCTTCTTTTACAAGGGTTTTCATTGCAGCAAGCAACAAAAGATACATACATTGCCAAAAAATCTCCCCCGCCAAAAGCCACAAACAAACCCCTCTACGCCACCTCCGCTCCTTGGCGAAAAAACAGAGACTTTGCCAAAAAATTCGCTATCGTGGAATATGGCGGACTATCGGATCTGCAAGAAACAAAGTCGCTGCCTCCCACAGCGATAGCCTACGAGTGGGCTGCAGGATTCTATACAGATGAAAACAGCAGCTTCTTGCAGTGGGTACGTACACATCCCAATACGCTTCTAAACAGAACGCCTTTGCACCATAACGACTTCTACTACGATATGTGCAATGAAGAGCTTTTGCAAAAACGTATAGCCTATCTCATCCAAAAAGCAAAAGAGCTACATATTAAGGGTTACTTTTTTGATTGGGCAAACGATCTCTTTTTGGAAGAAAAGGATTTTGCAAACATCAAGCAAGAATTTCGGCATCGCCACCAAATACCCTACCATCAATGCCTCAAAAAGCTCTTTCAAGCCCTACGCAATGCTGGACTGCTAATTGTCACCAACCAAGCCTATCGCAACCCCGAGCTCTTAAATGCAACCAATTACGACATGTGCGAGAGTTATCTAAGCGGCGTTGAAGATAGCCACGCGATGGCCACGATTGATGGTACCACCACCTTTATTCCCACTACTATTTTGCAGCCATTGGACGAGGTGTTGAGCTATTTTGATCTTTTTCACTCATACAAAAAGCGCTACGGCTTCAAAGAGATGATCTACATGAACTACGCCGCACCCGATTTTGCCATCCAAAAGGGGAAAATCTTGGCAAAAAAGCCAAAAGATATAATCTACTACAACTATGTCTTGGCGAAACTTGGAGGCTTTTATAGCTATACGGAAGTGCCCTTCAATCACGCTTTGGAAGAGGAAGATATATATTTTTACAATTTAGGTCTTGCGCTCTCATCCATGCAAAAGTTTGATAGCTACTACTTTCGCTTTTTCCAAAAGGGCTTCGTGATCCTCGCTCCCGCTTTGCACAAAGATACATATATCAAACTCCCCATAAATAAAAAACTCTATGATCTCAAAAAACAACTTCTTCTCTATCCCAAAGATGGATGGATCACTATTAAGCTAGAATCGAACTATAAAGCTTTTGAGAATCGCTACATTCCTACGGCAAAGGTGTATCTGTATGAGGATTAAACATTTTATTAGCGATCGCTATGGAGGCGTGAGCAAACCTCCCTATAACTGGCTCAATATCGCTATGCATGTTGGCGATAGCGCTTTGGACGTGAAGCGCAACCGCCAAATACTCTATAAAAAAGCAGGTATCACAAATGCGCAATTTGCCAATCAAGTCCATGGCGATATGATTGTGGAGATAAATGATTTCATAGTCCCGCCCTCTTGCGATGGTCTCATCACCACACAGTTCTCTTTGCCTCTAGCGATTATGAGCGCAGACTGCTTTGGGGTTTTACTCTATGATAATAATGCCAAAGTAATAGCGGCACTTCATGCAGGCAGAATGGGTGCTACCAAGCAGATAGTGGCAAAGGCTATGCACCTTATGCGCAATCGTTATGGTGCAACAAATATATCGGCTATCATATCACCTGGAATCCATAGCTGCTGCTATGAAGTGAGCCTTGAACTTGCTTCGCAATATCCCAATCGTTTCATAAAAAGAGGCAGATATCTAGATATTAAAGCGATTATTTATGAGCAACTTGAGCAAAATAGGGTAGAATCTATAAGAGATTACAATATTTGCACCTGCTGCAGCAGCGATTACTACTCATATAGAAGAGACAAAAAAACTGGCAGGTTTGCCTCAATAATTTGGATGGAGGAGTGATGGAGGAGCTATTTGTAGTCATACCAAAGCTACCCGGCGTGAGAGTCTTTCAGTTTAGCAATGGCTTACAAAGCTCGCAAAGCTTGGCCAACTTTTGCCACCAGCAGGGACACTACCTCGAAATTGCCGCCCTCACGGAGCCAATATATGAAGAGATAAAAGAGATTGGTACAAAAGTGCGCCTGCTTGATGAAAATAAAGAGCGCTACAACCTTCGCTCCATGCAGTTTGATACCATTTTTGTCAACTACCCTTGGAAAAAACTGCAAAATTTGGAGGAGTTTCTAAGGAAAAACTACCGCATGATGAAAAACGCTGCGGATATTTTAATCTTTTGCGAACAAAACGACATCGAAGAGCTTATAACTTTGCTCGAAAGTCTCAACTTCGTCGCCATTAACCCCATAGAGTACGCTGATGGCTTAGCATTGAGCGCAAAAAAGATGCACGGTTGGGCAAAAGTGTAGTATAATGTAGCTATGGATTTATACAAAGAGTTTATAGAAAACAGCCTCAACCCCTATATCCTGTTCAACTCCGAGGGTGAGATATTGGAGTACAACAAAGAGGGGGAGTATATCCTCTCAATATCCAAAAAAGACGATCTTTTTAACCTTGCCATCTCCCATGCCTCCATGAGTTTTGGCTTCAAGCACTCCTTTTTGCATTTTGATATAGGGCACTCCAGCTTTTGCGCCATTACCGTAGGCTACAAAGATAGCGATCGCATAGGGTTGATTTTACACAAAAACGTCTGTAGCAAAAAACTGCACACTATCCAAGAAAATCTCCAACCAGCAAATATTTTCACCCTTTTGGACATCGCCATCACCACCAATCTAGATGAAAAGACGAAACTCACCACAGAATATGACGTTTCCATTCCCGAATTCAAGCTCAACATCAACCGCTTTTTGCAGCTGCTCAACAAAATCTTTAAAGCATTGCGTAGCAGCGAGGAGATATTTATCAAAGTGAGTATCGCCACAGGAAGAAGCATCAAGATAGACGGTAAGAAGTATCAGGTAGTCATCATCACCATCAAATGCAAAGAGATCGAGCAGCTGCGTATAGAGGATGAGGAGTTCATCCTCACATTCGAAAAAGATAGCCTCGTTATCGAGTTACCCTTTATACTTTAGCCTCGTACTTTTTAAGCTTTGTAGTGAGCGTAGCGCGATTGAGCTGCAGCGCTTTTGACATGGCAAGCGCGCTTTTATATTTTCTCTTGGCGGCTCTAAGCAGCGGTATCTCGAAAAGATAGAGCAGATCTTTATACCCCATTTCCACCTTTTCCACCAAATACTCCTCCAAAAGTTTCATTATCCGTTTCTCATCGATCATTTCAAAAAGCGCCCTCTCGTAAATGGATCGCTTCAAAGACAAGGCATTCTTGCTCAAATCTATCTCAAAATCCTCGTCAAAACTCTCCAATTCAAACTCCTCTTTGACCCTTTGGATATAGAGGCGCTTCAGCGTTTCGAGATCCTCTGGGCGCTGCGAGAGTGGCGGGATGGTAATAATAACCGGAAAAAACTCGTCATAGATGCTTCTATACTCCGTGGAAGCCGCAATGATTCTCTTATCCTCGTGCTTTTTCATGAAAGCTATCACATCGGTGATATTTTCAAAATCGCGAATGAAAAGGCTCTTCATATCCGCCTCTATCTCTTTGATATCGTTAGCGTTGACTTTTGCGATGGTAGGTAGCACCGTGTTGACCAGCGTCTCTTTGCCCGTACCAATTTCACCTATAATCATGATATTAACCGGCAGATTCGCCGATACGCGCATCACGTTCATGGCTTTGATGGTTTGTGGCGACTTCGCTATAAAACGTTTCATATATGCTCCTTTTTGTACAAAAATTATACAATATTATTTTTTTTAATAAGCTACAATTTGAGCGACAAAACTTGAAAAGGAGTCTCTATGAGAAAATGGTTGATGGCACTACTTGCCTTGTTGCCGACTCTTGCGCTAGCAGAGGATAAGCTTAACAGCGGTGATACGGCATGGATGATTGTGGCTACGGCATTTGTTATGCTCATGACGCCAGCAGGACTAGCGCTTTTTTATGGCGGTATGACGAGAGCCAAAAATGTACTCAATACCTATATGATGGTTTTCATCGCTTATGTAATCGGTTCGATCGTATGGGTACTTTGGGGCTACTCTTTGGCGTTTAGCGGCGACGGCGCAATTATTGGGGATTTGAGCAAGATCTTTCTCAAGGGCGTCACTGCAGATAGCCTAAGCGGTACATATCCTGAATTTGTTTTTATCGCATTCCAAGGAACGTTCGCGGCTATTACAGTAGCGATTGCGAGTGGCTCAGTAATTGAGAGAATGAAGTTCTCCACGTGGGTAGTCTTTACCGTGCTATGGGTGACATTTGTCTACGTACCGATTACTCATATGGTATGGGGCGGCGGATTCTTGTACAACGACGGCGCTTTGGATTTTGCAGGTGGTACGGTTGTCCATATGAACGGTGGTCTTGCTGGGCTTGTGATGGCTTTGATGCTTGGCAAAAGAAGAGGCTATCCAAAAGAGGCTATGCACCCATCTTCTATTATCCTTACAGCCCTTGGTGCGGCGCTGCTATGGTTTGGATGGTTCGGCTTCAACGCGGGAAGCGAATTTGCAGCGGATGGCGTAGCTGGTAGCGCACTTTTGATGACGAACTTCGCAGCCGCAATCGGCGCTCTTACTTGGGTACTTATTGAATGGATCGTCTACAAAAAACCAACACTTCTTGGTGCGGCAACTGGTGCAGTAGCTGGGCTTGTTGCTATTACTCCAGCGGCTGGTTTCGTGGACGTTTTGGGAGCTCTCATCATTGGAATTGGCGGTAGCGTATTTGGTTTCTGGGGCGTTGCGTGGCTCAAAAAAGTTTTCAAATACGACGATAGCCTCGATGCCTTTGGCGTACACTTCCTAGCAGGTCTTTGGGGAGCGTTGGCGACCGGTCTTTTTGCATTGCAAAACCTTGCTTGGGATGGAAGCCCTCTCAAAGATCATGGTGACAGAGCAGCACAGATGCTCGTGCAACTTGAATCTGTAGCGGTTACTATGATTTTCACCGGCGTTGTGACTGCAATCGTCTACTTCGTATCTAGCCTCCTTACTGGTGGTGGTAGAGTCGATGAAGAGACTGAAGTTATGGGACTTGATGAAGCGGTACATGGTGAGAGAGGATTCAACATTAAATAAGGAGCTTAGATGAAAAAAATAGAAGCGGTTATCAAGCCTTTCAAACTCGAAGATGTAAAAGAGGCTTTGAGCGAGGCTGGCATCACGGGAATGACTGTGAGCGAAGTCAAAGGATATGGTAGGCAGCAAGGCCACAGCGAGCTCTACAGAGGGGCTGAATATGTGGTGGATTTCTTGCCAAAAGTGAAAATCGAAGTGGTTGTCAAAAACGACGATGTAGACATGGTCATAGAAAAGATTAGCGAAGCTGCCAGAACCGGTAAAATCGGTGATGGCAAAATCTTTGTCAGCGACATAGAAAAAGTGATTAGAATCAGAACTGGCGAAACAGATGAAGAGGCTCTCTAAGAGCCTCGAATCTTCTCAATCCACTCATCCAATCTCTTCTCAAATCCAATCCCCTTGCTTTTGTAAATCTTCATCTCTTTTGGCAGGTAGCTCTGTTTCACATATCCACCGAAATCGTGAGGATAGAGGTAGCCTTCGAATTTTGGCGGAAGCAGATGCTTTGGTATCGGCAGAGGCTCTTTTTGCGCCAATTCCATTGCCTTGTTGATTGCTTCATAGGCACTGTTGGATTTGGGAGAGGAGGTGAGATATATTACACACTGGCTTAGAATGATTCTCGCTTCTGGATAGCCTATCTGTTTCACCGCCGTAAGGGTCGCCGTGGCAATCTCCAAAGCGTTCGGGTTGGCGTTGCCAATATCTTCGCTAGCAAGAATCACTAAGCGCCTGGCGATGAATTCTGGTAGCTCTTTGGAAAGAATGAGCCTAGCCAGGTAGTACAGCGCTGCATCGATGTCGCTTCCTCGAATGCTCTTGATAAGCGCACTTGCAAGATCGTAATGGGTTACGAGATCCTTGCTGCCCTCTCCATAGGCTCTTGGGGCCAACTTTTGCAAAGCCTCTTTTGTGACCTTCTTATCAATCGCCGCTTGCAGGCGCAAAAACTTCACCACATTTCTGGCATCCGCGGCAGATATCTCTATAAGATAGTCCAGCGCCTCCTCGTCGATGCTAAGCCCCAGTTTTTGGCTCACGTTGCACGCAATTTGCAGTAGATCCTCTCTTGATAGGGGATAAAACTCAAACAACACGCTTCTTGATCGAATGGCCGCCGTCAAAGCATGGAATGGATCTTCTGTGCTAGCTCCTATGATGAGGGCTTCGTTTTTCTCCATAATGGGCAAGAGCACCTCTTGCTGTGTTCGCGAGAGCCTATGCACCTCATCGATGAAAATGAGAGGCTTGATGAGGGCGTTTTTGTAGTTAGCCACGATTTTTCGAATCTCATCCACCTTGAGGCTTGTGGCGTTGAGCTCGAAAAACTCGCTTCCAAGCTCTTTGGCCACGATTCTTGCCAGGGTGGTCTTGCCGGTTCCAGGAGGTCCAAAGAAGAAGGAATGGGAGAGGGCGTTGCTTTTTAAAAGGCGATGGAAAGGGGCTTCAGGTGCAACTAAATGCTTCTGCCCTACAAACTCTTCGAGGCTCTCAGGGCGAAAATTGCTATCCATTGACTACTTTGACAAAAAACTCTCGACTCTCCCGTGGCCCATCGTATTCACAAAAGAAGATTCCCTGCCACTCACCTAACATCAATTTCGCTTCCACTACGGGGATAGCTATGCTGTTGCCAGTGAGGGCGGATTTAAGGTGGGCATCCGCATTCTCGCCATGGGCGTAACGATCGCTTTTTGGCACCAAGCGACTCATATGAGCTAAGAAGTCTCGCTGCAATCCAGGATCCACATTTTCAAACAGCAACACTCCCGTAGTGGTATGAGGAGAGTAGACGATGCAGGTACCATTGGTAACGCCGCTTTTGATTACCTCCTCTTTGACAATCTCGGTGATTTCGATCATCTCGCTCTTATGGTTTGTGCTAAGCTTCACTCTTGTCATAAAATTCCTTTAAAAATTCTCGTAGTTTCGCATACTCTTTTTTGCTTAGATACCTGGTTTTGCCTGTTGGCAAAGCATTGAGCTTGATCCAGCCATATTCCACTCTCTTTAAGTTTAGCACATCTTTGCCAAAATGGGCAAAAAATCTGCGAATCTCTCTGTTTTTCCCTTCAGTCAAAGCCACCTTGAGCTTGGAGTAGGTGGGGGCGTTTTTGTCGATTCGGTAGGCGAAAAATGGCGCAAACTCCATAGCGACAATATCGCTTTTTTCATGCCCGCCAGCCCTTGCATCTGCAAGCTCCAGCCCCTCTCGCATCGCCTCTTCCATCTGGGGAGTCACTTCGCCTTTGATTTTGACATTATAAACTCTAGGCAAATCCCCCTCCATCAAGGCTTTGGCTACTTTAGGCGAATCTGTCAGCAGCAAAAGCCCCTCGCTTGCAAAATCGAGCCTGCCAACGGGGATAAAGTGGCGAAATTTACTAGGGAGCGTATCGTAGATGGTCTTCCTGCCTCTGGGATCCTTCTTGGTGACCAGTTCGCCCTTTGGCTTGTTGTAGACTATGACGGTGTAGCCAGCCTTTGGCTTGATAAGCTTGCCCTTGACATAGACTTTATCGTTTTGCTTCACGTCGTAGTAGGGCTCTTTGACCACCTTGTTGCCAACTTTCACTAGACCTTGCTCAATGAGTCTGTCGGCTTCGCGCCGTGAATATGTGGTGTTGTGGGATATATATTTGTTGAGCCTCATCGTATCCCTGCCTCTACGAGATCGTGAATATGCAGCACTCCTCGCAATTTTTGGTCTTCACCTACTATGATGAGCATCTGGATTTTGTGATCCTCTATGATTTTGAGCGCTTCGCTTGCCAAAATGGCATCATCTTGGATCGTTTTTGGGGCAAGCGTGGCATAATCGATAGCCTTTTGGCTTAGATCAAAATCCTCTCGCATGAGCGCTCGGCGCAAATCCCCATCACTGAGCACCGCTTTGACGTGGTTTTGTTTATCGGTAATGATCACGTTGCCAAGCTTTCCCTCGCTCATCACCACTATCGCCTCTTTAAGGGGCGTATCCTCATGAATTACCGGCAAATCGGCGGTTCGCATGAGATCTTTGACTTTGATGAAGAGCCTTCTGCCAAGACTTCCTCCAGGATGAAAAGAGGCAAAATCGCTTACTTGAAAATTTCTCTTTTTCATCAAGCACACAGCCAAAGCATCGCCTAGCGCCATCGTCAGTGTCGTGGAAGCCGTAGGAGCCGCTTGCAAAGGGCAAGCCTCCCTTGGCACCGCTATTGATATAAACACGTCGCTATAACGCCCAAGTGTTGAGTCCTTCTTGCTGCTCATGCCAATAAGTGGGATATCGAAGCGCTTGATGTGGGGTAGAATCTTGATAAGCTCCTCGCTCTCTCCGCTGTAACTGATAGCCAAAACTCCATCATCCTTGCCAATCATACCAAGATCACCATGCAAAGCTTCGGTAGGGTGAATGAAGAAGCTTGGCGTTCCCGTGGAAGCGAACGTAGCAGCCATCTTTGTCCCTACAAGTCCGCTCTTGCCCACGCCTGTGACTATGAGCTTACCTTTGAGATTGTAAATAATCTCTACAGCCTTATTGATATTTTCATCTATGCGGCTTTGCGCCTCGTGCAGCGCCTCAGCCTCGATCTCTAGGACCTCTTTTGCGATTTTTCTAAAATCCATCTCCTATCCTACATGATAAAAAGCGTCGGCACAATAGTGGGATACTTTTTGTACTTTCTAAAGATATGTTTACGCACCACCTGCCTAAAGTCGTTTTCTAGCTTTTTGGGCGCATCCACAAGCTCTGGCTTGTTCATCAAAAACTGCTCTAAAAGAGTGCTGATCTCTTGCTCGAACTCTTTGTCCTTCCTGTCTGCCACGAGCCCGAAGCTGCTCACTTTTGGCTTGCTGATAAACTTCTTAGTATCTTTGGAAATCTGCGCAATGATGATGACGATTCCCTCCGTCGCCATCTTTTGCCTGTCAATCACCACGTCGCTCTCAATCTCTTCTCCAAGTTGATTGTCGATGTAGGCTTTGCCTGTGCGCACGCTTTTGACTTTCTTCATATATTTTGGCGTCACCTCTATCTGATCCCCATCGCTCATGAGGTAGATATTACGTTCGGGAATGCCACATTTGACCGCGGTATCTTTGTGCTTCATGAGGTGATTGTATTCACCATGAACAGGTAGGAAAAATTTTGGCTTCGTAAGGCGAATCATGAGCTTTTGCTCCTCTTGGGCGGCGTGTCCCGATACGTGAATCTCGCTAAAATCCTGATACGCCACGGTCGCTCCGCACTTTTGGATGAAGTTGATGAGGCTCGAGACGCTACGCTCATTGCCAGGAATCGCCTTGGCCGAGAGGATGATGGTATCGCTTGGCTTGATTTTTACGTGGCGGTGCTCGTTGGTGGCCATACGATACAAAGCGCTCATCGCCTCGCCTTGGCTGCCGGTGGTCACTATCAAAATCTCGTCATCCCTGTATTTTCCAAGCTCGTGCGGCTCGATGAAAATGTTTTGCGGCAGCTTCACATAGCCAAGCTCCATGGCGATATCGAGGTTTTTTTCCATGGATCTGCCGATGATGCAGACTTTTCTATTGTATTTGATGCCGTGTTCGATGGCTTGGTAGACCCTATGGATGTTGGAGGAAAAGGTGCTCATGAGTACTCTTCCTTTGGCTCTGGAAAAGAGCAGATCAAATGTTGGGCCAACGCTTGCTTCCGATTTGGTGATGCCGGGATTGTGGGAGTTGGTGGAGTCGCTCATCAAAAGAAGCACCCCTCTCTCTCCATAATAGGCAAGCCTGTGCAAATCCGCCGGATAACCATCGATTGGGGTGTGATCGATTTTAAAATCCCCCGTATGTATGATAGTGCCAGCTTCCGTGGTGATGGCCAAAGAGGAGGCATCGATGATAGAGTGGGTGATATGCATCCACTCCACCTCAAAATCGCCTATTTTTATGGGCTTTCTCTTCTCCACGTAGCGAAAATAGCTTTTGTGTTGGCGGAGTCCATGTTCGTCGAACTTATTGGCAATCATGCCTAGAGGCAGCGGCGTGCCATATATTGGAAATTGCATCTCTTTGAAAAGGTAGGGCACCGCTCCAATATGATCCTCATGGGCGTGCGTGATGACGATACCGTGGATTTTGTGCTTTATTTCTCTTAAGTAGCTAAAATCTGGTATCAAGATATCGACGCCATGCATATCCTCCGTAGGGAAGCTCATCCCCACATCTACAACTATTGCGCTTTTTTCTGTCTCAAAGACGGTGATGTTGCCCCCTATCTCTCCTAATCCTCCTAAGGGCGTGATGCGCACTTTTGCATTGGTTTTGGTGTTGATTTTTGGGGTGAGGCGCGATTGCTGCATCCGCTCATTAGCTGCGATCGCCTTTTTTATATCTTTATAGACTCCGCCGTTGTAGCGCTTTTGCTGGCTTTTTTGCTGGTTCCTACTTTGTTGTTGGGGCTGAGGCTGGGATTGCTTTTGTTGCTGCATCTATCTTCTCCTTTAACTGTGCATATATTTGGTGATAGATAGATGTGCTAGCTTCGTGAGGTCGAATATTGGAAGCAATCCCAAGGGTAGAGAAGATCTCTTCTACGATCTCTTTTGGATAGTGCGTTGAGAGGTTTTTGAGAAGCCTTTTGCGGGGTTGCGAAAAAGCCCTTTTCAAAAATTCCATAAATTCTGGATCGCTTAGGCTTTTTTGCTTTTTTATCAATAATACCGCAGAATCGACTTTTGGCGGTGGAGTGAACGCTTCAGGTTTTACACTGCAAACTATCCTCACATCCCCCGCGCTTCGAGCCAAAACGCTGAGTGCAGAAAACTCTCGCTCCCCCTCTTGCGCACTAAATTTCTTCGCCACCTCTTTTTGTAGCATCACCAAGATAGTGTCGCAATTCTCGTCCATCAAGGCCTTGATCACTATATTGGTAGCTACGTAATAGGGTAGGTTGGCTACGAGATCATATCTTCTATCCAGAAGATTTTGCTTCCAATGCTCTATGACATCTGTGCAGATAAGTTGCAATCTTTTGCTTTCAATCTCTTTGGCAAACTTTTTGCGCAACAGATGGCATAGAGACGTATCGATCTCAAAAGCTATCACATCTTTAATCTTCAATAGCTCTTGCGTCAAATCACCTAATCCAGGCCCAATCTCGGCGACAACATTGTCACTCTTGGGCATCGATTGGATGATCTTCTCTAAAACCGACCGATCTTTCAAGAAATTTTGGCCAAATTTTTTCTTCGCTCGAACTTGCAAAATTAACCTTATATTAGCTTAAGTTTACTGAAAAACTGCTAAAATATAACGCTTTTTGATAAATATGTCAATACTCCTGGCATACTATACCGAAACTTCCTAGTCTCTCCTTGATGGGGCAGATGTGGCAAAGCGGCTTTTTGACTCTGCAGATTGCCTGCCCAAAAGAGACCAAAGTCTGGTTGCATCCTCTCTTCTTGTTATCCGGCACTAGCTCTTGCAGTTTTTTGTCGCACTCCTTGGCATTATCTGCTATTCCCCAAAGCCTGCATAGTCTTGCGATATGCGCATCCACCGCGATGTAGGGCTTGCAAAAAGCTTTTTCTAGCACAATTTTGGCCACCTTCACACCTACGCCGGGAAGCTTCACGAGCTCATCCAAGCTATCTGGTACTTGGCCATTAAAATCGTGCAAAAGTTTCCGGGAAAGAGCGAGAATGAAACGCGCTTTTTGCTTGTAAAAGCCCACAGGATAGATCGCTTGCTCGATAGTTTCACGTGAAACATTCACCATCTCTTGAGGCCTTCTCGCAATCGCAAAGAGCCTATGAGCAGCCGCGTAGGCGGTCTCGTCTTTAGTGCGTGAGCTCAGCAGTGCAGAGATCAAAATAGTATAAGGCGTACGCTCATAGCCATAGTGCTTGGCGAACATCGTGGCAGGGGCTTGCCATTTGGGGCATTCTTGCTCCAGAATCGCCAAAATCTTTAAAAACTGGTCACTTTTCATAATATTGTATAATAGCAAAAAATCTAAGGGGAGTGAATGCGGGAGTTTTTCGCCAAGAGGATAATTCCTTGCCTTGATGTAAACAAAGGGCGCGTTGTCAAAGGCGTCAATTTCGTAGGGCTCAAAGATGCAGGCGATCCCGTAGAAGTAGCCAAACGCTACAACGAAGAGGGGGCGGATGAGATCACTTTTTTGGACATCACGGCCACCTATGAGGATAGAGATACGATAGTCCATATCGTAGAAGAGGTGGCAAAGGAGGTCTTCATTCCCCTAACAGTAGGCGGCGGGATCAGGAAACTGGAGGATATCTACAGTCTTCTCAATGTGGGTTGCGACAAAGTGAGCATCAACTCCGCAGCGGTCAAGCAACCAGAGTTCATAGACGAGAGCGCCAAACGCTTCGGTAGCCAATGCATCGTGGTTGCAATCGACGCCAAGAGGGTAGGTGATGGCTGGCATGTTTTCACTGCGGGAGGGCGCTATGATAGCGGCAAGGACGCCATTGCTTGGGCGAAAGAGGTCTACGATAGGGGCGCTGGGGAGATTTTGCTCACCAGTATGGACGCTGATGGCACGAAAGCTGGCTACGATTTGGGACTCACTCGCGCTATCAGCGAAGCCGTCGATATTCCAGTGATAGCCAGTGGAGGGGCTGGAACGATGGAGCATATCAAAGAGGCTTTTACCATCGGAGAAGCTGACGCCGCCCTGGCAGCCTCCATCTTTCACTACAAAGAGATCGACATAATAGAGCTCAAGCACTATCTCAAAAACGAAGGGATACCGGTTCGCCTATGATAGTTTGCGCAGGAAAGACTGAGCAGTTTGATTTCGCTCACCCTATTGGCATAGGACTCATCGAAAGCACCATAAACGTCACGAGGCTCTGCCTTTTTGATAAACCCGAATTTTTGCTTTTCATTGGAAGTGCCGGCAGCTATGGAGAGCACAAACTCTTCGAGATTGTGCAGAGCAGAGGTGCCACGCAGATAGAGCTGAGCTTCTTGGACAAACACTCCTATACGCCCATAGAGAATGTGATCACGAACGAGGGACTCAACGTTTCACATGAAACATTGATAAACTCCTCCAATTATATCACCACATCCAAAAAATATTGGCCGCTGATGCAAAAGCTGCAAATCGGTGCGGAGAATATGGAGTTTTTCGCGCTCATGCAGGTGGCAAAAGAGTTTGCAATACCCGCTGGAGGTATCTTTGTCATCACGAACTATTGCGACGAAAATGCACACGAAGCATATAGAAACAACTACAAAAAAGCGATGCAAAAACTAGAAGATTACATAAGGAGCAGATTTTTTGAGAAGAAACATTCTTGATCTTACGCGTGAAGAGTTGAGTGAGAATATCAAGCCATCTTTTCGTGCAAAGCAGCTATTTCAGTGGATCTACCAAAAGAGGGTGGACGATTTTGCGAAGATGAGCAACATCCCAAAAGATCTGCGTACGAAACTGCAAGAGGATTTCACGATAGGGGTACCAAAAATCATAAAAGAAGAGATCAGCAAAGATGGCAGCAAGAAGTATCTCTTTGGCTTGCAAGACGGCCACACTATCGAGGCGGTACTGCTACCGATGAAAAAAGAGGAGCGCGACGAAGAGGGCAACATCGTCAAGGAGGCAAAATACACCATCTGCGTCTCCTCGCAAGTTGGCTGCAAGGTAGGGTGCGAGTTTTGCCTCACAGCAAAGGGGGGTTTCGTTCGCAATCTCACGCCAGGTGAAATCGTTGGACAGGTACTCGCCATTTACGAACAAAACAAAATCCCTGCAAACAGGCGCGTCAATATCGTCTACATGGGCATGGGCGAACCGCTAGACAATCTAGAAAACGTGGCGAAAGCCATCAAGATCTTTTCCGACGAGTTTGGGCTCTCCATATCTCCTAGGCGCCAAACCATATCTACAAGCGGTCTGGCACCAAAGATCAAGAAACTTGGTGAAATGAATTTGGGAGTGCTTTTGGCAATCAGCCTCCATGCGGTAGACGATGAGCTTCGCCAAAAACTAATGCCCATCAACAAAGCCTACAACATCGAAAGCGTCATCCAAGCAGTCAAAGAGTTCCCGATCGATCAGCGAAAGAGGGTGATGTTTGAGTATCTGGTGATAAAAGATCTCAACGACGATATAAAAGCCGCTAAAAAATTGGTCAAACTGCTGCACGGCATCAAAGCCAAGGTCAATCTCATCTACTTCAATCCATATCCTGGATCTCCTTTTCAAAGGCCTGAACCTGAGAGGGTGGAGAAGTTTCAGCGCTATTTACTCGATCATGGTATATTATGTACCATACGAGAATCCAAAGGCCTCGATATAAGCGCAGCCTGCGGGCAACTCAAGGAGAAGAGCAGTGGATGTGCCATTTAAGAACTACGAGCTCATCATGGCTATGGTACTCGTCATCTCTGTTATTTTCATGGTGGTGGCTTTCGTAAAAATCAATATGGAGCATGAAGAGGATGACAACACTTGACAATGCGATGTTGCTTATCATTGCAGGGACCGTACTTGTTGGCGTGATAGGTTTTATTGTAGTGACGTTCAAAGGGAAAAAATGAAAATAGCCATCTTCGAAGCTGACAAGGAGTGTGCGAAGGTTTTCTCTTCGCTTCCAGCGGAAATTTTCGCAACAGACATTAACCACGCTCTTAAAGAGCCCAAAGAATACGAAGCGATCTCCATCTTCATCCGATCCCGCGTCACCCAAGATGTGTTGGAGAGGCTCCCAAAACTTCGCTATATCCAGACCAGATCCACCGGATACGATCACATCGATATAGAAGCGTGCAAGAAAAGAGGCATCATAGTCTCCAATGTTCAAGGCTATGCCAAATATGCAGTAGCGGAGTTTGCGTTTTCTCTCATACTCAATATCTCTCGCAAAACCTACAAAGCCATTCAAAGAACAAAAGAGGGAGATTTTCATTATAAAGATCTTTTGGGATATGAACTTTTTGGCAAAACTATCGCAATTATCGGGCTTGGCAGTATCGGCAAGCAAGTGGCTACCATTGCCAAAAGTTTCGGCATGCAGATACAAGCCTATACGAGACACTTTGACGATGAGTTTTGTAAGGCATTGGAAATCAAAAAATGCAACTATCCCGAAGTCTTAGATAATGCGGATTTCATCCTGTTTGCAGTGCCACTTACACCCGATACCTACCATATGCTCGATCGAGATAGTGCTAAGCACATCAAGAATGATGCAAGCATCATCAATATCGCACGTGGTGAAATCATCGCCCAAGAGGTGCTTGAGTATCTATCTGACAGCATTTACGCACTGGGCCTTGATGTAATAGAAAACGAAAAGGAGTTGCTTCGCACAAAACCGCAACACTTTCTCTCCTTTATCCAAAAACCTAACATCCTCTATACGCCACACATGGCATACTACACCAAAGAGGCGCTTGGACGCATACGCACTATCTCGCTGCGCAACATGAAAAACTTCTTAGAGGGCAAAGAGATCGACTTCGTGATTGGCTGACTCTTCGCACAACCCTACGAAATCCTGCTTCGATACGATATGGTACGTCGTATCATTGTAGCCAAAACGCAACGAGTATGCGTGCAACATGAGCCTTGGAGCTTTTGTGTATCGAAGGCGTTCATTTTCGCTCAGTTTCCCATCGAGATATGCAATAGCCACATCTGTAGGCACTCCATAGATAGGATCACCAACGATTGGATGTTTCACGTGAAACAGATGGGCTCTTATTTGATGTTGTCTGCCTGTAAGAGGAATGGCTTCCACGAGCGTCATATCCTCGTAATGGCGCAGCGGCTTGATGATGGTTTGAGCGCTTTTTCCCTTTTCGTCGATCAAAACTTTGAGTTTGACGCTGCTGTAGTCGCGATTTTTAGCAATCGGAGCATCGATGAAGAGCTCTTTTTCCACAATTCCTCGCACCAATGCGAGATAGCTTTTTTGGATCTTTTTGTGCTCGAACATCTGTTTGATTTGTATCTCAGCCTCTTTGTGCCTGCTCACTAGCACCAATCCGCTCGTCTCTTTGTCGATACGATGAGTGATATTGGCCTCTTGACCAAAAAAATGGCGCGCCTCGTCGATGAGTGTATAGCCGCTTTTCCTATTGCGAGGATGCACCATGATGCCGCTTGGCTTGTCGAAGATGGCGAAATCCTTGGCCACGAAGAGCGGTTTGAGACCCTGCGAGGCCGGCTCGAAAACGATCACATCTACCGCCTTGTCAACCACTGCCGCCTTGTCGTTTATCACTTTGCCATCTTGCAAGACTCTGCCACTATCGATCAGCTTTTGTGCACTGTTTTGCCCGATTCCCAAGCTTCGCATGAGAAGCAAAAAGAGCTTGATAGGTTTCGTTGGAACAAGAGTTTTTGTAATGAATGGCAAGTTTCTCCTTTTGAGGATGTTTAAAGTTTTGTTTTGATACCATAAGAGTAATTATAGTAAGAGCGAAGATTTTTGAAAAGGGTAGCAATGGTAGAGAGATATGCACGAAAAGAGATGGCGGATCGCTGGAGTATGCAAGCCAAATACCAGGCGTGGCTGGATGTGGAACTTGCAGCGGTCAAAGCATGGAATCGCTTGGGGCTTATCCCTAAAGAGGACATGGAAAAGATCCTCAAAAACGCAAAGTTCGACATTAAGCGCATAGAAGAGATCGAAAAAGAGACGAAGCACGACGTGATAGCGTTTCTGACAAGTGTAGCGGAAAGCTTGGGACCAGAGTCTCGTTGGGTGCACTATGGGATGACAAGCTCTGATACCATCGATACCGCTGTGGCTTTGCAGATGCGAGATAGCCTCAAAATCATCATCGAAGATGTAAAGATGGTGATGGAATCCATCAAAAAAAGAGCATTTGAGCACAAAATGACCTTGATGGTGGGACGCAGTCACGGCATTCATGGCGAGCCCATCACATTTGGTTTGGTGCTCGCTGTCTGGTACGATGAGTTTGCAAGGCACCTCAAAAACCTCGAAGAGACGATGGAAGTAATAAGTGTTGGCAAAGTGAGTGGCGCAATGGGCAATTTCGCACACGCACCAATGGAATTGGAGGAGTATGTATGCGAAGAGCTAGGGCTTAAACCTGCCCCCGTATCCAATCAAGTAGTGCAACGCGATCGTTACGCAAGGCTCTTTACTACGTTTGCGCTGATTGCTTCAACAATAGAAAAGATCGCAGTCAATATCCGCCACTTCCAGCGTACAGAAGTGTATGAAGCAGAAGAGTACTTTAGCAAAGGACAAAAAGGAAGCTCCGCGATGCCGCACAAACGCAATCCCGTGCTAAGCGAAAACCTCACGGGACTTGCAAGGCAAATCCGCAGCATGGCCATGCCAGCACTAGAAAACGTAGCATTGTGGCATGAGAGGGATATCAGCCACTCTAGCGTAGAGCGATTCATTCTGCCAGATGGCTTCGTGACGCTTGATTTTGCCCTGCATCGCCTCAACAACGTCATAGCCAACCTCGTAGTCTATCCAAAAAATATGATGAAAAATCTCAATCTCACTGGTGGGCTCGTCTTTAGCCAAAGGGTGCTATTGGAGCTTACCAAAAGAGGAGTGAGCAGAGAAGATGCCTACAAAATCGTGCAAAGAAACGCTATGAAAGTGTGGGAGCAAATCCAAGAAGGAGAGCCCCCCATCAATGAAAAGGGTGAGAGCCTCTTTTTGCAGTATCTCCTAGAAGACAAAGAACTAACCCAAAAGATCGCCCAAGATGAGATTAGAGAGTTTTTCAACTACGACTACTATACAAAAAATGTAGATAGGATCTTTGCGCGAGTTTTTGGAGGTGACGATCGATGATCAAGGTAATTAAACGCAATGGTAGGGTAGAGCCCTTAGATATCTCAAAAATCCAAAAATATACAAGAGCTGCATGCGAAGGCTTGGAGGGTGTGAGCCAAAGCGAGCTTGAAGTCGATGCGAAGATCCAGTTTCGCGATGGCATCACCACTACAGAGATCCAGCAAACACTCATCCGCACCGCAGTAGATAAAATTGATGTCGATAGGCCCAACTGGACATTCGTGGCAGCAAGACTATTTCTTTATGATCTCTACCACAAAGTGAGCGGCTTTACGGGCTATAGGCATCTAAGGGAGTATTTTGAAAGAGGTGAGAAAGAGGGACGTATTCTTCCAGGACTCAAAGAAAAATATGATCTCGATGATCTCAACGACTACATCAAGCCAGAAAGGGATCTGCAGTTTACCTACCTTGGCATCCGCACGCTTTATGATCGTTATCTGCTCAAAGATCGCAATAACAATCCAATCGAACTACCCCAGCAACTCTTCATGGCGGTAGCCATGTTTTTGGCGCAAAACGAGCTGGATTCGCAAACCTGGGCGAAACGATTCTATGACGTTATTAGCAAATTTGAAGTAATGGTTGCTACCCCTACGCTCTCAAACGCTAGAACCACCCGCCACCAGCTAAGCTCTTGCTATATTGGCAGCACGCCGGACAATATCGAAGGAATCTTCGATAGCTACAAAGAGATGGCGCTTTTGAGCAAATTTGGCGGTGGCATAGGATGGGATTGGAGCAAGGTGCGTGGCATGGGCAGCTACATAGATGGGCATAAGCATGCAGCGGGCGGTATCATTCCATTTTTGAAAATCACCAACGACATCGCCATTGCGGTAGACCAGTTAGGAACCAGAAAAGGAGCCATTGCAGTCTATATCGAGCCATGGCATATCGATATTCGCGATTTTATCGATCTGAAAAAAAATAGCGGTGAAGAGCGCAGGCGCGCACATGATCTCTTTCCAGCCCTTTGGATAAACGATCTTTTTATGAAGCGGGTCGAGGAAGATGGCATCTGGACGCTCTTTGATCCATACGAAACGCCGGATCTTACCGAGCTGTGGGGCGAAGAGTTTGAGAAGCGCTATATCGAGTATGAGAAGCGCGAAGACATCACCAAAGAGCATGTCAAAGCAAAAGAGCTTTGGAAAATGATCCTTCGTAGCTACTTTGAGACGGGCAACCCGTTTCTATGTTTCAAAGACAACGCCAACAAGTGCAATCCCAACGCCCATGCAGGCATCATCAGAAGCTCCAATCTCTGTACAGAGATTTTCCAAAACACCGAACCAAACTACTACAAAGTAAAAGTTAAGTTTGAAGATGGAAGCAAAAGCTACTTCGATGAAGAAGAGGACGTGAAAATCGATGGAGGTATCGTCAAAAAAGCCAAAAAGATCACAAGTCTCGATAGCATCGATGGCAAAAAAGTCTTCATCGTCGAAAAAGAGAAAGTTGATGGTCTTACGGCGGTATGCAATCTCGCAAGCATCAATCTAAGTAAAGTTAATACAAAAGAGGATATAGAGAGGGTTGTGCCGATTGCAATTAGAATGCTCGATAACGTGATTGATCTCAACTTCTATCCGCTTGAAAAAGTCAAAAAGACAAACTTACAGACAAGATCAATAGGCCTTGGCGTCATGGGCGAAGCCCAGATGCTAGCAGAATCCAAGATCAGGTGGGGAAGCGATGAGCATTTTCAAAAAATCGACGAAATCATGGAGATGATCAGTTACAATGCCATTCGCGCCTCTTCCAATCTTGCAGTTGAAAAAGGGCGCTACCCGCTTTTTGAGGGCTCCAAATGGAGCCAAGGGATTTTGCCAATCGATACCGCCAACAAAGAGGCCAAAAAACTCACGCCTGAGAGAGGAGGGCTCTTTGGCTATATATATGATTGGAACGAGCTACGAGAAAAGGTGAAACGCGACGGCATGCGCAACGGCTACCTCATGGCGATAGCGCCTACAAGCTCGATTTCGATCCTTACCGGCACTACCCAGACGATTGAGCCAGTCTATAAGCGCAAATGGTTCGAAGAGAACCTCTCTGGGCTCATTCCTGTAGTAGTGCCAAACTTAAGCGCTGAAACATGGCAGTACTACACCCCCGCTTATGAACTGGATCAAAGAGTGCTCATCAAAGCCGCTGCTGTCAGACAAAAGTGGATCGATCAAGGACAAAGCGTCAATATCTTCATCCGCCTCGATCGTGCAAGCGGGAAGTATCTGCATGAGATCTATTCACTTGCATGGAAACTGGGGCTCAAATCCACCTACTACCTACGCAGCCAATCTCCAGAAGTGAGCGAAGATGTAGCCGATAGAAGCATGGAGTGCCTTGGATGTCAATAATCATCATGCAAGGCGACATTACCAAACTCAAAGTGGATGCCATAGTCAATGCCGCAAACTCTTCACTTCTTGGAGGAGGCGGCGTGGATGGAGCGATACATAGAGCAGCCGGGCCAAAGCTCAAAGAAGAGTGCTCCACCCTTGGTGGGGCGAAACCAGGTGAGGCCAAAATCACCCACGGCTACAATCTGCCAGCCACATGGGTGATCCACACGGTAGGCCCCATCTACAAAGATGGCAAGCATGATGAAGCCACAATCCTTTGGCACTGCTACGAAAATAGCCTCTGCATCGCCAGAAGCTACGGGCTTGTATCCATCGCTTTTCCATCCATCTCCACCGGGGCATACGGCTACCCCATAGAGGAAGCTAGCAAAGTGGCACTTAGAGCGATTGATAATTTTTTACAAAAGTGCGCATACTACGAGATGCAAGTGCTATGTGTTACCCATTCACAAAAGGATTTCTCAATCTACATACAAAGCGCAAAAGAGTTAGGAGTAAAGCATGAAGTGCAAGGATAAGCTCTCACCGTTCGAATACTACGTGATGTTCGAGCATGGCACCGAGCCAGCTTTCACCAGTCCACTCTATAGCGAAAAGCGTCCTGGCAAATATCGCTGCAAATGCTGCAAAACGCCACTCTTTTCTTCTGAAACGAAGTTTGATTCAGGTACGGGTTGGCCAAGCTTTTATGCCCCAATCGACAAAAGCGCCATAGAAGAGCAAATCGACACCTCCCATGGGATGGTGCGCACGGAGGTGCACTGCGCCAAATGCAAAGCACACCTTGGCCACGTATTCGAAGATGGCCCAGCGCCTACGGGTCTTCGCTACTGCATCAATGGGATCTGTTTGGAATTTGAGCCCGCATAGACAGCATAAATAATTAAGATTTATCAAACGTATAATCTTTTATAATTGGGGGCAAAAAAGGAGCAGAAGTTGAAGACAATTACACTAATGGAAAAATATCCGGTTTTTGTCTTGGAGCTTAACAAAGATGAAACTGACTATAAAAATACCGATGCCATCATTGCATATCTTAAAGAAAAGATCGAGTCTCATCCTGTAGCTACATTTATCTCTATTTTCGATCATTATAGCCACACAAAATCTCTTGAAGAGGGCAAAATCGATCCAAATATCATCGACGCCAAAAATATCATCTTTTGCTTTGGCAAAGAGTTGCCAAAAGCGGAAGTATTGTCAGTGCGCCCAAGAAGCATAGGCGTTGCGGAATTTAGCGACAAATTTATCATCAGCTTCATCGAAGCGCCAAACCCGGCGGCAAATGCGAGCATGGAGGAGTGGGTTAAGGGGCTAAAGAAGCCTCTCTAACTCCTCCAAGCTCTCACAAAACTCCACTACACTCTTAAAACTTGCATCAAAGCAGTTAAACTCTTGGTATTCGCCACCTAACAAAAAAATACGAATGTCTGGCATGAGACCAGAGTACTTGAGTGACGCCACCATGAATATCTCATTGAGCGTGCCGATACTTCCCTTTTGCGCTACGAAGATTTCGCTTCCCTCAATGAGCAGCTCTAACCTTTCAAAAAGACTCTTGGCTACCACTTTTTTGCTCAGATAGGGATTTTGCTCTCTTAACGCATCAAAGTGCTCCAGCGTGATACCAACGCAATACCCTCCTGCTTCTTTGACGCCTATGCTCACAGCTTCCATCAATCCGCCATATCCACCGCACTTCACCCCATAGCCCTTTCGCACCAAAAGCTTACCAAGGGCTATGCCTTCCTCAAAAGCCGGATCGTCATGATCTATCTTGGATGCCCCAAACGTGGTAGCAAATCGCATCGATTTTCCTTTATGCTAAAATAGTATCCCAATTTTACCAGAGGGCTCTATAAAGTTTTCAAAAAGCTGTATAGAGTCCTTGAGGAGGATGCCATGATACATCACAGAAAAAAGATCTACAATCCAGAGTCTCATGAGAACGTAAACGAGCGCAAAGTGTTTGGTGGCGATCCGACAGGGATTTTCGAGCTCAATAAGATCAAATACCAATGGGCGTACAACCTCTGGGAGATGATGCTAGCCAACACTTGGTTTCCCAAAGAGGTGGATATGACCCAAGATGCTAGAGATTATAAGCTGCTCACCGACGCGGAGAAACTGGCATACGATAAAGTTTTGGCGCAGCTCATATTCATGGATAGCTTGCAGACCAACAATCTTATCGACAATGTTAACCCCTACATAACAGCACCTGAAATCAACCTTATCCTCGTGCGCCAAGCATTCGAAGAGGCACTACATTCGCAAAGCTATGCGGTTATGGTAGATAGCATCAGCCAAAATACCGACGAAATCTACGAGCTTTGGCGAGAAGATCTCAAACTCAAACAGAAAAACGACTACATCGCAAAAGTGTATGAAGACTTAGCTGCAAATCCAAGCGACGAAAACATCGTCAAGGCAATGTTCGCAAACCAAATCTTAGAAGGAATCTACTTCTACAGCGGCTTTACCTATATGTATACCTTGGCAAGAAGCGGCAAGATGCTAGGAAGCGCGCAGATGATTCGCTTCATCCAAAGAGATGAAGTAACGCACCTGCTCATTTTCCAAAACATGATCAATACCGTGCGCAAAGAGCGCCCAGAGCTTTTTACCAAAGATCTCATTGATGATGTATACAAAATGTTCGAAGGAGCGGTGGAATTAGAGAGCAGCTGGGGCAAATACATCACCCAAGGTCAAATTTTGGGACTTACTGATGAAATCATCGAGCAATACATCAAATACTTAGCGGACGATAGATTGCAGCGCGTGGGGTTAGATCCTATGTACAATGTGGAGCATCCAATCAAATGGGTGGATGATTTTGCCAAATTTAACGATCAAAAGACAAACTTTTTCGAGGGCAATGTGACCAACTACTCCAAAGGAAGTCTCGATTTTGATGACTTTTAGTGCGATTCAGTGCAAAACCGGCCAAAATTTTAAAGAAAACCTGCGCCACCTCAAGAAACTCATCGAAAAAAGCGGCGATATCGTCGTAGCTCCAGAAGTAGTGCTCACCGGTTTTGCATATGAGCGCTTTGAAGAGGCAGCTCAGTTTAGCGCTCACGCCCTCGAAGAGTTGCTACCACTATCTAAAGAGCGCATCATCTGCTACACCCAGATAGAAAAAAGAGGCGATCGATTCTACAATTTTGCAAAAGTACTCTACAAAGAAGAGCTCATCTACGAACAGCCAAAAGTGAAACTTTTTAAATTTGGCGGCGAGACGGACTATTTTAGTGCTGGTTCAATGGAAGATATCAAACTTTTTGAGATCGAGGGGCTGCGCTTTGGGCTTTTAATATGTTTTGAGCTGCGCTTCATCGAGATTTGGCAACGCCTCAAGGGCGCAGACATCATTCTCGTACCAGCCATGTGGGGGAAGCTTCGCAAACGCCACTTTGAACAGTTTACTGAAACTTTGGCACTTATGCATCAATGCTTCGTGATTGCTAGCGATAGCGCCAACGACGACATGGCAAAAAGCAGTGCCATCATCGATCCTTTTGGCGTGCCTTACAGGGATGATCGTAAAAGTCTCCTTAACAAAGAGGTAGATCTGCAAGATATCAAAAAGATGCGCCGCTATATGGATATCGGGCTATGATCTACTTACAAAAATTAGAAATGCAAAAGTGCCAGAAGATGGCAGAAAATATTGACAAAAACTTCCCTCTGGATCCTAAAATAAAAAAAGCTTTTAGCGAGATTCCCCGCGAGATCTTCGTCCCACCCGGCCTCAAGCACCACGCCTACAAACTCGACGCCCTGCCCATCGCCTCCAATCAATGGATAAGCTCTCCTTTGACGGTAGCCAAAATGACGCAGTTTCTAGAGCCCATCACCGCAGATAGCGTTTTGGAAATTGGCTGCGGCAGCGGCTATCAGGCGGCGATACTCTCCAAAATTGTCAGGCGCGTCTTTAGCGTAGAGAGAATTGAACGCTTGGTGATTGAGGCGAAGCTTCGCTTCCGCGAGCTTGGTATTACCAATATCCATGTGCGTTACGCGGACGGGATGCTTGGATGGAGAGAGTTTGCACCTTATGATCGCATACTCTTTTCTGCAGCTATTGCGGAAATTCCCAATCGTTTTTTCGATCAATTGGCAGAAAATGGCATCATCGTAGCGCCCATCAAACGAGGCAAGAAACAGATAATTACGCGTTTTTACAAAGATGGTTCCAAAGAGGAGCTTGAGAACTGTTACTTTATCGATTCTAAAAGTGGAGTAGAGTAGCGAGGTTTAACGAAATTTAAAAATTAAAATTGGTAATATTGAAAAAACCGAAGGAGTGACAATGGCCGTACGAAGAGAAATAGATATGAGCAGCCAGGAGTTTTTGGAGGAGCTTGAAAAAACCAAGAAATTTACCGATAAAGTATGCAAGCAGTTTGGTTGGGTCTACAACCCTAACGAAGATGTGAACGAAGGCGTCATCATGGGATTGGCGCGGCACAAACTCATGTACGGCAAGAGATTTTGCCCCTGCTTCATGGTGATAGAAGAGGATGGTAAGTTCAAAAGCGCAGATGACAGGATCTGCCCATGTAAGCCTGCAATCGAGAAAGAGATCCCAGAAGAAGGCAAATGCCACTGTGGAATTTTCTGTACGCCTGAATATGCCAAAGAGCATAGCAAGTAGT
>WGBC01000037.1 GCA_015494535.1 Nitratiruptor sp. | reverse complement strand
TATGGACATCCTGCAATACAGTAGCGATACCCTTGACATCTATCAAGATCCACCAACACTACCCCATCTTCTTCGCGCTTGAAGATAGCATCTCTTGGACAAGCGCTCAGACATCCGGGATTGGAGCAGTGGTTACAGATACGCGGCAAATAGAAAAAGTAGTTATCGTTTGGAAAGTTACCGGCTCCCTGGTCTTCATCCCAGTTCGGTCCCCAAGTAGGGCTTTGATCTGGTCGAATTCCAGGCTCTACTCCACCATCAATCAAATTTTGTGATGCAAGAGAGTCGTAGTTGTAATCCCAAGGCACTCCATAGTCCGCCTCGATATTTGGGATGATGCCCGGCTGCAAGTCACCGGCTGCATCAAATCCCCCACCAAGCTCCATCCATTTCTTTGGATACCCATCTCCAGGATAGGTTTCCACGTTGTTCCAATACATATATTCGCGACCATTTCTATTGGTCCATTGCGTTTTACAAGCAACTGTACAGGTTTGGCATCCGATACATTTGTTCAGATCCATTACCATTGCTAATTGTCTCTTAGACATCTGCCACTCCTATTAATATGTAAACTTCGTAGATTTTTCTATATCGACTGCGCCATCATACGCATACTGGTTACCATCCCAAAGACCACCAAACTTGAGATGTCCCCAACCATCTGCCATCTCCAAGAGATTCAGTGACATTGGTACGCACTCGTTGTGCCCTTTGTTGAAGAGGTATTGATATGGCTCCCAACCATGCTCCATTACCAATGTATCTGGTGCAACCGAGGAGCTCACTTTCGCCATTGCGTAAAATTCGCCTAATTCATTGAAGATTCTGATGGTATCGCCGTCTTTGATACCCTTCATCTCGGCAATTTTTCTATTGACCGCTACGTATGGCACACCGCGTTGCAATCTCTGTAGCGTTCTACTTGTCTTCCAGTTGGAGTGAATCGACCATCTAGCGTGTGGCGTCATAAGCATAAATGGATGTTTCTTGTTCTGTGGCGCTAGAGGTTTAAGGGCATAGTTTGTGCCATTAACTAGCTTGAGATACGTTGGATGATCCACGTAGAAGGTCTGTCGACCAGTCAACGTCTCAAACGGCTCTAGCTTAAATAGCGTATATTCACCGGAGTTGTAAGGTCTATCTGCATAAAGAGGACTCATCTTGGCTGCTTTTTCATTGAGCTGCAAGAAGCCTCCTGCTTGATACATTTTCTCCATCGTCCAAGGCGCATACTGCTCACATTTTTCCAAAGCTGCCTGTACTGCTAGCTTGTCTGTGCCAAGGTATGGCTCCATCGCAGCTTCAGACTCTTCATCTGTATTAGTGTACTCTTTGTAGAAGTTTGCCAGATCGCGATAGCCTGTTCTTGCATACTTTTTGCTATCAGGCACTTTCGCTTTTTTCTTATTGCCAGGCTTGTTGGCAATCTCTTCAAGTTTTTTCGCTAGAAAAGCAAACATACTCCACTCATCTTTTGCCTCACCAACTGGTTTCATATTTGCAATTGGCTGCGCAAGATTGGTAAATCTATGATACCCCGGGCTTGTTCTGATATCGTAAACTTCATAATGCGATTTTGCTGGTAGCAGTAAATCTGCATACATTGCAGCTTCGCTCATTTTATAATCGACATAGCAGAAAAATTTAGTCTTTTTCAAAAATGCTTTGCGGTATTCGCTACCTTTGTTTCTTCTAAACTTGGAGTCCGCTACAATGATGGCAACTTCTGGAGTCCACCAAGGCTTGTAATAGAGTTCTTCCTCTTCTCTTGGTTTGCCATCCTCACCATTTTTGATAGCCTCTTCGATGATCTTGATATACTCATCTTTGCTAAGTTTGCCATCAGTTGCTCTTTTTACATCCTCATCGCTAAAGTATTGTTCGAATGTTTTGAGCCCATCACCAAAGACAAACTCACCGATAAAGCCTGAACCAAATCTTGGCTTATATTTTCCACCAAATCCGCTAAGCGCTCCAAGTCCACTGAGGCTAAATTCGTTTTCTGTATTAAGTCCGCCATATGGTCCAAGGCGTCCTGTGAGCCCGCAGATAGAAGCGATATTCCATACGTTCAATATACCGTTGAAGTATTTGTTAAGAGAAAAACCTGTAGTAATCTCTACAACTTTTGGAAGAGCTATCTCTTTTGCAAGGAGCGTGACAGTATCAGGATGCACGCCTGTGATATCTTTTGTTTTTTCTGGTGCAAATTGCTCTACGTTTTTCTTGAGAATTTCAAATACAGTGGTAACTTTTACTTTCTTACCATCTTTGAGCGTTACTTCCCACTCGCCTTCAAGCTCCGGATCGATACCTAGCTCTTTGATATCGAGAGTTTTATGATCGCTTCCTTCGCTTCCTGGCATCAAAGCGATTTTGCCGCTTTTTTTGTTCATGGTGTAAAATTGCGCTTCGTAATGTTCGTGTTCCTCTTCGTTATGAGGATCTTCTATATCGATGCGGCGTAGTAGCTTTTTATTATCAAGCCTTACCAAGAATGGCAAGTCTGTATAGATCTTCATAAACCCAGGCTTATACCATTTGTTCTTGATAATCTCATACATGACGCTCATTGCCAAGAATTGGTCAGTTCCAGGCTTAATTGGAATCCACAGATCGGCAGATTTTGCAGAAGCGTTGAACTCTGGCGTAATTACGATGATTTTCGCTCCGTTATACTTTCCTTCCCAGACAAAGTGAGCATCTGGAATTCTTGAGACTGAAGGGTTAGCTCCCCACATAACAGCAGTATCTACCTGATACATGAAATCGTAGGTACACCCAACGTTACCTTCGCCATATGCTACGGCACTACCCGTAAACATATCCCCTAGGTACGATGCAGGATAGATCCTATATGCTCCAAGCTGGGTAGAAAATCTCAGAGGCGCACCCCTTCTACCCTCTGTCAAGAGACCAGTTCCTGCATGCACCATAATTCGGCCCGGCCCCTTTTTGGGATCGGTCATCGTATCAAAAATCTTTTGCGCAACAATCTCAGCTGCCTCATCCCAGCTGATTCTCTTCCATTTTCCTTCGCCTCTTTTGCCCACTCTCTTCATAGGATAAAGAATTCTATCTTTTTCATACATCACTTGAGAGTGTTGAATACCTTTATTACATCCTCTTGGGTTAAAATCGGGGATTTTCGGATTGATTCTAGGATACCTTGCGCTCTGGTTTTCGCGAGTGACAACCCCATTATTACCCCACACTTCCCAAGCACAGTTTCCTTGGCAGTTCACGCAGTGATACGCGTATCCATGCTCTTCTTTTTTCCCATAAGTGAAACCAAACTCATTGCGATACATCTGCTCCGTATAAGTAGTGTTTGGGTAGTTGTGTTTGCCATTTTCTACCTTAATAACATTTGTTTTGGCAAATAAGCTCCCACTGCTAGCCACCAACGCAGCAGTTGCGCTTGAAATCTTTAAAAAGTCTCTTCTTTGCGTATTCATGCACCCTCTCCTTATCGTCTAATAGGTAAGTTCATATCGTTGCCCCACTCATCCCAGCTTCCGCTATAGACTTTTGCATGTGGGTATCCAAGAAGCTTAAGCGCTGTGATGATGTCAGATCCACGTCCTGTGCCCACTTGGCAGTATGCATAGATCTTTTTGTCTTTTGTCACCCCATAGCGTTTGAACAACTTTTCAAGCTCTTTAAGATCACGAAAGCTTTTTTTGTTTTTAAAGTCTGTGATATTTTTCCATTCAATAAATTTTGCAGTTGGAATATGGCCGCCTCTTGCCACATTGTCCATTTTTCTCTCGCCAATAATCTCGATCATGCTTCTTGTATCGATGATCACATATTCACTCTTGTCACCCTTTTGCAATCTATCTTTTACAGCAGCATAAACCTCATCTTTGCCAGCCACCCAGCTTAGATCGATCTTTTTTGGATCGATTTTGAAGTGCTTAGGCTCAATTTTTGCCTCTTTTTCAGGTGGAAGATATGCATAGTGCCCATGGCCAAGATCCACTTTTCTTATACCTCTTTGCACGATAAGTTTTGGCTCAAGCGCTTTCATCTGCTTTTTGATCTGCTTATACTGCGCTTTCAACTCTTTATACTTTGCTTTGTCTCCCGCTTTTTTCGCCTTTTTATAAGCCTTTTTGAGCTTTCTTGACTCAGCTTTCAACTCATCATACTTTTTCTGGTTTGGATCAAGCGCTTTGATAGCGTCTAGCCCACCATCAAGAACATAGACCTTCTTATGCCCATAACTTCTAAAAAACGCTAACACTCCTGTGGCGTTTGGACCTCTCCAGTTGTCATACGCTATTACAGTGGTATCGTTATCGATCCCGTGAGCGCCGATATAGTGCTCTGCATCTTTAGGGCATTGAAAAAGCGGAGCGCAGTGCATCCTACCCATAATGTCTGAGTGGTGAAGGTGGTGCGCGTACATATTGACTGAGCCTC
>WGBC01000036.1 GCA_015494535.1 Nitratiruptor sp. | reverse complement strand
TGCAAGAGATTGTCGTACGAGTCCGATCGGCTAAGAGCTATAAATTTCTCTTTCGAGGCTTTAAAATCGATAGCCACATAATCCAATAGCTCTCTTCCCGCCAACTCTTGCAAAACTTCTGGTAGCGATCCGTTGGTATCGAGCTTGATTTTGTAGCCCATGTCTTTGATGGTTTGGCAAATGGTTGCTATATCTTTATGGATTGTAGGCTCACCGCCACTTATCACCACCCCCTCCAATACCCTTTTTCGCTTTTGCAAAAACTCTACCGCCCTACTAAACTCCATCTTGTTTTTGCCATAGACTATCTCTGGGTTGTGGCAGTAGGGGCAGCGCATGTTGCACCCCGCGATCCAAAGGATCGCAGCGGGCGTATCGGGGAAATCTAAGAGAGTAAAAGGAGTAAGATCGTAAATCTTTATACTATCTCTTTGCATCGCTCCTCTTTGAAATAGCGCCTCTCTTTGTGCTCACCCTTTTTGCCGATGTTGAAACTCTCTACCGGCCTATGATAGCCCATGACTCTTGTATACACCATGCATTTGGTGCGTTTGTGGGCTAGTTTTTTTAAGATCTCTTCTCTATTCATCGTGCACCTCCTTTAGGTATTGTTCGATAAGCTCTTCATCGCATTTTGGGCAAAACTCATGCTCTCCTGGGAGATACCCATGCTTTGGGCATACGCTAAAAAGAGGCGTGACGGTGATATAGGGAAGTCTATAGTTTTCTATCACGCTCTTTACCAACTTTCTAGCCGCCTCTGCTGAGCTCACCTTCTCACTCATGTATAGATGCAGCACCGTGCCTCCCGTGTATTTGCACTGTAGCTCATCTTGAAGCTCTAACACCTCAAAGGGATCGTCGCTAAAGCCCACAGGCACTTGCGAAGAGTTGGTATAGTAAATATGCTCTCCAAAGCCAGCCTGGATGATGTCGGCATAGCGCTTTTTATCCTCCTTGGCGAAGCGGTACGTCGTGCCCTCGGCGGGAGTTGCCTCTAAATTGTAGAGATTGCCCGTCTCTTGCTGATATTTTCTAAGCCGCATGCGCATAAAATCGAGAATATCTTTGGCAAACTCGATCCCTACCGGCGTGGTAATATCTTCTTTATCGTCAGTGAAGTTTCGTATCATCTCATTCATGCCATTGACGCCAATGGTTGAGAAGTGGTTGTTGAAATTTGGCAAATAGCGCTTGGTATAGGGATAGAGCCCCCTCTCAAACATCTCGTTGATAAAGGCGCGCTTCTTTTCCAAAGTGGACTTGGCTATATCCATCAGACGCTTTAGCTCCTTAAAAAGCCCCACTTTATCGCCCTTGAACCTGTATCCTAAGCGCGCCATGTTGATTGTCACCACCCCAATGCTTCCCGTCATCTCCGCACTGCCAAAGAGCCCATTGCCTCGACGCAGCAGCTCTCTAAGATCCAGCTGCAGCCTGCAGCACATACTGCGCACCGCGTTTGGCTTGTAGCTATCGGGATTTTCCTTTTTTTTGCCCGTTACTGGATCGATGATGTATTGGCTTCCTATGAAGTTTTGAAAGTAGCTGCTGCCAATTTTTGCGGTATTTTCAAACAAAATATCGGTATTCTCCCCATACCAATCAAAATCCTCCGTGATGTTGACTGTAGGGATTGGAAATGTAAAGGGCTGCCCCGATTTATCGCCCTCCGTCATCACTTCATAAAAGGCTTTGTTTATAAGGTTCATCTCCTTTTGGAAATGTTTATAGCAAAGATCCGTCAGATTCTCTACGCCCCTTTTTCTAGCTTTTGCCAAAAGTTTCTTATCATCTTTTACATCTTCAAAGAGATGCCGATCGTTTTTGGTGGGAAATTGCTCTTTGAGATCTTCAGGCACCGTCCAATCTATCGTAATATTGGTAAATGGACTCTGCCCCCAGCGTGCCGGGACGTTGAGGTTGTAGATGAAGCTGCGCATCGCCTCTTTGATCTCTTCATAGTTCAGATCGTCTTTGAACACATAGGGAGCCAAGTAGGTATCAAAGGAGCTAAAGGCTTGCGCTCCAGCCCATTCACTCTGCAAAATCCCCAAGAAGTTTGCCATCTGCCCAAGGGCCGTGCGAAAGTGGTTGGGCGGTTTGCTCTCTACTCTGCCTCTGACGCCATTAAAGCCCTCATTAAGTAAAACCCTAAGACTCCATCCAGCACAATAGCCCGTAAGGCAATCAAGATCGTGAATGTGAATATCGCCGTTTCTGTGCGCTGCCCCCTCCTCTTTGCTATAGACTTTATCGAGCCAAAAGTTGGCAATCACTTTGCCAGCGAGATTGTTTACAAGTCCTGCATGCGAGTAGCCGGTATTCGCATTGGCGTTGATGCGCCAGTCGCTTTTGTTGATATACTCCTCCACCGCTTGGGAGGTGTTGATGAATGTAGTATCTTGCGTCAGACCCAAAATATGCTCTCTTTGGAGTTTGTGCAAGAAGCGGTAGGTGATGAACGATTTCATCACATCAAAGTAGCCCGCTCGAAAAAGCTCATACTCGATGATGTCTTGAATATCTTCTACGGCCTTAACGCTATCAAAGCTAATGCGAATAAGCACGCTCTCAAATACTTTTCGATCGTATGGCACCAAAACGCTATCGAAAGCCGCCTTGATGGCATCTTCGATCTTATATGCCTTAAACTCCTCAAGGCTGCCATCGCGCTTGATTATCGCTTTTGGAAATTGCAGATCCATCTCGCCACTCCTTTAGGTAATTCTACTGCAAAGAAGTGGCTAAAAGCTGGCAAAAATGGGGCAAAAATGGGGCTAGAGCTTCACTCCTCGCAAAGCCTCTCGTTTAATAAGGGGGTTTGCATTCTCCTCAATCACAATATCAACGGGTCTCAAAAGTTTCTCCTCCAAAAGCATTTTCGCTTTTGCTCTTTTTGCTCTTTTGTCTCTGATACTGCCTTGCAAATAAATATCTATATCCCCACCCCTTTTGCTATTATCTAACTGGCTGCCAAAGATATAGATACGCACTTCACCAAAAATCTCTCTAATTATTTTCTTAACCTCTTGCCGCTCTTTTTGACTTAACCGCATAGAAATACTCCTCTAACTGATCTGTTAGCTCAATCAAATAGCTAACCTCATCATATATGAAATTGAGCTCATCAACTATTTGCGCCTCTTCGTTGGGATATTCGTGAGCTATTGCATTGCGTGCATCTCTTAGCGCCATCCATCTACCTACTTCTATCAATCTTTCTCGCTCAAGCTCACTTAAAATCTCCACAAATGGTATATCTGTCTCATAACCGCTATAGGATAGGATTGATCGAAAAATCTTTCGTCCAAGCAGATCTTGCAGTTTTGCAAAGCGAAAAATCAAAATATCGAGCTTATCTTGTTCTCTCTCATTCAATCCCATTAAACTCTTTGCATCCAAAGGCATCACGTTTTGCAAAATTTCCTGAGCGCCTTTAATCTTTTGGATATGTTTTTTGGCTTCTTCAAAGTAGCGCTCTAATCTCTCCTCTGCAATCATGCATAATCCTTTTTTTGATTGTATCACAACTTCTTACCATACCCTCCACCGCCAGGGGTTTTGATAATAAGTTTATCGCCTGGCTGCACCTCTATGCTTGCTTTGCCCGTGAGGTTACATGCTTTGCCATTTCGCTCCAATATATTCTCCCCCTTAGCTCCCTCTTTGCCCCCAGCCATGCCATAGGGAGCAAAGACTCTGCGCTCAGTGAGCAAGCTCACTTGCAGCGGCGCAAAGAAACGATATACTCGCTCTACTCCATCACCTCCCTGATGTTTTCCATCGCCTCCGCTGCCTTTTCTCAAACAAAACCTCTCAATCATAAAAGGATAGCGCCTCTCTATTATCTCGGGATCGGTAATCTTGGTGTTTGTCATGTGCGTATGCACCCCGCTAGCTCCATCGCTTTTGGCAGTTGCCCCGGCACCTCCCGCAATAGTCTCGTAGTAGCCAAAATCTGCATTTCCAATAATCACATTGTTCATGCACCCCTGGCTTGCCCCAGCAACCCCAAAGGCTTTGAGGATCACGTCTACTATGCGCTGGCTCGTCGTCACATTGCCCCCAACCACCGCCAAAGTGGGATCTGGATTGAGCAGACTACCCTCTGGCACTTTTATCTCAATTGGCTCCAAAAGCCCCTCATTGAGTGGAATATCCTCGGCAAGAAGCAGCCTTAAGGCATAGAGCACCGCGCTTCTTACCACCGCAAAGGGAGCGTTTTGGTTGGAGAGTAGCTGCATGCTTGAATCACTAAAATCAAAGACAATTTTTTTATCTTTATAGATTTTTAGTGCAATTCTTGCTCCATTATCCAAAAAGTCCTTAGCCTCTTTTGGCGTGAAATCGACAAAAAACTCTTCTACCTTTCTCGCACTTACCTTTTGAATCTCTTCAAAAAACCAAGCAAACTCATCTATTTGCAAAACGCCTCGAATCCCTTGCATATTGGCCGCAATCTGGGCACGAATGTCGCTTATGTTATCCTCTATGCACCGAGCGCCCGCTTTGGCAAAAATTTCTCTCAGCATCTTTTCTTGAAAAACGCCTCTCTCAACCACCGCAAAAGCCTCAATGATAGCCCCCTCCTCGTCTAGCCACTTAGAAAATGGGGGCATACTGCCGGGCACCGCTCCTCCAATGTCCGCGTGATGCCCTCTGCTTGCCACCCAAAAAAGCACTTTATCATTTTTAATATAAGGCGTTACCACCGTAATGTCCGGCAGGTGCGATCCACCCTCATAGGGCACGTTGGTGATGTAGGAACTATCGGGGGCTGGATTTGGAAACTTTTGCATAATAGCTTTGACAACGCTACTCATACTGCCAAGATGCACGGGGATATGG
>WGBC01000035.1 GCA_015494535.1 Nitratiruptor sp. | reverse complement strand
TAAAGGTAGATGGCTTGTGCCACTCTCTTACCCATTCAATTGCGCTTTTGACATCGTAAAGTGCGAGCATCGCTTCAAAGCTAATAATAAATCCTAATACGAGATATGTTAAAATGGTTGCATATACGAATAGATAAAAGAAAAACTCCAAGTTGCTCATAAGGTTTAGCCTATGTTTTTGCAAAATTATAGCAAACTTCTTGTTATCATACTTGTTTTGAGTGGATGTGCCGTAAAATCGCCAACCACTAGCAAGACGGTTAGCTTTGTCTTCAAGACCTCCAATATCAAAATTGCTGCAAGCGGTTTTTTATATAAAAACTCCCACATCAAGCTGCAGGGTTACAGTGGGGCAAATCCTGTCTTTACCCTTTTGCTTACAAAAAGGGCGTGCATCAATGATAGGTGTATGAGTTATAAAAACTTCAACGATCATTTCTTATCGCCGCACTATCCAAAGCGCATCATTCAGCATATTTTGCTTGGTAAACCCATTTTTAATGGGCAAAACTTACAAAAAGATGCTTCAGGATTTTCCCAGGAAATTGTAGGGGATAGCTTTGCTATAATCTACCGCGTAGAAAAAAATGAGATCTACTTTAAAGACAAAAAAAACGCTATTTTGATAAAGATAAAGGAGCTAGATGGCTAAGTTTGTAGGAGCGCACGTAAGTGCGAGCGGTGGAGTGCACAACGCGCCAAAAAACGCCGAGGCGATCGGTGCAAAGGCTTTTGCGCTTTTTACCAAAAATCAGCGTCAATGGAAAGCCAAACCTTTGGCAAAAGAGCATATCGATGCATTCAACGAGCATGTACAAAAAGCAGGAATCGACAAAAAGCACATCCTGCCTCATGATAGCTATCTTATCAATCTGGGACATCCAGATGATGCGCAAAGACAAAAGAGCCTCGATGCTTTTATAGACGAGGTGCAACGCTGCGAGCTGTTGGGATTGGATAAGCTCAATTTCCATCCAGGATCGCACTTAAGAAAAATTAGCGAAGAGGAGTGCCTGGATCGCATAGCGGATGCTATGAACGAGTCATTGCGCCAAAGCGATAGTGTGACGCTCGTGATTGAAAATACAGCGGGGCAAGGAAGCAATCTTGGATACAAATTTGAGCATCTATGGTATTTGATAGACAAAACCAACGACAAATCGCGTGTAGGGGTGTGTTTGGATACCGCACATATGTTTGCGGCCGGTTACGATATTCGTACGCGCGAAGCCTATGAAGCGACGATGAGGGAGTTCGATGAGATTGTAGGGTTTGAGTATCTAAAAGGCATGCATATCAACGACTCCAAGGCGAAGTTTGCAAGCCGCGTGGATCGCCACCATAGCCTAGGTATGGGAGAGATAGGGCTTGATGCCTTTAGATTTATTATGAATGATGAGAGACTTAATAACATTCCCTTGATTTTAGAGACGATTGATGATACTATCTGGGATAAAGAGATAGCGCTTTTATATTCCTTTATGGAGGATTGATTGGAGTATTTAAAAGATTTTATTAGTGTCAGTGATGTGAAAAAAGCCAAAATCTTCCCGCATCTTAAAACAGGCGAGGAAGAGGCCAAAATTTTGCAGTATCTAACAAAAGAGTATATTGAAGGTGAGGATGAGAAGAATGTTTTTGATCTTCTGAGCGACATCTATGGCGAAAAGGATCTGATATATCTTGATAAACTTTACTTGATCAAAAATTTGCTCGATCTTGGCTGGATCGTGCAAGCTGGCTTTGGGGCACTCAAATCCAATGAATTTACCAAATTAGAGCTTCTGCATAGCGATATAGCTTTGAGTGTGCCCTTTTTGCGGCTGCTTGAAGATGGCAACGTGGAGTTTGCGTTGCCAGAGATTACGCCATATAAAGATCATCTCGAATTTTTTGAGGATCAATTTGCAAGGATCGAGCTATACCAAAAGATCGCCCAAGCTCGCCAAAACTACAGTACCGATGCGCCCACCATCAATCGCTTGAAAACCAGGCTAAACCTCCTTGAAAACCGCATCAAAGAGCGCTTGCAAGTAACCACAAAAGAGCTGGAAATCATCAAGCTATTTGAGGAGTATGATCTTAATCAGAAAGAACAGATTATCTTTTTGGCTCTTTTGAAAGAGGAGTATGCCAGGGGAGAAGGGGCGCTTAGAGAGATGGGTGCTTTGGTGGATCTGATTAGCTTTAATGAGTATGAGCGTATCGAAAATAGGGCTTTGCTTGAAGATAGTGCCAAACTTATCTCTAGTGGACTTATCGATTATGATGAGATGCTGAGCCCCTTTGGTTCATTGTCACGCAGCTTTTTTATTACGGAAGAGGTGATGCAGCGCATCATCCATCCACAAAAGAAGCGCCAAAAACGCTTGAAACTCCAAAATCTCATCAAAGAGCAAGATATTTTCGAGCTCATCGAGCCAAAGACTACGCTAGATGATGTGGTGCTGCATCCAGAAACTAGAAAGACGCTTGACGCTCTTTTGCAACAGATGGACAAAAGAGTTGCAAGAAGGCTTAAGCAGTGGGGGATCAAGAGCAAAGCAAAAGGCGTGGATGCAAGGATAATCTTCTATGGACCTCCGGGTACCGGCAAGACCCTTACTGCACTCTCATTGGCAAAATCACTCAAAAAGGTGGTGTTGAGCTTTGATTGTTCAAAGATTTTATCTATGTATGTGGGAGAGAGTGAGAAGAATGTAAGAAAAGTCTTTGATACTTTCAAAGAGCTCTCTCAAAAAACCAAGAGTGAGCCCGTGTTATTGCTTAATGAAGCAGATCAATTCTTGAGTGCGAGAAGCCAAAGCCCTGGCAGCAGTGCGGACAAGATGCACAATCAGATGCAAAATATCTTTTTGGAACAGATTGAAAACTTCGAAGGGGTGCTTATAGCCACCACCAATCTCTTAGAGACAATAGATAGCGCATTTTCAAGACGGTTTAACTATAAAATTGAGTTTAAAAAGCCAAATTTTGCTGAGCGTGTTAAGCTGTGGCAGATAATGCTGCCAACAGAGGCGGAGTATGAAGAGGGCTTTAGCGTGGAGAAGCTGGCAGAGTTCGAACTTACAGGCGGGCAGATCAATTTGATTGTCAAAAATACAGCTTATAAAGTAGCAGTGCGGGAAAATCCAGTTTTTACGATGCAAGATTTTATAGAAGAGATCAAAAAGGAGAAAATTGCTGCTTTTGGAGATGAGAAGTCCTTGGGGTTTTTGCAGTAGTTTGGAAGCCCTACTTGCGACGGATTGGCAAATAACAAATTGTGTGAAAACTTTGCAAATTGAGATAGAAAATTTTATGTTGGCTTAGCCAAAAAATTGCGCTGAAGCGTAGGGGAGCGTAGAAGTTCGCAATTTTTAATAAAGTTTTCTATCGCTGCGTTAGCACAAATTGCATCTTGTTTGAGCGAAATTTCGTTATTTGCCATATATTTGTCTATACTAAATCCAAAATGGTGCGTTTTGCTTTGTAACATTCAGAAACAGATAATATCAACTTTTCGAATACAAAATAGCGCTCAAACTCTTTTAAAACTCTTTTTGTTACACTTGCAAATAGTGGTAGAAGTGTCTAAATTTAAAAGGAGCATAGATGATGACTCATATGGATGTGGCGCATCCATACTTTGGTGCGTTTTTACTCTTTGTTATCACCGCGGTAGCCTTTATCGCTACAACGGCAGCAGCGCGGTTTGTAAGCCGATCTCTTGCAAGGCTCGATACAGAAAAGCTCAAAGTCGCAATATATGAATGTGGGCCTGAGCCCAACAAGCAGCCCAATAGGATATCCGTACAATTCTATCTCATTGCGTTGCTATTCATTCTCTTCGATGTTGAGATCATATTTATGTTTCCATGGGCGGTAGATTTCAAAATCTTAGGATGGTTTGGTTTTGCCGAGATGATACTTTTTATTTTGCTTTTGGCGATTGGATTTATTTATGCATGGAAGAAAGGAGCGCTTGAATGGCACAGCATCAGGTAAACTCTTTGGCAAATGCGGGATTGCCCGTAGCCTTGACGACAGTGGACAAATTGGTCAATTGGGGACGAACCAACTCTTTATGGGTGCTAACCTATGGGCTAGCGTGCTGTGCTATCGAGATGATGGCAAGTGGTGCGAGTAGGTATGATTTCGATAGGTTTGGCGTTATCTTTCGTGCAAGCCCTAGACAATCGGACGTGATGATTGTAGCTGGGACGCTTACAAAAAAGCATGCCGAGTTTATTAGAAGGCTTTACGATCAGATGGCAGAGCCGAAATGGGTCATCTCTATGGGTAGCTGTGCCAACACTGGTGGAATGTTCAATACCTATGCCACGGTGCAAGGCGTGGATAGGGTCATTCCAGTGGATATCTATCTGCCTGGATGTGCACCAAGACCTGAGACGCTGCAGTATGCGGTAATGCTTTTGCAAAAGAAATTGCGCAAAAGATCGATTTTTCAGAAACAAAAACCAAAAAGGTTGGTGTAATGAGACCTTACAGACCAAAAGATAACGTTCAAAAAAAGTCTTACTATACTGATAGATTTTGGGTTGCGCCAAGAATTCCTGAAGAGCCGGTTGAAGATGAGATATTCAAAGCAGATTTGGAAAAAGTTCAAGAGAGCATAAAAATTAAAAAGGCATATATCCAGCGAGGGCAGCTCGTTATCTTCATTGATGCCAAAGACAACGTACAAACCCTCAAAATCCTGAAAGAGGAGTGTGGCTACGATATTTTGAGCGAGATGAGCGCCATCGACTATCTAGCACAAGATGGAGAATTTGAGATCTTTTATCAACTACTTTCTATGAGCAAGCGTAAAAGAGTGCGCGTAAAATGCCGCATTAAAGAGGATGCAGCTATCGAGAGCGTAGAGCCACTCTTTCGCAGTGCAGATTGGAGTGAAAGAGAGATGTACGATATGTTTGGCATCAAAGTCAACAACCATCCATATCTTAAACGAATCTTGATGCCAGAGGATTGGGTTGGTTATCCACTTCGTAAAACTTATCCACTCCATGGTGACGAAGCGGCACAATGGTATGAGGTGGATAAGATCTTTGGTAAAGAGTACAGAGAGATTATTGGGCCTGAGCAAAGAGATGCGGCATACATCAGCACTACCGATACCTGCAACTTCGCACGAATTTACCATGAAGTGCCGCGATGCGCAGATCCAAATAGCGAGCCAGAACAGATAGAATCTTTTAACGAAGATGCACCACTAGTCGAGACGTTTGATCTAAAAAAATCCAAAATAGTCGATAAAACGAGATAGGGGCTACTATGCAGCAAAGAAATAGATTAGAGCCATATTTTGAGAACCTCGTTTTTGAGCGAGAAGACAATACAATGGTGGTCAACTTTGGACCACAACACCCGTCAGCTCACGGGCAGCTCCGCCTCATTCTAGAGATGGATGGTGAGCAGATAAAAAAGGCGGTGCCCGATATAGGGTATCTGCACAGAGGTATGGAGAAGATGGGTGAAAACATGATTTATAACGAATTTTTGCCCACGACTGACAGGATGGACTATATCGCTGCCACATCCAACAATTATGCTTTTGCTTTGGCAGTAGAGCGCTTGCTTGGTATTGAGGACAAAGTGCCAAGACGAGCAAAAGTTATCCGAATGATGCTCTTGGAGCTCAATAGGATTATCTCACATCTTTTCTGGCTAGCGACACATGCGCTTGACGTTGGAGCAATGAGCGTATTTTTATACTGCTTTCGAGAGCGCGAATATGCGATGGATCTTATGGAGGAGTATTGCGGTGCAAGGCTTACGCACAGTTCTGTGCGCATTGGCGGCGTACCTCTTGATCTACCGGAAGGTTGGCTAGAGCATCTTAACTGGTTTTTGAACAAGCTTCCTGAGCAGATTGAGCTTTATGAAGGGCTTCTTACTGAAAACCGCATTTGGCGAATGCGTCTTGAGGAAGTTGGTGTCATACCACCTAAGATGGCTAAACAGTGGGCATGTAGTGGGATTATGCTTAGAGGCAGCGGTATAGAGTATGATATCCGCAAAGAGGAGCCGTATGAGCTCTATGAGGAAGTAGACTTCGATATCCCGGTAAGCGATCGCTGTGACAGTTACGGCAGATATCTTCTTTATATGGAAGAGATGAGACAATCCATCAGGATTTTGCGACAGCTCATTCCTATGTATAAAGAGACAGAACCACAACTTATGGCACACGCACCTGAGTATATAAGCGCATCAAAAGAGGATATTATGACGCAAAACTACTCATTGATGCAGCATTTCGTGCTGGTTACGCAGGGTATGCGTCCGCCAGTAGGAGAGGTTTATGTGCCGACAGAGTCGCCAAAAGGAGAATTGGGATTTTTCATACGAAGCGAGGGCGAGCCATATCCATATCGACTCAAAATAAGAGCCCCTAGTTTTTGGCATACAGGTATCTTGCAAGATCTTTTACCAGGGCACTATTTGGCGGATGTGGTGACGATTATAGGTTCGACGAACATCGTATTTGGGGAGATAGATAGATAAAAGGAAAATAAAATGGTTAGATATGACTTGCGCCATTTACATGAGAATTTTTACGATCGTATGGTAGAGCTTTTGGATAAAGAAGTCAAAAGCGGAGAAGTGGCAATATTTCTTTTTGAAGTGGTAGTCAATGGCAAAAGCAATTTTGATGCAGTGCAAAAGAGTGCCGATATCATCAAAGAGCAAGGTCACGAGCTTTTGAACTCTTTGAAGTTCAATGAGGTAGATTGGACAATAGTTGTAAGAAAAAAATAAGAGGGTAGCATTGTGAGTAAAGTATACTTTTCGTGCTGGAAAGATGAGCTTATCGATAATCGCGGCAAACCCAAAGAGGAGTGGAGCGAATCGGCATACAACTTTCCAGTCAATTACAATATAGATCTCTCTTCAAAAGCCTTTATAGGCTGGGCTGGCTTTGCCCTTTTCGATGAAGATGTGGATGTGATCAAACTTGCTACCGAATATGCAGCGCAATACCAGATCTACTCTGAAGCCTGTGGGCGTTGTGCGCCTGGTAGGTGGGGTGGACGCATACTATACGATCTATTCGACAAAATCGCTAGAGGCGAGGGAGAGTGGAGCGATGTGGAGCACCTCAAAGAGGTCTCATCCACAATGATGCAGACGAGTAAATGTGAAATAGGTAAAACCGTTCCCAAGCCTTTATTGGATATTTTGGAGCATTTTAACGATGAGATAAAAGATTTGATAGAGAATAAAAAGCCTTCCAAATACTACAACGATCCATCAATCTCTTATATAGCCAAAGTGACAGCACCATGTATGGATGCGTGTCCAGCACATGTTGATATTCCAGCATATATTGAAGGTGTACGGGATCTTCGCTATGACGATAGCTTGATGGCTACGAGGAAGACTATGCCTCTCGCGCATACGTGTGGCAGGGTGTGTCCACATCCATGCGAAGATGAGTGCCGCAGGGCCAATCTGGACGAGCCTATCTCCATAATGGAACTCAAGCGCATAGGAGCCGATTTTGAAGATGAGCATGGGCTCTTTTGGCTCCATCCAAAGGAGCAAAAACCTCTCAATGGTAAGAAAGTGGCTATCATTGGAGCAGGTCCTGCAGGGCTTACGGGTGCATATTACCTAGCTCTCGATGGCGTGGCGTGCGATGTGTATGAGGAGCTGCCTGTTTTAGGTGGAGAGGTGGCAGTAGGCGTACCTGAGTATCGGATGCCAATAGAAAAATACAATAAGGATATCGAAGCTGTAGGCTCTTTGGAAGGTGTGCGTTTCATTACAGGCAAACGTGTAACCGCTGAGGATATGCGTCGCTTCGAAAAAGAGTACGACGCTATATTGGTTGCTACGGGAACGAGAATCAGTAAAAAGGTGCGTGCAAAAAATGAGCGCGATGAGATAAAAGGCTACTGGCCAGCTATCAATTTCCTCGATTGTGTCAACCTCTATGTTAAGTATGGCATCCCAGTGCCTCAAGAAGTGAGAGAAAAACAGCATCTAGATAAAGAGTATGTCGACCTAACGGGTAAAACGTTAGTTTGTGTAGGAGGCGGATTTACCTCTATGGATGTGGTACGCTGCGCAGTGAGAGCGAATGCCAAAAAGGTTATAATGCTCTATCGAAGAGATGAAGCCACCATCATTCGCAATACTACCTACGAAGAGTACCATGAGGCAGTAGAAGAGGGAGTGGAGTTTATATTCTACTCAGCAGTAGAAGAGATTATCACAGACGAAGATGATAACCTCAAAGCGCTCAAAGTTAACAGATTCGAGCTTATTCCCGATCCAAACGGAGGCAGACCACAGCTTAAGAAGATAGAGGGAGCAGATTTTATTATTGAGTGTGACTATCTCGTGCCAGCTGTTAGTCAGAGTGCAGATCTTTCATTGCTTCCAGAGGAATGGGAGATAGAGCTTACGAGCTGGGGTACTATTAAAACAGATGGCAAAACATATATGAGCTCACGTAAAGGCGTCTTTGCGGCGGGAGATTGTGAGTATGGACCAATGACCATCGTGAATGCCGTGGGTCAGGCAAAAAGGGCAGCGAGCGTCATTAGCCGCTATGTACTTAGTGGTGAAGTGAGTTTGACTGAAGATGAGATCATGGAAGATCACCTACGAGCACTCAAAGTCTATGACAAAAAAGAGAAAGTTACCGGGTGGCTGCCGGGACTGCCAAGAGAGGTGAGCGAGAAACTCACGGTAGAAGAGAGAAAAGACAACAACAAAGAGGTGAATTTGGGATTTACCCAGGAGCAAGCGATTGCAGAGGCCGAGCGATGTATGAGATGTTACTATATCGCAATGGTTGCGGTGTAAGGGCAAGATATGGTACGACTATATATTGATGGAAAAGAGGTCAAAGCCCAAAAGGGCGAGACGATTTTACAAGTTGCAAGAAGAGAGGGGATCTATATCCCCACCATGTGCTATCTGAGCAAAGTCAAACCGATTGAGTCTTGCCGACTTTGCGTGGTGGAAGTAGAGGGTGTGGATGGTTTTGTGCTCAGCTGCCAAACGCCGGTAGTGCCAGAAATTAAGGTGACGACAAACTCAGAGAAACTTTTCGAGCACCGCCAGAATATCATGAAACTCTACGATGTCAACCACCCTCTTGAGTGTGGTGTGTGCGACAAGAGCGGCGAGTGTGATTTGCAGAACAAAACCCTGGAATTTGGCGTCGATGCACAAGAGTTTACTGCAAGGGATCAGTATAGACCCATTCAAGATTGGAAATATATTCAATATGATCCAAGCCTTTGTATCTTGTGCGAGAAGTGTGTGCATGTGTGCAACGAAGTTATAGGTGACGATGCGATAGATATCTATTTTGGTGGATACAAATCGCATATCATCCCAAAAAACGCTGAAACTCTCGATTGTACGTTTTGTGGCGAATGCATTGCGGTATGCCCTGTGGGGGCGCTTATCAGTAGCGATTTCAAATACACTTCCAACGCTTGGGAACTTCGTAGGATTCCTGCTAGTTGTGCACACTGTAGTGCTGCGTGTTACCTCTACTATGAAGTGAAGCACGATAGCATCACCAATCCTGAGCCTAAAATCTATAGGGTCAAAAACGAGTTCGAATTCGCTACTCTTTGTGGCGCAGGGCGATTTGGATTTGATTTCGAAAACAGAGCTACAAAAGACGAAAAGGCATTCGCGCAAGCTATTGAAGCTTTTAAAAAAGCGGATACCATCAAATTCACTTCGTTTATCACCAACGAAGAGGCTTTGATTTTGCAAAAACTCAAAGAGAAGTACGGATATCGCCTCATCAATGAAGAGGCTAGAAGCTACCAGAAGTTTTTGCATAACTTTGGCTTATATAGTGGCAAAAACCTCTATGGTGGGGATCTAGAAAAGGTGCGTAGTAGCGACTTTATCATCCTGCTTGGATCGTTTAGCTCTTCGGATAATCCTGCTGTTCGCTACGCTTACACGGTGGCGCACAAAAGAAGAAAAGCCGAGATTATAAACATGCACCCAATCGAGGACGATCTGCTTAAGCCGATAGTCACTAAATTTGTCAAGTACGAAGTGGGTGCTGAAGAGGCGCTTATGGGCATGCTGCTGGATGCTTTGCTGGATGAAGAGAACAAGAAGAAGATCTCCAAAAAATGGTTTGAAGAGCTTGATATTGGCTACTTGAGTGCTGAATCGAGCGTTGGGGAAGAGGAGATTGAGGATATTATGCGGCGCTTACAGCGTAAAAAGCGCCTTAAAGAAGATAGTTTCACCCTCATACTCGGCGAGGATCTCTACACTCATCCAAGAGCTGAGAATATCGCAAAACTTGCGGGAATCATAGATAGATTTACGGATTTTGAAGTTCTTATCATTCCACCAAAGACAAATAGCCTTGGCGTAGCACTCATTTGCGATTTGG
>WGBC01000034.1 GCA_015494535.1 Nitratiruptor sp. | reverse complement strand
TAAGAGGCTACGTATTGCAGAGCAAAAAAGTGAACCTCTCAAGAAAAAATATCGAGCCAATAGCGGAACTGCCAGAGTTCAACGGCACTGTCATTTATCGCTGTGAACCTGTATTGCAGTTTAGCCCTTTTACCAACAAAGCGCATCAGCTAAACTGGAGCAGCGATCTGGTGGGTTCTGAACAGTTCAGTGTGGCCGCGAAGCTGCAAGATGGCGATCATGTAGTAATATATTCGCAGTTTGGTGAAATTTACAAGCAGTTTCGTATCGACAAAAAACTCAAAGGAACTATTGCGCTAATGGGGGTGAGTGATATGGGAATAAAATTTTTCGATATGCAAGCGTCGTATCGCTACGAAAAGGTAAAAATCCTAAAGAGAGATGAGCTATGAGTGAAAAGATTAAAATTACGATAGATGGCAAAGAGTGTGAAGCGAAAGCTGGAGAGTATGTACTCAATATCGCAAGAGCCAATGATATCTTCATCCCGGCTATTTGCTACTTGACCAACTGCTCTCCTACCTTGGCGTGTAGGCTCTGTCTGGTGGAAGCTGATGGCAAGCAGGTCTATGCCTGTAACGCCAAGGCAAAAGATGGCATGAGCATAGTGACGGTGACGGAGAATATCATCAAAGAGCGCCGTGCCATCATGGAAGTATATGATGTGAACCACCCATTAGAGTGTGGTGTGTGCGATCAGAGTGGCGAGTGCGAGCTGCAAAATTACACGTTAGAGATGAAAGTGGATGCCCAGCACTACGCTATTCGTGATACATACCGCCCAGTGAAGAAGTGGAACTTCATCCATTACGATTCATCCCTTTGTATCGTGTGTGAGCGTTGTGTGACGGTGTGTAAAGATATGATAGGCGATGCCGCGCTCAAAACCGTGCCACGCGGCGGGGACGCGTTGGATAAGTCCTGGAAAGAGGAGATGCCAAAAGATGCATACGCTATGTGGAACAAGCTGCAAAAATCCATCATCGGTGCGGTGACGGGCGATGAGCTTGATTGTACATGGTGCGGAGAGTGTATCAGCGTTTGCCCAGTGGGTGCGTTGGTAAGCGAAGATTACCACTATACTACCAACTCTTGGGAACTTACCAAAATACCGGCGAGTTGTGCGCACTGCAGCGCTACGTGCCATCTCTACTATGAAACCAAACACACATCCATCGAAAACCCTGAGCCAAAGATCTATCGTGTAACAAACGAATTTCATTATCAACCTCTTTGTGGGGCAGGGCGATTTGGGTTTGATTTCGAAAACAAAGCCACAAAAGACGAAGAGGCTTTTGCGAAAGCGATTGACGCCTTCAAAAAAGCGGATACTATTAAATTCGATTCATATATAACCAACGAAGAGGCTCTGATTTTGCAAAAAATGAAAGAGCGCTACGGATACAAGCTTGTCAATGAGGATGCTTTGGCGCTGCAGAAATTTTTGCAAAACTTCTCAGAGTATAGCGGGCAGAGCTTGCCAAGCGGCGATGTGAAAGCCGTGCATGAGAGCGATTTTGTTATATCCATTGGATCGGCGCTAAAAAGCGACAATCCAAGAGTGCGATTTGCCTTGAACAATGCTGTGAAGATGAACAAGGGAGGGGCACTCTATTTTCATCCAATAAAAGATCCTATAATTGAAAGTGTCGGCAAGACTGTAGTGCCAATTTATCACAAACCACTTCAAGAAGAGGCTGCGCTCTATTTTGTATTGCAAGAGTTTGCCGATAGAGAGAACTTGCCAAAATATATACGAGAGTATCTCGATTCATTGATGGTGACCAAAACCAAAGAGGTGGAAGAGACTATCAAAGAAAAAGTAGTGGAAGTAGTTGAAGAGACTGTTATCGATAAAAAGAGCGGTAAAGAGAAGAAGGTTCAAAAAAAAGTAGAAAAAGAGGTACCGAAAAAAGTCAAGAAAAAAATGGAGTATCAAGTAAGCAAACTCTACGAAATGCTTGGAGTATCTGAAGATTTCAAAGAGAAACTTAAAAAAGTCCTTGCCAAAAAAGAGCGTTCAACCCTCATACTCGGCGAGGATCTCTACACTCATCCAAGAGCTGAGAATATCGCAAAACTTGCGGGAATCATAGATAGATTTACGGATTTTGAAGTTCTTATCATTCCACCAAAGACAAATAGCCTTGGCGTAGCACTCATTTGCGATTTGG
>WGBC01000033.1 GCA_015494535.1 Nitratiruptor sp. | reverse complement strand
AAGTACGTAGCGGATTTTCAGTATGTGCAAGATGGCAAACTTGTGGTAGAGGACACCAAAGGCTATAGAACGAAAGAGTATCTCATCAAACGTAAGATGTTTTTGAAAAATTACCCAGAGATTGAGTTTAGGGAGCTTTGATGCCAAAAGTCGTAATGCGCTCCAACATCAAACAGGTGATCAAAGAGTTGGGAGCGTTCGAGCGAGACATTCCGTTCATACTCAAAGAGACCGCAAACGACATAGCCTTTGAAGCAATCAAAAAGATAAAAGCCGAAGTACAAGGCAAGCTGCATATCACAAAGAAGCAGATCCCAAATGCGTGGCGAGTGCGTAAGGCTACGAAGTCACGACCTTATGCAGAGCTCTATGTAGATGATTGGAGTTGGCAAAAAAGAGTGCTCGAGCATCACTACTATGGTGGGGACAGACAGCGCAAAGGGATAGAAAAAGCGATGATCCATCTTGGGTTGATAGACAAGGATGAGATACTCACCCCACCACCAGACGTGAAGATACGACCATCGACGTACGTTAAGATCATGTCGCAGCTTAAGCTATTCAGCAAAGCTGGTTTTATGGCTAATGAAACGAAACGCAGCAGGGCTCGCAAAAAAAGACAAGGCAAAGACAAGGTGCGTTACTTCTTTGTGCGTAAAGGCAACAGGCAAGGATTGCATCCTGGCGTGTACGCACGTATGGATGGAGTTCATCACCCTGTTTGCATCCTTCGTGTGGCGAGTAGACCGCACTATAAAAAGCGCCTCGATGCTGAAAAGATTGTGAGCAAAGTGATTGAGCGAAGAATAAAGTCTACATTGACCGCAAATGTGGAGAAAGCTTGGGCGTTTAGGAGGGCAAAAGGATGGTGAGCGGGTCCTTCCTGGAGAAAAGGCGGGCGCGGGTAGTGCGGGCCCCGTTTTTCATCTGGTCACACAACTTTTTTAAGGGTGACAAAATGACAAAATCAAAACCCCTACGTACTTTTTATTTTGTCACGGAGATTGCATTTGGCTGGTAAGGTTACTATAGATTTGTCAGATGACAACGATCTTCTCGTGTCAGCCAGTATCCTGGCAAAAATTTTAAAAATCAGTAGGCAAAGAGTGTCTTCATGGGCGAAAGATGGAATGCCGTTTACGACTGAGGGCAAAAGACCGCTCTATCCAATTCGCGCCTGCATAGAATGGGCAATTGCAAGAGGGAAAATTGATATAGATTTTGAGACTGAAGACCTTGACAGGACACAACTTCCTCCAGATTTGAGAGATAAGCTTGCAAGCGCCGAGCTAAAAGAGGAAAAACTTAAGCTCTTGCGAGGCGAAACGGGACCAATTGCGGAGATGGAAAAGATTGCGTACAACATTGGCGATTTTGTGAAAAATTCAATGCTATCCATCCCTAGCCGAGTGGCGGCAATTTTGGCCAAAGAAAACGACCAGCACAAAATCGAGACGCTTCTAAGGCAGGAGATCGTATCCGTCATGCAAGATATGAGTGACCAGATGAGCCAAATCAAAGCACAGATCAAAGAAGCTGCTCAGGAGGCAAGCAAGTGATAGACCGCATCATAAATGCGTTTAGGCAAGGCGTAAGACCTGTTGATTACCAATGGCTCTCTGAATGGGCGGATGAAAAAAGGCGCATTCCAAGAGGCGCATCGCCCGAACCTGGCAAATGGAGAACGGCCAGAACGCCTTATCTTAAAGAGATTATGGATGAGCTTAGCCCACTCTCTAAAATGCAAGCCATTTGCGTGATTAAAGGCACGCAACTTGGCATTACGGAAGTGGCTAACAATCTCATTTTTGCCGTGATGGATCAGTATAAGGGACCGATTCTTATGGTAATGCCCACAGAAAGCGTGGTCAAAAAGCACTCAAAGAAAAAAATCACTCCAGCACTTAAGGCAATGCCAGAGATTAACGCCATCGTAAAGCACTCAAGGAACAGGGGTGATGGCGGGTCGATGTTTGAAAAAGAGTTTATCGGGGGCGTTTTGACGCTTGGATGGTCAAACACTAATGCGACTTTTCGATCCGACTCTATTCAGTGGCTTATCCTTGATGACGTGGACGGCTTTCCTGACGATGTTGATGGAGAAGGTTCACCTATCGAGCTTGCAAAAAACAGAACGGACTCATTCGGCTCAAAAAGAAAGATTTTTATCAACTCCACTCCCACGATTGCAGGCAAATCCAACATCGAAAAAGAGTTTGCAGATTCAGACCAGCGCCACTACTATATGCCTTGCCCGTTTTGTACACCAAGAGACAAATCAAAGCAGAACCGCTCAAATATGGTGCGCTTTGAGTGGGAGTATTTCAAATTTGACTACGACGAAAATTACAACCTAGAAGGCGACGTGCATTTTTCTTGCCCACATTGTGGCTCTTTGATAGGGGAGCACTATAAAACTTGGATGATGGACCCTGCAAACGGCGCAAAATGGATACCGCACAATCCCGGGCACCAGCATCGAGGCTATCGCATACCAAGTTTTTATAGTCCGATTGGCTGGGTAACGTGGGAGCAGATTACAAGAGAGTTTCTCAAGGCTCTTAAGCAGATGGAGACGGAGCATAAAACTACGCTAATGAAGCGATGGAAAAATACAAGAGCCGCACAGGTATGGGAAGAGGAGACTTTGCAAGTAAGTGAAAAGCTCTTTGACAATAGATGTGAAGAGTATCCAGCGGATGTGCCAAAAGAGGTTAAAGTGCTCACGGCCGGTGTGGATACGCAAGATGATCGATTTGAGATAGAGGTTGTCGGATGGGGAGATTGGGAGGAGACGTGGAGTATAGACTATAAAGTCATTCAAGGCGATCCAGCAGATCCAGAAACAAGAAAAAGGTTGGATGAATATCTGATGCAGACATTTGAAGTGGAAGGTGGCGGGAGACTGAAAGTATACGCTACAGCGATAGACAGAGGAGGGCACCGCTCAAAATATATCGATGAATTTTGTAGAGGCAAGCTCACAAGGCGAATCTTTGCAGTCTTTGGCTCAAAAAACGCCAATACTCCAGCCGTGCCGGTGCGGTCTTCCAAATCAAAATACAAGATGAACATTTTTCGCATAGGCGTAAACGAGATAAAAAACGACGTCTACGCCAAAATTATGACTACAACACCGGGACCAAACTACATGCACTTTCCCAAAAAACCCGCATACAATAGCGAGTATTTCAAGCAGCTTACTGCCGAGCGAAGAAAACAAGATGGCACATGGGAGAAAAAACGAGAGCGAAACGAGGCGCTTGACTGCAGGGCGTATGCAACCGCAGCTTTGATGCTTGCAGGCATAGATATATCAAAAATTAGCGGCAAAGATATCAAGTTTGGCAATGCGATTGTAGAGCAAAAAAAGCCCAGAAGAAAAAAGCGCAGAAGAAGCGAAATGATGGAAGATATTATTTAAAGGCGGTATATGGCTGGGAATATGAATAGCGGAAGAAAACCAACTTATGAAGCAAAGTGTGTGAATTCATCCAGGTTGAGCCTTGAGGCGTCTATGAAGCTCGAAGAGTTAGCAAAGAGGCTAGAAAAAAGCAAATCTGAAATTATCAGGGAGATAATCGAGCGAAACATCGAAGCGTGGCACGCAATCATCATTAAGGAAGAAACAAAATGACTCCATCCAAGATAATATACAGGGCAATGAATGGGGCAGACCCCGTATATACAGGAGACACTATCTGCAAGTTTTGCGGGATGCCAGCCGAGCGCAACGCAAAGCGGTACATCAAGCCGACTTTTACAGATATTCATTTTTTGGGGCCAGGTGATGGTGTGTGCACGGCATGTGTATTTGCGCTTGACGACAGGAGAGGGCAGGAGAACACTATGCCGTCTTGTAGAAAAATGAGTGCTATCTATACATTGCATGGTTACCACAAATTTGATGCGCTTTCAGCTTTTGAGCTTATGATGGACCCACAAAAAGCTGGAGTGCAAGATGGGGAGCCATTTTTGTTTTTTCTTAATTACTCAAAAAAGAAACATCTTTTCTACAAGGCTAGGGTCAGTTTTTCGACACGATCATTTTGGGTGCAAACAGACAATATCGGCTTTATGTTCTCCCCGGATGAATGGAAGGATGTGGCAAATATGGTCCAAGAGTTATATTCATATTCGAAGGAGGAGGCAAAAAAGAAAAACCCAATGACATATTTCACAAAGGCGGAAATTTTATCCTTGATGCCAAGCCTGCACAGGATAGAGAAGTTTGGTGCAAATAGGTTTTTTGCAATAAAAGAGAGCTTGATGATGTACAAAAGTCATCCAGCATACGAAGCAATAGTATACGGAATTAGACCAAAGGATGATAATGATGACAGAACCAAAAATGGAAGACAGATTGATACAAGGATTGATGGCAATATACAATGCGGCACCCAAAGAGCACAACAGAATGGGCTTTTTGACTGAATTTCAAGGCAGGGTAAAAGCTAGCCTAAATGTTCCGACGTTAAGTGAGTTTTTTAGCAAGCTCATGCGTAAAACTGGCGTAAAACTGGATGCGATATATACAAAAGATGGTGATCCACTTGCATGGATCAGGGATGTTGACGATAAGAGATATTTGGATTTTCTGAGGAAAAATATGGAATATCTTCTTGTAGAAATGAAGGCAAGAAGAGAAGAATATTTTGAAATGATGAAGGAGAGAAAATGATAGTAGTGGCGAAAACACCAATACATCATGGTGGGGATGAAATTGCAGGCATTGATAAGCCGATGAGGAGAAGAGAGTATATCGTGAATGGCGAAAGCATCCCTGTTCCTATCGTTAGTGCAAATTCTATTCGAGGCATCATGAGAAGATTGCTGGCTGATGATTTGCTTACAAAAATTGGAGTCAAAAAAGGAGAGCTCCCAGAAAATATCTACTATTTGTTGTTTAGTGGAGGTTCGCTCGAGAAAGGCAACCTTAGTATTGATATTCCTAAAAGAAGAAAAATAGCAGAGACATTAACAATAGTGTCTGTGTTCGGTGCCGCTATAGGGGACGCGATCCTCCCTGGGCTTATAACAGTGACCGATATGGTCCCTATTGTTAAGGAAACCAGGGATTTTACTGGAGTAGATAGCGAACTTAGCATTTATGATCTCCCGTTTGAAGAGTTTGGGACAAGGCTCGATGATTTTCCAAATAAAGATGAAAAAAAATCAGACAAAGCTCAACAAATGCTTTATCGTTTTGAAACCATAAAAGCTGGAACTCGTTTTACAGTCGAATTCGGGATAAGCAACCTTGCGAATGAAGTAGAGAGATCATGCTTTAGATATGCGTTGGATCTGTTTTTTACAAAAGGGATTGTAGGCGGAAAAGGAGCGGTAGGGTTTGGCAGAATAACCCCAGAGGGAGAAATACCGATAGATGCAGATCCAAGACTGTATGTCGACTCCATTCAGGATAAAAGAGAGAAAATTCTTGAACTATTTGAGAATATGGGGTGGAAGAATGCAAAGCAAACACTTCTATAGATTCCCTCAAAAAAAGTGGCAAAAGCTTTTTGAGGCTCACTCAAGGACAAAAATTCATCAAAAAAGAGTTAAAGAGAGCAAGATTATCATCGAAGACGCTCTCAAAAAAGCAGACAAATGGCAGATTTCGTTCAGCGGCGGGAAAGACTCTGCCGCACTCGTGGCTCTTGCATCCGAGATTTCAAAAGATTTCATTGTTTGGTCACAAAAAGATGATACGGATATCTCGTTTGCAAAACCATATTGTGAATTTTTTTGCACATGCGTGGGGGTCAATATCGAATTCGCAAGAGCAGTGAGTGCTATTAAAAACAATCCACTGGCGGATTCGCACACAAGTGCTGGGGAGGATGCCCAATATTTTTTTGATCTTGCAAAAGAGGCCGAGGATAAGGTAGATGGCGTAATGATGGGTCTCCGGATAGAAGAGTCTAAGGCTAGAAAATTTAATTATTCAAAATATACAGATGCTGCGTATAGGCTAAAAAGCGGCAAATGGAGATGCAATCCATTGATGAGATGGAAAGGGGAAGATGTTTTTGCATTTTTGATATCAAGGGGTCTTCCTATTCTTGATGTGTACCAAAGGATAGAACTTTGGGAGCCTCCAGACCCACGAAAAATCAGATATGACTCTATAATGCCAGGGAATTTTGCTCATGACGGCAGACTGGCGTGGCTTTTTCATCATTACCCAGACGAATATGCAAGGCTTCATAGACTTCATCATGAAATAGGGGCATACAAATGACAAGGCTGCAAAAACAAAACGAAAAATATAGAAATTTGGATAAAAACACTTCGATGCGTGTTGTTTTTGAATTGGCATCTCCCATAGTTGGGGGCGAGCATTTTTTTGATGGCTTGTTGACGACTGCCGCCTTGTTTCAAGCGCTTGGCAGAGATGCTCTCTATCTTGACCCGAATATTGAGATTTTAGATGTAGAGTTGCCTATTTTTTCGACTGTGATGGGTGGGCATAGAATATGGCATGCGTCCATGGTTGACCTAACAAAAGCCAGAATGAGGACGGATAAAATTAAAAAACGCTTTGATGAAGAATATCTCAACTGGTGTAAGAACAAAAAAATCAATATTGGGAGCGGCAAGTTCAAAGCCGTAAATATGCCATACCCAGTATATCTCGTAGATAAAATCGAGTTTTATGCAAAAGGGGATATTGCGGAAGTAAAGCAGCTATTAAGTAGAGTTAAAGCCATTGGTGGCAAGAGGCAAATAGGTTATGGGCGGATTAAAAGTTTTACAGTAGATCCCATGGATGAAGATATCTCGTTGTCGAAAAGAAGAACCCCCGCAAAAGACATAAGCCCAGGGTATCGGTATGGTGTTGGAAGAGTCGAGCCTCCATATTTTTTGCCTACAGGGCATACGATGTACAAGGTGGCACTATGATTGTCAAAGCCTTGATTTCCACTACACCTGGGTTAAGGATAGAAAATGCCCTTAGAAGCTTGTTCCAGGCACAGATGTACAAGTTATTCCCACAAGAGCATGACAATATATTTGTGAGGACTGATGGTAAGCCTGTCAAAGGCTTTGCTATGGGAATTCACTATAGCATTAATAAGGGGGTTATATCTTTTTCTTTTGTATCCCCTTTTGGTTCATATTTGAGAATGGTGGCAGAGGCTTTTGCAGCTGGGGACATAAACCTTGGCAAAATACATTTTGCTATCAATAAAGTATGGGTTGAAGAGCCAAACATACATAATGGAAAATGGATATTTGATGCCAACATGGTTGCAATGATTGGAAATTCGGCCAACAATCACTACTTACACCCACATGTACCTGTGTTTTTCGATCGCATCAAAGAGATTGCCCTCAGGAAAGCGGAAGCGCTCATGATGCATATTGATGAATTTGATATTTGTGCATTGTCCGTGCATAGAAAAAGATATGCAGTGTATAAAGGCACAAAAATATGGTATTCCCCAGCAACATACATGGTTAGAGGTAATGAGGAAACGCTAAAAAAACTTGCGTGCCTCGGATTTGGCTCAAAAAATTCGCTCGGATTTGGAGCGCCTATCAAACAGTATTCGTAGCTTTAGCATGGTGTCTTTCTTCGGCCCATAAAAGACACGCATAATTATAAATTTTCTGATCTAGATTTTCATCCACTATCCATTTTTTCGTTTACCAAAAAATCCACCAATCCCACTACAATCTGAAAAAATAGGTAAGGATTGTAGTTGGGCAAGACTCTTGGACAACAACTTGACGAAGTGCAAGAAGCCATTACCAAAGCGCTACAAGGGCAAAACGTAAGTGCTGATGGCAAGAGTGTGGAGATGCCGCATCTTAAGGCTTTGCGAGAAGAAAGAGAATACCTCCTTGCCCAAATAGCCGTCTATGGACGAGACTACATCCCAGGTCAAAACTCAAAGTCATTGCCAAGAAGGAAAAAACTTGTCTTTGGTTCGTAGCGCAAGAATTGGCGCAGCCAAAATACTTGCAAGAGCCGCTGCAAGAATAGGAGGTGTCAAAAGAGGCTTCTATGAAGGCGGCAAGCGCACCCAAAATAGAGATTTCAACAACTCAATTAATGCTGATTTTGAAACTACCGCTTCTTTAGACAGGGACGTGCTCCGAGCAAGAGCCAGATGGCTGCACGAGAACAACGGAATTATGGCGAATATTGATCAAGCCATCGTAAACAATTCTGTGGGCAACGGGCTCAAACTCCAAGTAAAAACCAAAGACAAAAATCTAAATGGACGCATAGAGGAGCTTTGGAAAAAGTGGTGTGAAAAAGAGTTTTGCGACATTACCAAGAGGCTCTCTTTTGGCGATATGCAGCGCCTCATCCTTGGGCAAAGGATGATGGATGGCGAGATACTTATCGTTAAGCGCTACAAGGATAAGCAATTATCACTGCAGCTCATCGAAGCCGATAGAATCGACTCATCAGTTACAAGCACAATGAAGTTGAAAAACATTGACGATGTGTTCGTGGATGGCATTGTACTTGATAGCAATGGTGCTCCAAAGAGTTATGCCATCAGGCAACCAAACATGAGAACAAAACCAATTCCAGCTAAAAACATAATCCACTACTACAAAATAGACAATAGAGCCACGCAATATAGAGGCATAAGCGAATATAAGCAGGCAATAATCGATTTGCGCAACTTTCACGGATATATGCAAGCTTTCATCAAGTCCACTAGAGCCAGAGCTACTATTGCTTACATGATCGAGACATACGATCTTGAAGCGAGACTCAGAGCACAAGAGGAGAGTCTCGATGGCGATCCGATAGAGGAGGTCAACGACATCATCGTCGAGTATCTCTCTCCAGGTGAAAAGCCTCATCTGCTTGCAGCCAATATGAACGGCGTGGATCACGAAAAATTTGTGCAGTCTGCGGTCAGACTTATGGCAGTGGCAAGACAAGTGAGCTATGAACTGGCGTTTAGAGACTATTCACAAGTAAATTTTTCAAGTGCAAGAGCCTCAATCATCCAGGATCACAAAAGATTTTCAAGAGAGCAAATCCACCTCGTTACATATGTGCTGACGCCAATTTTTATGGAATGGCTTGAGCTCAACGTTCTTACTGGCAATATCAAGGGCGTTTCGCCTCTTGCGTTTTATGAAAATGAAGATGAGTTCAAGCCTCTTTGGATACCTCCCAAAAGGGAGTGGGTAGATCCACTCCAAGACATCAAGGCGATTGAAGAGGAACTAAAACTCGGACTCACCACGCTCAAGCAGGTAGCAGGTAGCAGGGGTGAAGATATAGAGGATTTGATAGCACAGAGAAAAGAGGAGATACAAATGCTCAAAGAAGCTGGAATTTTAGCGGAGGAAGCCTATGCCTAAAAAAATGGAAGAAAAAAGACTTGTAGCCGAACCGATAGAGCGGCGGGCTACTATCGATAGAAAAAACATCAACTCAGAAGAGAGAAGAGTCTCTATTTTGATTTCGACAGAGACTCCCATCAGTCGCACCGATTGGTGGAGCGGCGAGGTGTACGAGGAAGTGCTGCTGCACGGAGAAGGGAATGTGGACTTAAGCCGTGCAGCAAACGCAAAGCTTCGCTATATGCACGGCAGTGGCAAATATGGCGAACTGCCTATTGGAAGGCTTGAAAATGTAAGGCTGGAAAACAGGCAGCTGAGAGCTGACGCCATCTTTTCAAAAGCTAATCCAGATGCGGACATGCTTTGGAGAATGGTAGAGGAAGGGACGCTTAGCGAAATTTCTGTAGGAGGTAGAAAGCTTGAAGTACGGGTAACTGAGAGAGAGGGGAATGTGCCCCTGGTGGAGGTGACGAGGTGGGAGTTTCAAGAGGCTAGCTTGGTGGACATAGGTGCAGATCCATCTGCTGGAATTGGTAGAAAAATTGACGAAGGAGAGGAAATGCCTATTGAAGAGTTGAAAAGACAACTGGCGGAACTTAGAAAAGAAGGTGCGGATGCCGAGACGATCCAAGGAAAGCTCGATGAGATTACAAGAGCTATGGAAGAGATCGGTATGAGCATGGAAGAGATTAAAAAAGAGAATGCAGAACTCAAGCGAAGAGGCGAGATCGAAAAGCTTGCATATACGCACAAAGATTTGGTGAGTGACGAGGAACTCAAGCGCTTTTTAGATGATCCAACTAAAACTGCAGACGACCTCGCAAGACATCTTTTGAGCAAGAAAACTGCAGATGATAATCCTGGATTTGTGCCTGGCGTGCAAGTAGGTAATCCTCAAAAAGAGGAAGAGATCAAAAGAGCTGCAGCCGATGCGCTGATTATGCGAAGCGGTGTAAGGCTGGATAACCCACACCCCGATGCAAAGATGTTTATGAGCTCTAAGCTTTCTGACATTATTAGAGCTGTAACTGGCTACATGGGGTATGACCGTGACGAGATGATCAAGCGGGCAATGAGTACAAGTGATTTTCCAGTGCTTCTTGGCAATGTTGCCAATAGAGTACTAAGTCAAGCATATGGTGAAGCTGAGGGAACTTTTGATATGTGGACGGCTTCTACAGAGCTGCCAGACTTTAGAGAGAGAACGGAAGTGAGCCGTACGAAAATGGCCGGAAGGTTACAAAAGCTCACAGAATATGGCGAGCCTAAACGTAAAGAGGTTGGCGAAGAGGCTGAGAGTTGGAGACTGTACAGCTATGGGGATGAAGTTGTGCTTAGTCGTGAGATGATCATTAATGATGATCTTAATGCGTTTACAGACATTATCCAAGACTTTGCATTGATGGCAAAAAGAACCGCAAACGGACTTGTCTATGATCTCTTGCAAGGCAAAGGCGAGTTTGCAAACTACAAAATGGCAGATGGCAAACCGATTTTTGATAGCGCTCACAATAACGTCGACACTACTGGAGCGGCACCTGCTATCGACACCTTGACTGCTGCAAGAGTGAAGATGCGGAGACAAAAAGACGCATCAGGGACGCCTTTAAATATCAATCCAAGATATATCATTGTCTCGCCAGAAAACGAAACGCAAGTAAGACAGCTTCTAACCAGTGAAACTGCAGTGGGACAAAATAACCCAGGCGTAGTAAACCCATTTAGAGGAGCGCTTGAGGTGATTGTGGATGCAGAGCTTGATCCAACTCCTTGGTATTTGGCTGCAAGTAGAAGAACCATAAAAGTTGGGTATCTCTCTGGCACGGGCAGACGCCCAATCGTAGCTGAAAAAGAGCGCACACTCCGTTATGTGTGAGCTATGAGTGCGTGTTCGATTTTGGTCTGTTTGCCGAGGATTTTAGAGGTCTTTACAAAAACGCTGGTGCGTAATTCATAAAGGAGTGAAAAATGGCAAAAGAAGCGATTGAAATTCAAAATGGAGAATATATAGACTACACGCTTACAGGAGATGTAAGTGTTGGTGATGTTGTGCCCCTTGGCACTGGAATGATTGGCATTGCCACTACAAGCGGGCTTGCGGGTGAGACTATCGCCCTTGAGATCGAAGATGTCTATCAGATTGCAGCTGCCACAGCCGATGAGATAAACGTTGGAGACAAGCTCTATTTTGATCACACAAATAGGGAGCTCACGACAAAAGCGGATAGCAACGGAGATGGAACAGGAACGCCTTTTGCTCCAGCTGGCAGAGCTGTGACGGCTAAAGCAGCCAATGTTGCGGGAACTGTTAACGTAAAACTTAATCAGGCGTAAAAATGAAAGTAAAACTTCTCAAACAAAGAGTCTACAGAGGCAAGAAGTACAAAAAAGGATCAATCATCGAGGTTGATCTAGTTCTTGCTGAAAAGATGATTTTGAACTCTATTGCGGTGAGGGTGAAGTGAGCTTTGAGGATTTGATGGCAAACAGGATGCCCACCGTGTGCGAGAGGCTCGGCGAAGAGGTAGCCATCGCAACGCCTACGCAATCCTTTAGTCTCAAGGCCCTTGTCGAAGATGGACTCAACGAGTTTGGTATGGAGGAGATATTTCTCACTATGCCATATGGAGATTGGTTTGACGCGTATGCAGCAAACAAGAGCGCCACGACGCTTACCGTGCGTGGCATCACATACAAAATCACCGATGCACGAAATATCGTTGGGGCGTATGAGGTAAGGCTGGAGAGAGCGCAATGAGAGTGATAAGCGAAAGTGAGGCGATAGCGTACGTAAAAGAGAAGCTGACGCCACTCAGCTCCTACGATGTGATCGTCTTCAAGCGCGAGCCAATCGAGGCTGCCTTGTATGAACTCCAAATTGCCGTGCGCGCCAATACCGAAGAGGTGACGCAAGAGCTTATCACGTCGCTTATACAGCTCGACGTGCGTGAAGACAAGCCTATCAAGTTTGGCGGCACTGAGATCGACACGAAAGAGGATCTCAAAGCCACCTATATATTTATGAACGCCACGATTTTGGCGCAAGCATAAGGAGAGAAAATGGCAAAACGACTTGTAAAAAATTCCGTTGTTTTGGCTGCAGTTGGAACGACGCCTACTGCCTCTAACGCGGTAGATATAAGCGACGCTTTCCAGCCTTCGTTTAGCACTAAAAGCGGCGAGTATAAGCAATTTGACGGGAAAATGGGGACCACGAAGACGTGGATCGACGGTGACTATCTGACAGTAAACGGTACGATAAGCGCTTTTTTGAAGTCCAACGGGGGCGGCGCTAATGTGCCAAAACTTGACGAGATGTTCAAGATGGCTGGGCTGACTGGTGCTGCAGTAGATACGGATAGCGATGGTACTAATGATGCTTATGTGTATACGCCAAACTCAGACGAGCTGGCAAACGGGGAGATTGTCTGGTATCTCGATGGTATCAAGCGCCACTTTACTGGTGTGAGCGCCAATTTGAAGCTTGATTTCGAGGTTGGAGCGCCAGCTAAGGCAAGCTTCGATATACAAGGCTACAGCGATACGCCTGTCGAAGAAGCAAACCCAAGCGTGACGCTAGACGACAACGATCTTCTTGTCGTAACTTCCATGCAAGCCGTTACGCTAAGTGGTGCGACGCTATCCGTAACAAGCTGCTCGTTTGATTTAGGTAATCAGATAAATGAGATTTACGCAATTGGGGACAAGAGTTTTTATCGCAGCGACTTTGCCGCAAAAGTTTCCATTACTGAAAAAGTTGGCAGTGATATTGGCTATTGGTCCGAGCTTCTAAACGGACAGGTGAAATCTCTTGAAATCGAGCTTACCGATAGAGCTGGGCATAAATTTGTCTTGCATTTGCCGACTCTTAGCTATACGAACGTGAACGAGAGCGGAACGGACGAGCTGGAAGCGACACGCGAGTTTATCGCAAGCAACGATTTTACCATCACATATATGTAAGGAGGTTAGGTGAAAAAATTTAGCGCAAAGCTTACCGAGTTTCCATTCGAGTTCGAGTTTTTGGACGGGAGCAAGGCGGAGTTCAAGTTTCGAGACATGAACACAAAACAGATCCAGGAGTTTTCCAGAATCGCAGAGATGGATGATGATGAGCGATATGCGCTGCACATCAAAATTTTGCAGGAGAATGTAATCGGCGATGATGATCTAAAGGAAAAAATGATTGAGGAGCTTGAAGAGCACGGCAACCTCTTCGAGTTTGTAGGCAACTTGCAGGAGGAATTGGGAAAGCGACGCAAGAGGAGATAGAGCGATTCTATCTTTGGTGTGAACAAAATGCGAAAGGTATCGGCGAACTGGATCTTGACGAGGATGAGCTTGAACAAATCCTTGAAAATCCAGCTTCCAAAGTGGTTGTGTTTGACAATGAAATCTACAATCTGGCCTCCCGCATTTTTTTGCAAATTCCGTGGGAGTATGGCGGGATGGGCGGCATAGTGGGAAAAAGGTACGACGCCATTAAAGACTTTCTTGAGTGGAATAACTTCGAGGTAAAAGAGTGGACGCCTATCTTTTTACAAGGCGGGCTAATTTGGGCAACTCATATAGAAAAAGAAGGAAAATGAGGGCACTAATAACAAGCCAATCACTACCTTGGTATAGGGCGAAAAACAAAAAGCCCAACCCTATGCCCCATTTCGCATCCATATTCAAAAAAGCAGTAAGCGCCCAGAGCGCAAGTATAAAAAATACTATTTCCATAAAGGTATTATAGCATGAGCGCCAAAGAGTTAAAACTTGTCATCAGAACCGATGCAAAAACCGGGGCTTTAAAAGTTTATCAGCGAGAGCTTGGCAAGCTTGATAAAGCTGCCATTCAAACCGGCAGAGCCATAGAAAAGTCTGCAAAAAGTATCGAGAATTTTGTAAATAGACTCAAAGATATGGCGCATGCTTATGTGGCGTTTAGCACATTGAAAATTCTTGGCTCTATGATGCTGCAAACTGCTGCGGAGTTTGAAAAGTTCGGAGCTGTTTTAAGAACACTCGAGGGAGATAGCAAAAAAGCCGAGCAAAGTTTTACTTGGATTCAAAATTTTGCCAAAAAGACACCATATGAGCTCAATCAAGTGACGGAGGCTTTTGTTAAGCTTCGAGCCTATGGGCTTGAGCCTACCAAAGGTCTTCTCAAAACCCTTGGCGATACCGCAGCAGCTATGGGCAAACCACTGGAACAAGCCGTTGAGGCGATTGCAGATGCCGTTACAGGCGAGTTTGAACGATTAAAAGAGTTTGGTATAAAAGGTTTTCAGCAAGGCAATAAAGTTGCTTTTCAATGGGCTGATGCAAGCGGCAGGGTAAAGCATATCGTTGTGCAAAACAACCAGGAGATAATCCAAAGCACTTTGGAGGCAATATGGAACAGCAAATATGCTGGAGCTATGGATGAGATGCAGTCCACGTTTACTGCCAAGCTTTACAATATGCAAGACGCATGGACTAGATATGCCAACAAGCTCGCAAAAGATAGTGGATTTTTTGAAATAGCCAAGCTCTATATAGATGGAATCACGCAGTCCATAAATAACTTATCCAAAAAGACGGCTTTGATAGAAGAGTTTGGTGAAACTACGAAACAAGTAGCAAGAGTCGTCGTTGAAGCGTCTAAGTATATCATCAAGTCAATAGCTGGTTGGATAGAGGTGATCCTGACCGCAAAATCTGGATGGGAGATGTTATGGGAAGGGGTCAAGACTGGATGGGCACAGCTTAAAGAGAGAGCAGAATATTTTTTTGGATGGCTTGCTAACGATGAAAAGAAAATGGCTAGACACAAAAAGAATTGGGAGAGGCTTCAAAAAGATTATGAGAAGAATATAGGAGAGATTGACGGGAGGCTGCAAAAAACGATTCTTTCTTTAGATACTTTTTTATCTGGTGTTGATAACATTGCCACAAAAACGGTCAAAGGAATCAAGCAGGTTGGAACTGAGCTCAACGCCTGGGCAAAGAACAATCATGATGTGCTGAAAAATAATGTCAAGGGTGCGATTGACGGAATTTTCAACGGATTCAAAGCAGGTAGCGAAAAGGCTAAAGACGCTTTTAAAGAACTGCAAAAAGGCTGGCAAGAGAGCGCTCAAAAGTACAAGCTCTCTATGAACCTATTGCTATCTGATACCAAAAAGACGGTCAAAGAGACCGCAAAATACACCGAGACCATCTTCGACCGAGCCACGCAAAACGTCTACAAATCGTTCGATGACAACTTCTTCGATGCGATCACGGGCAAATTCCACGACTTCAAGGACTTTTTGCGCTCTCTTTTCCAAGATATCATGAGCTCGATCATCAATCCTTTCGCCCGTTACCTCTCCAGCAGCCTTTCAGGCGCTTTGATGGGCGCTATCGGTATGCCCGTGGGCGCTGGCGGCATCTCCATAGCGCAAAGTCTCACGCAAGCGGGCTTCAAAGCGGTGAGCGACGGGGTATTCAAAAACGCTCTCGGTCAACAAGTCAAGATCGCAGGCGGGCAGGTCCAAGCGTATGACGCAAGTGGCAATCCGATCGGTCTGAGCGAAGTGAGCGGGCTGCCATCTAGCGTGGCTACGGGCGGTGGTCTCCTCGCTCCAGCGGCCGGCATGGGGCAGTTGGCCAACGCCGTGATTCCATATTCTTCCACTATGGGCGGTTTTTTCGCTGGATCATCGCAGGCTCTCGCTGGCGGCGGCTTCGTAAATGGCGCACCGCTCTCATTTAATCTTGGCGTAGGGGCTACATATGGCCTTGGCGGAGCGGCGGTCGGCTACGGTATCGGATCGATCGGCGATATGCTTTTTGGCGCAGAGACCAAAGCGGCGATTGGAGGGGCGATCGGCGGAGCGATCGGAGGGATCTTGGCAGCTGCTATAGAGGCTCTCAATCCGGTGCTCGGCATTCTAGTCGGATCGCTTGCCGGATCTATGATCGGTGGGCTTTTCGGCAGGTGGAAGCAAAAAAACAAAGGCTTGATGTGGACACACTCAATAGACTCCACCAAGCTCGATCAGATCTTTGACTTCATCCACAGCACGAAAAAGAGCTGGTTCGATGGATCATCAAAAACCGATCTTAAAGGCCTCAAACCTGGCGAAATCGAGCAGATCAAGTCATATTTCAAATCATACGAAAATCTGCTCACCGAGCTTGACAAATCGCATCGTGAGTTCATCCTCACGTTCGACAAAGCCAAGCTCATCGTAGACAAGAACAAGAACAAATTCCAAGAATATGTGGTCAAAGAATTTTTGGCCAAAATGGTGGGCTTGGATGGCAAATTTGAGACGCTCTTCAAAGAGGGTGCGAAACGAGTGCTCAAAGAGAAGGATTGGGGTACAGAGGCTTTTTGGTATGTGGCGGGTACGTATGAAAAGCGTATGAAAGACATCGACAAGCTCATCGCCGAAGCGCCAAACGAGGGGGTCAAAAAGGCTCTACGAGAGGACAAAGCGAGGCTGCAAAAACTCTACGGACTCTACAATATTTGGAAAGACTATGCCGAGTCTCAGAAAAAGTCGGTGGACGAGGTGATCCAGCAAGCTTTTGGCCAAGTCTTGCAACTTCACGATAAGTTTCGAGCCTTCAAGTTGGACCAGCTTGGCTTGGACGGCAGCGCCATCGTCGAAATTGAGCGAGCATCAAAAACGATGAAAACCTCCTTCGAGGATCTCAAAGAGACGCTCAAGAATGCGGGCGTGGATGTGGAGTCCTTCGGCGACATCACGAGCGAAAACTTCGAGCAGATCTACGACGCAGTTGTACACAACAACCCGACGCCGCAGACGCTCGATGCGCTCAATCGGCTAGGTGATGCGTTTTTGACTTTGCAGCAAAGAGCCCAGAGCGTTATCGATACGATAAATCAAAAATATAACCCAAACTACAAAGCCCCCACATGGCAAGATCAGGCGAAGTCGGTCATCGAGCAGACTCTCGGAGAAGGCGCATGGGAGTCCCTGGTGCAAAGCAACCACATCGACACTGCTAGTGGCATGCAGCAGTGGCTTGTAACGATCGCAAATGACTGGAATCCGCAATGGGCGGATATCCATGGGAATAAAATAAACAAAGACGAGTTTTTGGCCAAAATCAAGCCTATCGTTGAGAACAAGCAGCTGGAAAATAAGGTATGGCACAGCGACACTCCACCGACCAGCTACACCCAAAACAGCAGCAGCTATGCTGAACATCTGGAATATCGAAAAAAAGAGATAGAGAAGCTCATATCTGCACAAAAATATTCTTTTTTGGCCCCATTCGTAGCAGCTCAAATGAAGTACAAAGATTTGATGTCTCAGCTCCCAGGCTCCGTGCAAGAGGCTATCAAAAAAAGCAATTGGGAGAAGCTAGGGGAGCTGCTCAAAAAGGACTCTACGATATCTCTAGACAATGTACGGCAAGCTTTGAGCGCTAAAAGAGAGCTTGCAGATCTGGAGAAGCGAGAGCAAGAGAAGCGCCAAAGAGAGCTTGAAGAGCTAGAGAAAAAACGCAAAGAGGCTATGGAGAATGCCAAAAAGCAGATACAAGGCTATTGGCAGGCAGTCGAGGAGACTGCTAAAAAGTGGAACGACTACATCGACCGCATCGAAGAGCAAAAGGCGAAAAAGGAAGCCGAGCGCATTCGCAAAGTGATCGATGCGGTCTCCGAAAAGATTGGCTCTTTGCAGAACGCAGCGGGCTCTTTGCAGTCTCTTATAGACAAGTTTACGAAGCCTTTGCAATCTTCGCAGGAACGAGAGGCTCTCTTCCACAGCTTCTTGGATCTCGCCAAAACTGCCTTTGCGGCGGGTAACTACAAAGACTATGCGGACTACTTGCAAAAAGCGAGCGGCTATGCGGACTACATAGAGAGCAAGGTCTTCGCTTCCAGCGCCCAGAAGCGCTACGAAATGGCGGTCGTGGCTAACCAGCTAAAAGACCTAAAATCTCCTACAGACCAGATGCTGGAGCAGCTGAGAGCCATCAAAGAGAGCAACGAATCCATCTTGGAGCAAGCGACTGCGCAAAAAGAGAAGCTCTACCAGCTCGTAGACGTGAAGATAGGCGGCAAAAGCTTCGAGGAAATAACACGAGATGGGCAGATCCAGGCAATCAAATCTGGAGACTTTCAAGCGGCCGTGGGTGATCCGATCGATGCGGTCAAGCAGCGACTTGCACCGATCGCAAAGCTAGACACCATCGAGACGGCGGACGGCAGGATGAAGATCCTTGCCGACTTCGACCAGGACGGCGTGACGGATATGACCTTCGCATTCGATCAAAGCGGCAAATTGCAAGGGATCGAGCGCAATACATACGGCATCTGGCAGATGGAAGCGAAGCGGCTGGAAGCGGTAGTGCGTCAGCTTGGAGTGGCGATGCCGGCGATACAAGACAGATGGAGGTTCACGCACTACCAGATCAGCCCCGAGTACATGGGCACACAAGAGGGTGAGCTGGTGGCGAACTACTATGTGCCTCTCGCCCAAAGAGCTTTGGAATATAGAAAGCTTGTGCAGACTCAGCCAATTTCGGCAGATACGGCAAACATATACAGACAGCTCGCATACGAGATCAGCACCTACGCAAAGACGCTGATAGCGGTCGATCCGGCGGGCGGTGAGGATTTCTCTCAATACACTATCGGGCTGAGCGATCAATACAAGCGTGTGGCCGATTTGACGAACCTCTATAGCGATGTGGACCAATACCTCAAAGACCACGGCTACGCAACTGGCGGCTACACTGGCGACATCCCGCCATCTGTAGTAGCTGGCGTGGTGCACGGACAGGAGTTCGTTGTAAATGCACCAACTACGAGGAGGCTCGGGCTTAACAAGGATAATGGCGGAATTTTCGTAGAGATTTTGCGAGAGCTCAAAGAGGTGAAAAGAGAGAATGCAGAGCTGCGGGCGGTCGTCGCAAGACACCTGCCAAACGTGGACAGAAATACCAAAAAAGACGCACAGGCAAGGATAGCTGGATGAGATACGCAGTGCCAAGAGAGTCCACCTTAAGCGTAACGGATAGCGGTGTTACATATACCAAGCGCTGCTACACCATTCCAAAGAGCCTTAGCGGCGTGGTGGATGAGAGCTACCCAGCCTACGACCCTGGCGCTACATACAACACGGGTGACCAGGTAATAGTACCTGAGCTCAAGACTATCTACAAATGCGCTGCGGACGGTGTGAGCGGCGTTTTCCCGCCAAGCGACAAAATGAAGTGGGTGGATTTTGGCTTTGTAAATAGCTACCGCATGCTGGCGGTGGACGAGCAGATAAACGAGAAAACAGTCGGAACAGATATTGTTATGGAGTTTGACTTCGCAAGAGCCACTACGATAGCTTTCGTAAACACCCGCTTCGATAGCGTGCAGGTGGAGCAGATAGACGACACCACTGGCGATATTGTAAACAGCGTGCAGATAGATGGACGCACGATTGGCTGCAAGAGCTTTAGCGAGTATTTTTTTGCCGATGCGAAGTATAAGACGAGGATAATTTTGGACAGCCTCACCTGGCTCAAATCCTCTACACTTCGCATTAGCTTTACGGGGGATGTGGCGATAGGCACTGTGGTAATCGGGCGTGCGCAGGATATGGGAGTGACGCTCTATGGTACAAGCTTGGAATTTCAGGACAAATCCGTGGTCAAAACTGATCCAATTACAGGCTTTCGCAACGTGGTGCGCTACGGAAACGTGCGTGTGCTCGATGCGAAAATCCTGATAGATACGGGCGATTTCAATCAAATTGCGCAACGCATTAGCGAGATAATTGGTAAAAACGTGCTCTGGATACCAACGAAGCTCGACAAGTTTAGCGAAATGAGCAACATCGCATACATCGAGAGCGCCCCGCTGCCTATAGACAACCCCGCCAAAAATGAAAGCCAAATAACAATGATAGGAGTAATCTAATGGCGACTTTACCGACTTTGACTGTTTACAATCAAAACCTAATCCCCGATAAATCTCGCATGACAGACGAGGAGTTTGCCGATGCGATCCACCCTTATCTGAACTTTTGGAATGGAACCACAATTCCAGAGCTAAACAATTGGAATGGTACTCTTGAGCAGATTCGGCAGGAGATTAACGACAAGTATATCGCAGTAAAGAATCAAGCTGTCGACGGAGGCTATTCACAAACTTACCTCGATACGAAATTTAATCCTCCAATGTCAAGGACTTACTATGTAGATGCTGTGAATGGTGATGATACGAATGATGGTAGTAGTAGTGGTAGTCCATTTAAGACAATAAAAAAAGCTATTGATAGTGTTCCTATTGGTGGTGCAGGGTTTATAACATTATTAAGTGATGTGAATGTTGATTTTAGGACTAGTATAAAATATAAAAGAATCGATATTCATTTAAATGGATTTGCTCTAAATGTTCTGACTGATAGTATTTCTATCATATATGGATTTTATGTTGAAACTGCTTTTATTAGAATTTCTGGAGATAACAAAGCTGGAAGCAAGATAATTTTACCAGCGCCAGCAAGCGATACGAGCGGTATCGGTGGTCACCCTGCATTATTCAAAAAAGGCGAGTTAGGTGAAACTTTCTTTAGTGTTACACTTTCTTATAGCGTGGAAGTTGTGGTTAATAGTCCGTACTATTATATAGCAGAAGCAGATAACAATACTATAGCGTTCAGTGCACACGGGTCGATTACAGATAATACTGGCAATGGAGTTGGGTGGCTTGACTTGATAAAAGGTGTAGTCAAAGATGCAAATGGTGTGCCACGAAATATACTTAGCAATAAAGTGTTATAAAAAGGAGAAATGATGATTAGGCTGATAAAACTAAATGACTTTATCTACCAAAACTATGAAGAGAAGACAAATTATGAAAATGGCGAAGAAGTTTGGAACATTCCAAATACTGTGCAGGAACTTTTGCCTGTCGTCCTTGATACCATAAATTGGTGGGTTGGGGCTAAAGTCAAGAAAGCAACTGGGGATTTCGTCAAGCTCAGCGCTGCAAACTCAAAGGCTATCGCATTACTTGCGGCAATCATCGCTTCGCAAAATCCAGACACTTCAAACTTGACTGAGTTGCAAAAAAGTGCGTTCGACAAGATGACTACATTGGGAAATTCAGACTACACAGATAGCCAGCTCTTGAATAATAGCCTTGATGCAGTGGTTAACTATGTTCAAAAAGGCACTCAGCTTGGAGCACAAGCTATACAGGCTCAAAGTGTAGAGGAGCTAATTGATGTACTCAATCAACTTGATTAAAGAGTTTGCTCTCATGCTCGTTGCTCTCGCTGGTGTGGCGCTGCTTAGCCCGATAGTTTTCGTGGCGAATATCGCAAGAAAAGCCTTGCTGGGACACAGCATAGCGGACTACTTCCACACGATTGCGGTAGGCCTCGACCAGCTTGGCGGAAGCGTAATATATGCGCAAGAGGACTGGACGATTTCGAGCTATACGTACTATCTATGCAGATACAAAGCCAACCGCGCCGCGTGCGTATTTCGAGGGCTCATCGACTTGATTTTCGGGCGGGGACATTGCGAGAGAAGCTACAAAAAAGAGCTGCATGAATTTCAATCTCACACAAAGGATATATGATGCGAAACACTATCAGATATATCGGCATCTCGGTGCTTGCTATCGGGCTTGCATACAAGAGCATATTCGGGTCGGACATCGATCCACGGCTCAACCAAAACGCCACTATCGCAAAACTCAAATCGAAAATTTGGCCAATTGACGGCTACTTCATTCACTACGATCGGGGTCCGTACGACTGGGCATACATCGTGGCCAAGTCAAAAAATCTCTACAAACTTGAAGGTATGGACCCAAAGACCGGCTATCTGATCTGGACACGCTTGCCATATCGTGAGGCTGGCCTGGAGATAGTCAAGTACGAGGATCTGATCTATGTCGGGGAGAAAGTGGAAGTGGGGGCCGATCTTCGATGAACGATCACATCGCTTTTTTCAAGTTCGTAGCCTTTTCGGTGGCCTTGGCGTACAGCTCGATCATGGCGTATCTCGGCGTGGACAAAGAGGCTTTCGGGCTCTTTGCCTCGCTCCTGCTCATAGACTACCTCACTGGGCTCATAAAAGCCCGCAGGCTGGGGCATTCTATCACATCAAACAAGATGAAGTACGGGATTTTTAGCAAATTTGTGCTCATCCTTATCCCTTTCACGATGGCGATTTTGGCCAAGATCATTGGCGCCAAAAACTACGACATGGTGCTCTACATGGGGATGAACATCCTCGCTATATCGGAGTTTTACAGCATCGTGGGCAATATCTACTCTATTCGCACCAAAAAAGAGCTGCCTGAGTACGACGTGGTAGCGGCTCTTGGCAATCGTGTGCGACGCTTTATGATGCGATGGGAGGGCGAAGATGATACGACTTATTAGCCTCTTGCTCTCTCGCGTCAATCTCAAGCTCACCTTTGGAGCCGTGATAGCGATAGCCTTGGTGGTGTTTCTCTATGTATGGCACTACCAGCCGATACACCATCAAAAAAGCGAGATCGAAAAGCAAAAAGAAGAGCTGCTGCGCAAAGAGGAGATCTTGCAAGATCTCATTCAAAAACTATCGGCTCTCAAAGAAGAACGGGCTATGGAGATATTCGAAGAGAAGCAAAGAGCGATCAAAAAAGAGCTTCAAAAATCACAGGAGGCCTCACAATATGACAAGAATGATATCAATTTCTCTGTCGGCACTCATACTATCGTTATCCCTTAGCGCTTGTAGCTGCAAAGAGAGGGTAGTGTATGTGCGACCGACATGCCCGAAGTTACAAACGTGGGAGACGAACAAGACAAAGCGCAAGCCGTTTACGCTGCACTACGAGGTGCGTGATGAGTAGGAAGGTCGTACTGAGTGTGGAAGAGTTCGAAAGGCTGGTAGAGCGCATACGAGAGCTTGAGAAGCAGCTTGCAGAGTGCAACGCAGCAAACGAGTTTTTGAACAAACAGATCCGAGAGTACAACAAAAAATTTGCGAAAAAGGAAAAAGATGGCTGATTTCAACAAAGCGTTCGAAGTGCTTATGAAGCTTGAGTGGTCAAATTGTGAGGATGCCCTGCATAAAAACGAGGGCGAAGAGGGCTACACTTTCATGGGTATCTACCAAAAATCGCATCCAGATAGCATTCTTTGGGAAATTTTGGGTAACTATAAATTTATCGAGGACATCGAGGGCGAGCCGAACGAAGAGCAGCTCAAGCGGCTATCCAAGCTGATGTGCAACAACACGAATGCCATGCAGGAGGTCAAGAAGATCTACCGCAGCGAATATTGGAACCGTGCGAAGCTATACGATGTGCAAAGCCAAAAGATCGCCGAGGAGATTTTTGTCTTCGGGGTGAATGCAGGGATAGAGAGAGCCATCAGGCTGGCACAAGAGATTGTGGGGGTTAAAGCGGACGGGATTGTGGGGCCGAAGACGCTGGCGGCGCTGAATAGCTACAACGACAAGCTCTTCGATGTCGTCTTTGACGCCGGAGAGGCGGAGTATTACGAGAGTCTTGTGAGAGCAAAGGAGAAGTTGAAAATCTTTGAGGACGGCTGGCTCAACCGCGCGAAGGCGGTTTAGAGTTTTACCGCCTTACAGTTATTTTTTTCTACGATTTGCCATCCTTCTTGATCTGCAAGCTCTATAGCTCTTTTTTCGTATTCGCTTGCTGCTTCTTCTGAATTACTGACGCCGCAAGTGTCTATCATATCGAGCACTTCTCCGCATCCGCTATCTATAATCACAACTTCGCCATCTTCTACTGCTTCTTTGAGGCTTTTAAGTAAATCTTTAATTACTTCTACTTCCATCTCATCCTCCTTTTTTATTATCTTAATGTTATTATACCCAAATAATTTGGATATTGTCAAGATGTTTTGTTGAAATATTGCAAATATTTTGGATTTTTGATAAAATAAAGAAAAAGTAAAAGGGGTTGTAATGGCGAAAATAGTTACAGATAAGCAAATATGTAAGTTTACAGGAGTAAGCGACCAGACGCTTATAAATTGGAAAAGGCCGAGAATCTTGCCTAATGGAACCAAATTCTATCCACCCACAGGGCGCCACAATCTCTACAAAGGCGCACGTATAGCTACATATCTCCTCGATTATCCAACTTATAAAGACGAGGATGGTGAGGAGGTGAGCGAAATGAATAATAGGCTGGAAATATTAGTAGAGAGCGCAGATGAATTAAATAAGCTGCTTTGGCTTGCTTGCGGAGATTCCCCTTACTACGATATATTAAAAAATCTATCTGATAATATAAAAGGCATAGCAGATGACCTCGAAAAACTCTCGAATCTGTCGTAATTGTGGTAAAGAGTTTATTCCAAGGCGTAAAGACCAACTCTCTTGCTCTAAGCGATGCTCTGTTAATTTTCAAGCACGCAGGGCAAAGGCATTTAGAAAATTTAGAATAGAATGCTGCCCTGTGTGCAATTACGTGTTTTTTGTAGACAAGCAGCATTTGCGTTACTGCTCTAAAAAATGCAGCGATATTGCAAAAAAGAGAACGCAAGAGAAATGGAAAAAAGAGCATAAAGAGGAATATCTATTAAAGATAAAAAAATGGAGAATAGAGCATAAAGAGAGACAAAAAGAATTGCGCAAAAAATGGCTTGCGAAGCCTGCAACAAAAATCGTTAAAAAAATAGAGTATCTAAAAAGCAATATACCTACAAAAGAGAAAAGCATAGAAGAAGGCAACTATTATAAGAAATACACTTTAGAAGAGGATCTTTTTATTTTAGAAAATTGGGATAAATTAACAAAAAAAGAGATTGCATTAAAAATAGTAAGAAGTTATGCAAGTGTGTATAGCAGATGGAAGAAATTGCATAAAAAATAGGCTGTAACTGTCAGCTCAACTGTCAGCTAATATCACCGATTTTCAGCTGACACTTAATGAAGTTTCAGCTAAGAATGCCCATAAATAGGTGGTTTGAGAAGAAGTGGCTCCGGATGCAGGACTTTAGACTTTTTTCGATGCGATGGTAGCTCCTGCATCGGTGTCAGCCGAATTGCAAGCAAACGGGTCGAGTTTTTTGGATATTTTGAGGTGCTCACCACTGATAAATCTCGCATAGTTTTGCATGATCTCGGTCGAGTTTTTGTGCCCGACTATTTGTGCGAGCTCCATCACGGATATCTGACCACTCTTGAGCATCGCCGTGATGAATGTGTGGCGAGTGCTATAAAGCTCTCGATACATCAAGCCAGTTCGCTCCAATAGATCGCTCCAATATGGATGCAGCTTTTTTGCATCCCATAGCGGATTGCCTTGCGAGTTTGTGAAGAGATGATGATCACACTGCGACAGCTGCTCTTCGAGGTACGGCACAAGTACGTCAAAAATCGGCACTTCTCTAATCGAGTAGAGCGTTTTTGGCGTAGACGTTTTGCCGTAGCGTCTCGCTTTGGAGACATTGATGATGCGCCTTTGCAGATTCACATCATCTTTTGTGAGCGCTATGATCTCACCTGGACGCATACCTGTATAGAACGCTATCGCCAAGTAGTTGCGAAACCAGCCGTCTGCAGCATCGAACAAAATGGCCACCTCTCTTGGACTGAGTGGCTCTTTTTGCTTCGCTATATGTGTCGGAAGTTTGATGTTTTTAGCTGGATTGTCTTTGATGACTTCATACTCGATAGCCACATCAAAGATGGCTGCAAGGACGTTGATGTATTTGCGCATTGTTTTTGGCTTGATACGTCGTAGCTCAAGAGCGACCCACTCTTTTATCTCACCCCGCTTGATCTTGTCTATATCTTTGTCAAAGACCGCGATGAGCTTGTCTACCTGCTGTGACAGTTCATCATATGTTTTGAGGCTCTCTTTGAGAAAAAGGTATTTTTCGGCATAATATCTGAAGGCTTTTGGCGTTTCTTTGGCCTTGATCTCGGCTTCCAGCTCGCCGCTGACTATTTTTGCCTCAAGTTTTGGAATGACTTGAGTTTTGAGTATGCGGCGATTGGCTGGCGTGTCATCAAGGCCTGTGCTCTTTTGCCTTCGTTTGCCAGCTACCTTATACTGCAGGTAGAGCTTCGAGCCTCTTTTGAAAATGCTGACCACGTGCTTCCTTTCCGTGCCAGCTTCAAATCGGTGATTCATGATGATACCACTTTCTCAAGGATTTTTTCAACCATATCGTTTTGTGGAGACTCAATCCATCGCTGGATTGCTTCTATCTTCCAAAAAGGGTCGCGCTCACCATTTGGATGGAAATAGTGCACGCCCTCGACAAAGGTGCCGTCAGACTTGCGGCGCTTGAGCCAATCTGGCGAGCGTCCTATGATTTTCGCCATCTCGGCTGTGGATGCGTAGAGTTTCATCTCTCATCCTTTCCACTCTTTGAGTCTTTCAATATGCCTTCTTTTCGCTTCCATCTTCTCTTTAACCACTTTGATGAGCTCGTCGTCCACATTCTTCTCATGCCACACGAGATGGTGCAGGCGAGCCTTGAGCAAGAAATAGTCCATTTTTGCCTTTTGGGTGATCTCGTCTGGCGAGCGGTTGTGAATCTGACAATAGGTCTCGAAAGAGATGCCATAGTAGTCATCTTGCGTAAACTTAGCCATCATGCCTCCAATAGATGCGGATGTTCGTAGATGTTGCCTACAACCTCATACATATCAAGATGGATGTTGCCAAGATAATAATGCCCGTCTGTTGTCAGCCCATCTACCACTTTATTTATGGAAAATGCGCCTTTATGATAAACAACTTCGTGGAATTCTGTGCAATTGTAGGCGATAATGTCTCCTTCATAAATCTCTACGCCGTTTTTGTCTTTGAGGCCAGTGTATTGGCCAACGCTTTTGCAGTCCACTTCCAATGAAAATGGTTCCTCTCGCTCTCCATGTTTTTTGTACCATCCTTGAAGGTATATAAAACATTTTCCATCTACTTTTAGCAAGTCACCTATAATCCAAAGTATGCTGCTGCTGCCTTCAGAAATTATCACCATCCCCCTAAATTTAATTTCTCTCATTTCTCACCTCCATCCAATCTTTTACGAGCCTTTCACGCAAGGCGGAGAGGCGTTTTTCATTTTCGTCCTTAATCAAAAGAGTTTCGCCGTTTACGTACAACAAAAAGCAATAAAAGTCTGCACCATTAACTCTATCGTTTGTTACTTTGTATCGAATCCTAGTGACTGCGTCTACTTTTTCTAAATTTATGTAGTTATCATCGTATTTTTTGATCATTTCAACTCCTTTGTCACTCTTGCATAGCACACTCAGCCCAAATATCAACCATCTTTTCAAGATGATCGGGCTGCACTCTTTTGGCCCTTAGCCTCGCCTTACCAGCTTCGATGCCTTTTAGGTATGCATCTTTCACCTTCTTCGCCACGATCTCTTGCAGCTCTTTCACCTTAAAAACGATTACATCTTCATCGTCTTGCATCTCCATCTCTTCGATGGCTTGTTGGGTTGTTTTTTCCACCTCGCATTGGACTTTGCGTTTTGCGCATTCCATTTTTTTAAAGTTCTCTTCCCTTTTTCTCTTGTACACCTCGACGCTCTCATCATCCACGCCACCATTGCCGTCGCCTTTGAGTTTGCCGGCGGATAGATATGTGTCTACCGTCGCTTTACTCACTCCCAGCTCTTTTGCCGCTTCTTTTTTGGTCATATCCTTTCCTTGTGTCGGTGTTACGTCAAAACTGCAAAATTTCCCGGATTTCATTAATGTCGCTTCAATACCTTTGTCTTTGCATGCTTGTATATAGCTTTTGTACCATTGCGGGCAACATCCACAATTGCGAGATGGGCAGTGGTCATATACTTCGCATTCCATTTGCCTACACCTCTATATCGAGTTCGTTTGCTATTTTGTGTATTATCTTTTCCAATAAAGATATCCTTTGCTCTACGCTTGGGGCTTTTGGGTCGGCTTCTTGCGACATGTCGTTCAAGTATCGCAATGCTTCTATGTGTCCCATGGCGCTTAGCTTATTAATCGTCAGATTATCCGCTACAACCATATTCGTTACTCGCAAATCATACGGGTTTCTATTTTTAAAAAATATGGAATCTCTGGGGTTTGTGGACTCCATTATAAATTTTCCAAGATGCCTACGAATTGGCTTGCCTTTTTTGTCTATGCTCGTTTCATCGTAAAAGTAGATAGTCGCCTGTTTGCCATTGCCATGAATAAAAGTGTTTTCTAAGAGCATCTTTTTGTGCTCAATAAATATATTGTAATCTACTATAAAAAAGCTATCTACATAGCTAAACTCTTTGTTTATCATGCGCGCCTCTATGTAAACCTTGTCTCTATGTATAAAGAATTCTCTGCTCATCATCTCGCCTTTTTGCTTACGCGAACGCCTACGATGTTGCGGCGCAGCGTGATTGTTTCTTTTTGTCCTGTCTTAAAATTGAAAAGCGTTATGCTTTCGCCTTTGCGCTTACGTATCTTGAACGTCGCGAAGCCAGGTATTCTTACCTCTTCGCCTTGTCTCAAAGCTTCCGCTATCTCGTCAATTACGCTTACGGCTATCTTTTTGATAGCGGTCTTGCTAACGCCAGCAAACTCGAGGCTTAGCTTGTTTGCCACTCTATTGATCAGCTCTGTTTTGGTCATTGCCAACCTCCTCGAAATATTCCAAAAATCGCTCGATGCTCATACTCCCACGGCTGCCGTCGTGCAAGATGAAGTGCACCGTATCTTTCGCTACCGCGGTCACCTTAACGTCTCCATCGAAGCCGAGGATCGGCATCTTTGCGCGGTAGTTTTTGCCTGTTTGGATTTTCATTTTTATCCTTTCCAAACAATGTCAATGTGCTGGAATAGCTCAAAAATGCCATAGATTCCAAGCACTATGACGACACCTATTGCAACACCGATCAAAATAAGACCTAAAAAAACATCGTTAAAATTGAAGTTCATACCTGCTCCTTCACAAAAATCCCATCTTCGTTCAGATAACCTTTTCTATCCTTTATCTCTTCCCACGCTGCATTGATGCACTCGGAAAGTTCCAATCCAAGCTGTGCTGCAAGGATGTTTAGCACCACGACGGTATCGCCGAGAGCGTCTATCGTGTCCGCTTTTTTGCCTTTTTGGATGGCAACCGAAAGCTCGCCTATCTCTTCGACGAGTTTCATCATCTGGGCTTGCGGGGTGGAGTTTTTGAGTAGTCCCCGTTCGTCCGCCCAGCCGACGATATTCTTTAGTGTATGTTCAAGGTTTTGCATCGTTTCCTCCATTTGTATCAATTTCTCAAGATAGTGCTGCGCTTTTTTCAGATCCTCCACTCCGCCTTTGTCTTTGTAGCGAAGCAGATACTTGAGCACGTTGCCTGCGTAAAAATTAAGGCCGTACTCGTCTATTATGTCCCACGGCTGGATCTTGTGCTTTGCGTAGTGGTCGCCGCCGATTTGTT
>WGBC01000032.1 GCA_015494535.1 Nitratiruptor sp. | reverse complement strand
GTTCTATCTTAGAAATTATTTTACCAGAAGCCATATCTGAAGCATTTTATGAACATCATTCTTGAAAGCGCACAAAATATCACCTCTTAACAGTTAGCACCTGTTAAATCACTCCCTTACTTTTTTGAGCATTTCTTCTACAATGAACGAAAAAATTGGAGCGAGCGTGGCAGTTTATACCCTTGAGCAGGCCGAAGAGCTTCATAAGCAAGCGCTTGACGCTTATACAAAGGCTTTGAAGCGAAAAAGCTATTCCATTGGTTCTAGAAATGGAGGCAACAGCCTAGAATCACAGGACATTCAAGCCCTTGCTGCGCAAGTGCAATATTGGGAGAAAAAAATAGAGGAACTAAAACAAATGCAAAACACTCGCTCACCATTTTCGATAGGTAGCGGAGTATGCAAAAAATAAATCTTATAGATAGATTTATAGCTATCTTTTCACCTGAGCACGCCTTAAGAAGAGCAAAAGCACGTGTGGCTTTGGATTACTACAATGGCTCTTACGAAGGTGCCTCCGTGACCAAAAAAAGCTTTCGCTATTGGAATGCCTCTTCCAAAAGCGCGGACAGGGACGATCTTCCATCTCTTCGAACATTACGCGCAAGAAGTCGCGATCTTTATCGCAATGAGCCTATAGTTACAGGAGCTATCGAAACAAACTTAGACAGCATTGTTGGTGCTGGGCTGAAAGTCCAAGCCCAAATTGATGCGCAGTATTTGGGACTTACTGAAGAGGAAGCGAATGAATGGGAGATGGCAGCTGAAAGAGAGTTTCATTTCTGGGCAAATTCTCCAAATGCCGATGCTTCGCGCAAAAAAAACTTCTATGAACTGCAAACGGTTGCGCTGGCGAGTGCTTTGCTAAGTGGCGATGTGTTTGCTCTTTTGCCAGGTATCAAGAGGCGCTATTGGCCATATACGACTTCTGTCGCCCTCATAGAAGCGGATCGAGTCTGCAATAAGAATGATGCTATAGATTCAGAGGATCTGGCCGGAGGCATCAAAGTGGACGAGTATGGAGCGCCAGTAGAATACCACATCCTTAAATCCCATCCAGGTGGGTACGACACTACAAGGGAATGGATCGAGGTTCCAGCATGGGGCAAGAGCGGGCGACGCAATGTAGTGCACCTATTCAGACAAACACGTCCCGGACAGCGCAGGGGAGTGCCATATTTATCACCTGTGCTTAAACATCTCAAGCTTTTGGGAGACTACACGGAAGCAGAGCTTACCGCAGCACTCATTACAGGGCTTTTTACAGTTTTTATCAAAAACGAAAATCCAGACTTGGATCCCTTTGACAATGAAGGCAACCTGGAACTTGGTCCAGGTGCCATTGTTGGGCTTAATGCGATGGAAGATATTGCCATAGCCGATCCGAAACGCCCAAATAGTGCATATGACGCATTTGTAAGAGGCATTCTTGAACAAATTGGTATGGGGCTAGGACTTCCTTACGAAGTGCTTGTTAAACACTTTACCTCCTCATACACTGCATCGCGTGCAGCTTTTTTGGAAGCTTGGAGAGCTTTTAAAAGTAGGCGTAGCTGGTTTGTGCATGGCTTCTGTCAGCCGATTTACGAAGCGGTTATAACCGAGGCTGTCATGAGCGGACGCCTGCACGCCCCTGGATTTTTGGAAGATCCTTTCATAAGGTCAAGCTATCTACGTGCGACGTGGACAGGTCCAGCGTCAGGGCAGATAAATGAACGGGTAGAGACAGAGGCTGCCGCTAGGAGGGTGCAAGAGGGATTTAGCACGAGAGCCAAAGAGGCTGCCGAAATCAATGGTAGCGATTTCGATCAGAACATCCGCAAGGCGAGAAGGGAGAGCGCATTGATGATAGAAGCTGGATTGAAGGAGAAATGATGATTCAACTACTTAGCAGGTTTACTTCGCAGCCATGGCTAATGGAACCGCATTGGTTTAGAGTCGCATACAACATCATAACGCGGCAAGACCCTACAAAGGGTCTTGATGGAGAATTTGCATTGAGCATTCAAAAACGTGCTCTTAGCCTTGGAAGTGGTGAAAAAAAGGATTTACGCTTCGTAGAGCGCAGAGGAGATGTGGCTGTATTGCACATTCGAGGTCCTATTGTGCGTTATGCGGGGATGATGGAGCTGAGCGCTGATGTAAGAAGTCTTGAGACATATGCAAAAGAGTTTAGAGCGCTGCAAAACGATCCGGGAGTTCGCACAATTGTACTCAACATAGATAGTCCAGGGGGTGAGGCTGCCGGCATTGCAGAGTTTGCAGAGTATGTCAGGCAATCAAACAAAAAGGTGGTCGCCTATGTGGATGATCTTTGTGCCTCTGCCGCATATTGGATTGCTGCCGCGACTGATGAAATATATGCTTCCCAAACGGCTTTTGTGGGGAGCATAGGCGTTGTTTTCACTGTTGTGGATGATACTGAAAAACTAAAAAAACAGGGCTTGGAACGGATCGAAATAGTTTCTAGCGCATCCCCGAAAAAGCGCCCGGATATCAAGTCCGCCGAAGGACGAAAGCAGATACAAAGATAGGCGGATGAATTGGCGGATCGTTTCATATCAGCGGTAGCGCGCTATCGTGGCGTGAGTGCAGAGGATGTGGTCGAAAAGTTTGGGGCTGGTGACATCTTAATTGCACAGGCTGCAAAAGACGCAGGCATGATAGATGAAGTCTCTACATTCGAGCAACTTATGAAAAATCTACAAAAAGGAGAGCAAATGGAATTAAGCGCAAAGAGATTGCAAGATGAGTTTCCAGAGGTGTATGCGGAAGTATTTGAATTAGGCGCATCCGCGGAACGAGAGAGAATCAGATCCATAGAGGGCCTTGGGCAGTTTGTAGGGTACGAAAAGTTGGTGACACAGATGAAGTTTGACGGGAAAAGCACTGCAGAGATGGTGGAGTTGGCGATTTTTAGGGCTGAGCGCGAAAAGAAAATGAAATTGAAGAGCGAATATGACCAGGATGGACAAAAGGCAGCAGCGCTTTTGGCTGAGGCAGGTACAGGAATCGGCGAACCGCGCAATGAAATACCAGATGATGAACAAAAATCTGCGAAGCTGCCGAGCCCATTTGTTAAAGCACTAGAGAAACTTAAAGGAGGTAAATAATGCCAGTAATAGTAGGAGATCCTATTGTAACGGATAGCGGCATCGTTGAAGCGGGGCAAAATCTTCCTGCAGGTGCTGTGCTTGGTAGAAACGGAGCAGGAAAGCTTAAATTGTGTGCAAAAAAAGATGCAAATGGCACTGATATTACAGATGGAACGCAAGTGCCTTTTGCGGTGCTACTTGAGGATGTTGATGCCTCCCAAAATGACAAGATTGCACCAATTTTGCTTATGGGACAGGTAGATATAGACGCTTTGGTCTTTGGAAATGGCTGGGATAAAGAGAGCATCAAAGATGCACTTCGTGAAAATGCAATTTTTGCGAAACAAACAATGTAAGGAGAAACCATGGACATTAACGAACTTTTTGAAACGCGTGCACTCATAGCCGTCGCAGAACAGCTTCCAAGTGCAGGGACGTTTTTGCAAGACACCTTCTTTTCAGGAGAGGAAACGAGTGATAGCGAACATGTTGACATTGAGGTTATAAAAGGCAAACGCAAGCTAGCGCCATTCGTTTCGCCAAAAGTTGAAGGCAAGGTTGTCAGAAGCGCCGCAAAAAGCTTGAGAAGCTACAAGCCAGCCTATATCAAGCAAAAGTGGCCAACTGAAGCTACTGACATAATTTCACGAGGCGACAGGGTTTTTTACGCTGATTCACGCAGTCTTGCTGACAGAGTTGCGGAAGTGACTGCAAGGGAGATTGCAGAGCATAAAGAAAACGTCATTAGGCGTATCGAATGGATGGCAGCTAAAGCGCTTACGACCGGCAAGATAGAAGTCAAAGGCGATGGTGTTGAGGAGGTGATAGATTTTGGTTTCGATGGCAGTCAGTTTGTCGTATTGACAGATAATACTTGGGAACAAAATAGTGCGGATCCGCTTGCTCAAATGAGAGAATGGCGTCGTGAACGTGTGCGCGCTGGGGGAATTGCACCTGACGTGGCTGTGATGGGCAGTGATGCCATAGATGCATTTTTGAACCGCATAGGCGAAAAGCTTGATATGAGAAGAGTGGACAGAGGACTGATAGATCCATCAGTTTTGCCTAAGGGGGTTACATATTGGGGGTATGTGAAAGAGATAGCAACTGATATTTATAGTTACGATGAGTATTATGTCGATGACGATGGCACAGAAAAACCCATGGTTCCTGCAAAAGGTGTGATATATGGCAGTTCGCGGACACAGAGCAAACGGGTATATGGAGCGATCAAGGATCTCAAAGCTCTTGTGGCTACGAAATTTTTTATCAAATCATGGGAAGAAGAAGATCCAAGCGTTCGCTATATGCTGATGCAAAGTGCACCTTTGGTTGTGCCTGTGGAAGTGGATGCATTCATGTACGCGACTGTTTTAGCATAAGGAGTGAAAAATGAGAGTCAGAGCGCTTAAAACTATCTCTACTTCAAAAGGAAATTATCCACCAGGGGAGATTTTCGAGATAGACGATGGGATCGCAAAAAGACTACTCGATGTTAACGCAGTAGAAGTTTTTGGCGATGTCCAACAAAGATACACTTTTGCCGGGGAGCTAAACAAGCTCAAGGCAGAGGAACTGCACCGTTTGGCAGAGATTTTGGATTTGGATCATAAAGAACTCAAAAAAAAAGAACTCATAGAGCTTTTAGAGCAGGAAGTGCCAAACAGTGAGCTTGAAGAGCTTGAAGGTTTGACTTCCAATGAAATAAGGGCATACCTTGGCGAATGAGTTTGCGAAATTCTACATAGAAGATATAGATGATGTCTTCTTGCAAGAATTTGCACAAGAGATAGAGTTTGACTGCGGTGCTGCTGGAGTGCATAACGCACGAGGAGTATTCATGCGTAAAACGGATATCGATGACTTTGTTGAAGGAACGCTAATTGTCATAACAAAAAGTGATTATATTCCTTGTCAAAAGCCTGTAATTCGCACCGAAAAAGGCGTATATTACACGATTTATCGTGAAGATGATATGGAAGGAATGAGTATATTGCATCTATCGGAAGATGCAACACAGGAGGTGACAATATGAGAGGGCAGGTGGTGCAGGATGTTATCGATGCGCTTGCACCGCTAGACATACCTGTTTATGAGTGGCGCGTGGCTCCCTTTCAACTATCGGAACTGCCCGCTATCGTAGTGATGGATAGCGAAGATGACACCGATTTTGGAGGGTATGAGACAGAACACTCTTTAAAAATTGAGATCCTTCTGTTCGTAGCCCAAGGGGAAGAGACGATAGGCGCGCTGCGCTCCAAGCTCAACGCAATACTTGGGTGTATGCCAGAAGCTGAGCGCAACGCGGTTTTGAAAGTGCAAAAGATTGATATCGATTTGGATCATGGTGAGCAGATTGTGGGACGTGGCAGCATAGTTTTGAACGCCGAATACATTACAAGGAGGTGGGAAATATGAGAAAAGCCATAACGGGCCTTGAGCTCATTGTCATCGGGGCGATAGCCGCAGAGGTTGTGGGCATTTTGACTTACTATGACGTCATACATTTTTGAAAGGAGAGAGAATGAACGGAACGAAACCTTGGTGGGAATCCAAAACTATCTGGGGAAGCATCATAACTGTGGTGGCTGTGGCAAGCGGTCTTTTTGGCATACAGATTGACGCGCAAACGCAAGGGCTGCTTGTAGATAACATCACGGCTCTTGTGAGCGCAGGCGGCGCAATCGTCGGCGCTCTGCTTGGCATCTACGGCAGGGTCAAAGCTGATAAGAAAGTTCGATGAGGATATGGGACCTGCTTGCCGCGCTGCGCTACATCGTGGATGCGGTGCGAGGAGTAATCAAGCAAATCAAAGCCTATGCGAAAAAACGCAGGCTACAAAAAGAGCTGGAGCTGCAAGATGATGAGACGACTCGCCGTGAGCTCGATCGCATTGTGTAGCTTTTTGCTCTTTGCTGGATGCGCGCACAAAGACGTAGATGTGCGCGTGCATTGGATAGAGCAGAACGAGTCCGCTCCATTTAGCGGGCTTCTAATGGACAAAAAGACATATAGGGCATTGAGGGAGAAGCTAATTGAGTGTGGGGAGTGAGATGGAAGATAGGCTGATACGACTAGAAGAGCGGCAAAAATTCCACGACAGGGAGATTGCCGAGCTTAAGGAGAGTACGAAAATGCTAAGCGACAAACTGGATGGGATGCTCAGGACGCTTTCGATGATACGCAATATCTTGGTGGGGGCGATAGCCTTTGCGGTGGCTGAGCAGATGGGCATTCTCAAAGCTATTATGGCGATTTTTTAGGAGGTAAAGATGTATCGGGTGAAGATTCGTCCAGTAAAAATTGGCGAGAGAATCTATCAAATTGGCGAAAAGGTAAAAGGCGGCGGCAAAGAGATAAATAGGCTGCTTGAAGATGGCTATCTCGAGCCGATCGAGGAGCCAAAGCAAATAAAGGAGTCAAAAGATGGCAAGAAGACTGACTGAAAAGCAGGTGTTTTTGGCTGCTATCGGCGCAACGCCAACGGTGGCGAACGCGGTGGATCTTAAAGAGAAGGTCTCTCCACAGCTGAAAACCGAAAACATAGACTACAAAGTGCTTAATGGTGCGATGGGGAGCACGAAAAGCGTCGTCGTGAGCGATTATCTTACCTATACCGCAAGCGTGAGCGCCTTTTTGAAAGCGCACGATGGCTCAACCGCTCCGAAGCTCTCGGCGCTGCTTAGAATGTGCGGCTTGAGCGAGGCGATCGATAGCCAAACGGGCGTGGTGACGTATGCGCCAACCAGCGACGAGATTGGCACCGGCGAGATTGTGCACTACATCGATGGCAAAAAGTACGTAGCGCACAAAGCGAGCGCAAATCTCAAAATCGATTTTGAAGTGAAGCAGCCAGCGGTGGCAAGTTTCGATATTTCTGGTTTTGCGGAGCCTCTCAGCGAGGAGCAAAATCCAAGCGTGGATCCTTTTGACAGCAACGCAATCTTCGTCGTGGATAGTGTGCAGGCGATTACTGTAAGCGGCGCGGTGCTGAACGTGAGCAAAGCTTCCTTTGAACTTGGCAATCAGATTGACGAAGAGTATCTGATAGGCGCCAAAGAGTTTGTGCGAAGCGATTTCGACCCAAAAATCACCATCGAAGACAGAGAAATCAAGGGAGATATAAGCCATTGGAGCGACTTTTTGGCGGGCAACATCAAAGCGATCGAGATTTTGCTCAGCGCTGGAGACAGGAAGTTTCGCCTCAAAGCAAACAATGCACGCTACATCGAGGTTGGAGAGAGCGACGACAACGGCAAAGGGGTAGTGAGCAGAACATTTAGGCTGGAGTCTGGCAGCGGCAACGACAATTTTACCATTACATACGAATAAGGAGAGTGAATGAAAATAAATGTTGATGAAAACGTAATCCATGGGACTATCGAGATTGGTAGTGAAAAAATGCACTATAAAGCCTACCCAGCCACGCTGGAGATTTCCCTGCTCATCCTTGAGGCGCAAGAGAACGAAGATGACAAAAAGATGCTCCTTGCGTATAGCAAGTATTTCGACGAATGCGTGGAGTTTGCAGGATTTGGTGCAAAACGCATCAAAGAGCGCGCCAAGCAGGCACTTGAGCGAAGTGGGAAATTTATCGAATTTATCAATGAGGTGTTTACAAAACTGGGGAAGCAAAGAGAGCCCAAAGATTGATTCTTTGGGCTGAACAGAATGCCAAGGGTAAAGGCGATGATGCCCTTACGCTTGAAGAGAAAAAGGCGCTTTTGCAAAATCCCAAAAGCGAGACGGTCATTATCTTTAATCCATTTGATAAAAGGCTCATTTCTATTTTTATGCAAACTCCTTGGGAGTATGGTCCAATGGGTAGTGTGGTAGGCAAAAAGTATGAAGCGATCAAAGATTACTTGGAGTGGAACGAACTGAGTGTCAAAGAGTTTACGCCACTTTTTGTGGCAATGGGAGAAGCTTTTATACGTGCAGAAAAATAGTTACGAGTGCGAAAAAAAGCAGCCACCCACCTATAAATACGATAAGGAATGTGGCGATGGAAATTTTTGCAAAGTCTGATAAAGCATTCAAAACATCTCTTAACATAGGAATATTATAATGCAAAGAGAGCTTAAAGTCAAAATCGCGTTTGATGCTGATACCGCTAGTCTTACGGTATCTTCCAGTGCTTTAGAATCATTGCGCAAATCAATTGGACTTACGAGTGAAAGTGCAGACAGATTGGCAAAATCGTTCCAACGCATAGGGCATTGGGGCGCCACTATCTATGTGGCTTCAAAAGCTTTTGAAGTACTAAGAACTTCTATCGCCAAAGCAGTCGATGTTACCATAAACTACAACTCAGCTATGGAAGATGCGCGTATAGGAATTGCAAGCCTCATTGCTGTGAATGCGAAAGTAGCGCCTGGAGTAGATAAGTTCGCTGCGTCGATGCAGTATGCCAATAATGTCATGAAAATGCTAAAAAAAGCGAATCTTGAGACTAAAGCGACGCTTGATCAGCTTATAGTTGGATTTCAGTCCACGCTCGGCCCCGCGCTTGCAGCCGGCATGACGCTAAAGCAAACAGTCGAATACACCAAGCTCATGACCATCGCGGCAGGCGCTATGGGCGTGCCAATGAACCAATTGGCGCAAGAGATGCGTTCAATTGTGAGTGCAACCATCGACATGAACTCTGTCGTAGCCAAAAACCTTGGCATAACGAATGAGCAAATCAAGTTGCACAAAAAGCAGGGTGACTTATTTGAATTTCTCAAAAATAGGCTAGAAGAGTTTGGCAGAGCTGGCAAAGAGACTATGCAGACATATTCTGGAGCGATGTCCAATCTTGAAGATACGCTCAAGCAGCTCACTTCCGAAATGACAAAACCTGTTTTTGAGGAGCTCAAAAAGAAACTTGTCTCAATCAATGAAACACTATTGGACAATAAAGATGCCATTGCCGCTTTTGGAAAATCGCTTCTTGATGCCATAACTAATCTTGAACGCATAACAGCGACGCTGGCAGGAGCGTATGGTGCCATGAAGATATGGCGTAGTTATATGAATGCGCAAGCGGTGGTAGAGGTGACGGAGTACTCTGCTGCACTCATGCGCACCGTCACATCGGTCAAACGCCTAACTGTGGCGCAAAGACTCCTCAATGCGACTATGCTTGAAAACCCGCTCGTTTTAGCGACCGCCGCGCTCTATGGCGGCTATAAAATCATAGAACACAATATGGAAACTGCATACAAGATGCACCATAAGGGCATATTTGGCGTCAAGACCCAAGAGGAAGCCATCGCAAAATTCAAAGAGCTGCAAACCGAACTGCAAAGGGTTAACGAAAAACTCAAGCATGGCGCGTCTTTGTGGGACAAGCTCTTTGGCACAGGTACGACGAAGCGGGCGCTGGAGGCAAGAAAACGCTACATCGAGACGCAAATTCGCCTCCTTGGCAACTATGTCAATGAGCTTGAAAAAAGCAGACAAAAAACAAAAGAGGTGCTCAGTTTTGGCAGTGGCAAAGGAGGTGGGGAAGGTGGAAAGAATCTTTTAAAAATGTTAGAGAAAGAGACAAAAATAGTTTCTGACAATGCCTATGAACAACTTGTGCAAAAATATCACGAGATGCTGGGAAAATACAAAAATGTAGCCGGCGCAAAGATTAAAATCGACAAATGGTATTATGC
>WGBC01000031.1 GCA_015494535.1 Nitratiruptor sp. | reverse complement strand
TTGAGAGTATCGCCAAGGAGATAGTGGGCAAAAAAGAAGTCATTGCCGGTAAAACCAGTGTGCAGGATCTCAAAAAAGTGCTTGATGGAGCCTTTTTGTGTGTCTCCACCGATTCAGCCCCCATGCATATAGCGGCAGCCCAAAAGACGCCGACCATTGGGCTTTTTGGCGCTACCAACTGGATAGTGAGCGCTCCTTTTGGTCCTTGGAGCGTGGCGCTGTGGGATAAGCGAAAATTTAGCAAGCCACACCCAAAAAACTTGCTTACGCCCGGAGATTACTACGATGGCATCGATTTAGAAGAGGGCTTGCAGCGGCTGCAAGAGTATTTAACTTAATTGCCAAAATCCAAGAGCGATAGCCGCATATCTTGCCCCTTTGGCGATGAAGACGATCAAGAGAAACTTTTTGAGATCATATCCAAAAATCCCAGCAATAAACGTGATGGGATCGCCAATAACCGGTGCCCAAGAGAGCAGCAGGCTCCAGCCTCCCCACTTTTGAAAGATCTCTTTAGCTTTTGCAAGCCTTTTCGTATCTACCCTTTTGCTTACATACTCCATGCCAAGAAGCCCTATGTAGTAGTTGAGCAGTGATCCGAGCGTATTGCCAACGGAAGCGCTTAACCAAAGCCAAAAAGGCTCAGCCTTTGCATGAAGGTAGTAGAGAAACACCGCTTCAGAGTAGATTGGCAAAATGGTGGCGGCGCCAAAGGCGCTAAGAAATACTATGAAGTAGCTCACGATCCAAATGGAGATGGGCGTTTTTTGTAAGAAAAGTAGATTTTGATGGGATTGGAGAGATTGATTGCCAGTAGCAGCAGCGAAATGCCAAAGAGCAAGCCAGTGAGCCTGTAATCAATAACAAGCGTAACAAGCGTAATGACGTGCAGCCAAAAGTGCAGCTGAGCTAGCTTTTCGTTTACCATCTCTTTCATCGTTGGCATATCGAAAAAACCGCGAGAGCTTATATGAAACCAGCTAAGAAAGGGGATGATTTTATAGAGCATCCCAAAAATGATGGAAATCCCAAAACCAAAAAGAAAGAGCAGGGCGGCACGCTCGCCATCTATCCACCAGGCAAAAGGCAAGAGTATAAGCGTGGAGAGTCCTAGATACCAAAAGTTGATACTAGCCTCTTTGACGGCTCTTTTTCGCTGCCACAGTAGCTTTATCATCATAACAGCGTATATTGCAAAAGTGATAAGAAGCGCTATGAATGGTAGCAGGGCAAATTTGGTAGCGATGAGTGCGGCGGTGGTTAGCATCAAGATAAATGGCGCAAAGACAAAGAGAAGTTTTAGGCTATTTTGGGGCTCTTTTGTCACATAGAACATTGGAATTACTTGATAGCTCACCCCAATAATCAATAAAGCCACCCAGCCAAGAGCAAAGAGAGCGTGCACGAGGGCTATATGTTCATTGAAACCTTTTTGCAAAGCAAAGGTGCTGAGAAAATGCAAACCTAAAAGGAGTGCCATCAAAAAACTTCCAAGCGCCAATCGCATCCCCCATACCGTAGCGCTGCTATGGGGGACTTTGATGAGTTTGAAAATCGTAGCGGCTATGAAAATCGCTAGTCCAACGCCCAAAAAGATCGTGGCAATAAAAAAGTTCAATCCGCAGCAAAAGCCAAGATAAAAGCTTATTATCCCAATGGCAATGGGAATGGCAGTAGCAAGTGAAAATCTCCAAGGCTTTTGGAAATTGACGCCCACTACAACGGGCAGCATCTGTTGCAGCGCTCCCATCATTACCATCGCCATAAAGCCAAGCGTGATGAGATGTAGCGTTCCAAAGGAGCTGTCAAAGAGCATGCTTAGCGCGGCACTTAATCCAAAAAGAAGAGCTAAGCAGAAAAATAGCAGAGGCGCCTCAAAGGGAGGAGCCTGCTCGAGGGACAGCCCCTTAAACATCAATTTGCTCCATTACCTTTTCTTTATCTTCTGGGAAAAAGTAGTAGATATGGTAATCATCGCCCCTTTTGGTGGCAATATACTCTATGCCCATAGGCTTGAGCCTGTTGTAGAGATTGATTGGCTCGATTCTGTGGATTTGGTGGATGTAACTTGAGCCTGGTAGCATACTTTGTAGCTCGCTGAGCACCAACTGCATCGGAGCTGGAGGCTCTAGCTCTCTCGTATCTACCATGATCTCTCTCATACCTCTACCTTTTTCATCTCTTCTAGTGTTTGCTCTTTTTCAATTGGCAGCTGTTCAGCCATTGTATAGAGGATCTGCTCCTCTTTCATATTGTGCTGCTGCGTCATGATCATAAACGTCTCGCCAAGCCCCAGGGCTTTATCTTTGTTTTTAGCTTCAATCGCTTCGCCAAGCTGGTTGATGATGCTTTTTATTTGACTATGCTCCATTTTCATGACATATATGGGGCCTTCACCGCCACCCATAAACTCTTCCATTTTTGGGAAAAGCACCTCCTCTTCCATGGCAAAGTGCTTAAGCATTGCGTTGCGAAAAGGGACAAAAAGCTCTAGAGCTTTTTCAAAATCTGCTTGCATCAAAGCTTCTTCTAGTGGAGCATAGAGATTGTCGCACTCTCTGTGATCTTGGGTCATGAACTCTTTTATCATTACTTCTCCTTTAGTCGTATAAGGGCTATGCCATTTTTTTGAAAAAGTATAGCAAAATCTTTGAAATGTTTGAGATTGCTGCGCTTGGTAAAGATTATGTCGCCATTTTTTGGCTCCTTTTTGGGCGTGATGGCTTGTAGATAGAAGCTAAATGATGGGGTATTGATACCAACCATTTTGATATTTGTAAGATTGTGCTCTTTGGCATAGAGGGCAGCCTCTTTAATGGGCACCTCAGCGGCTTTGGCATAGACATAGGCAATGGCATGTAAAGAGAGAATCATCATTGCCCCCATTGCCACCAAAATAGTGCTTAGCTGCCTTTTTATCAGCCAAAAGGCTATGATGGTAGCTGCTGCAAACCAGATCAGATACCAGCTGCCAAATTCCAAGCCCTGCACGATATAAAACTCATAGCTACCGCTTTTGATTTTGGCTAAGACGAAATCTTTGATAAATGGCAGCGTCAAAAAGAGCAGATGAAAGAGCAAAAATGGCAAAATGAGCAAAAACTTCGATCGCACTTGCACCAAAGTCATGAGGATAAAAAGCGGCGTATAGCCATAGACGATATAGTGGGGGAGTTTCGTGTGAGAGAAGCTAAAAAAGATGAAAACGAACAAAAACCATATAGCTAGATATTTTGTAAGAGGCTCGCTAAAAAAGTTCTTTATTTTGCTGATGGATTTGATGGCAATAGTGGTAAATGGCAGCAGGCCAATGAGCAGCACCGGAATGTAGTACGAAAAGCTTCCTCTATGCCCCTCCATAGCTTTGGAGGCAAAGCGAGAGATGTTGTGCTTGAGCAAAAAGCCCTCTATAAACTTTTCTCCTTGATCCAGATATTCCAATACATACCAAGGAAGAGCGATTGCCAAAAAGATAGCGATACCTATTGGATCTAAGATGGATCGAAGCCAAAAACGAAAATCGCGCAGCAAAAAAAGAAAACTTACCGCCAAAGGAATGAGTATCGCCACCGGTCCCTTTGTGAGCACTCCAAAGCCAATGGCTGCAAAAGTAAAGTAGAGATAGCGCTTTTGGCGGCTTTGGTAATAAAGATAAAAGCTAAACATTGACAAGGCTATGAAGAGATTAAGGAGAGCATCTGCGATGGCTGCTTTGGCAATGAGAGAGATTTGCAAAGAAGCCACCATGAAAAGCGTGGCAAAGAAAGCCTTTGTCTCATCAAAAAAGCGCTTTGTGAAGCGAAAGATAAGCACGGCCCAGAGGGTTGCCGCAACGGCGCTTGGCAAGCGCATGGCAAACTCGTTGAGTCCGAAAATCTTGGCACTCGAGGCTTGCAGCCAGTAGATTAAAATTGGCTTATCAAAGCGCAGTTCGCCATTGAGATAGGTAGTGATGAAGTTATGTGAAGCAAGCATCTCGCGCGTCGCTTCACTGAAGGCTCCCTCATCAAGGTTAAAAAGCGGGAAAAGCCCCAAAAAGAGATAGAAGTTGATAAAAATAAGCAGTGCCAGAATCAGCCTATATGGCATCAAAGTACCTTTTGCGCAGCAAATAGACTATGAATGTGCCAAGTACCGCCGCTACAATCACGTCGCTTAAGTAGTGTTTGCAAAGCGCAACGCGGCTTAAAGCGACCAAAGCCGCGGCTATAAAAAAGAGTATCTTATATCTTGGCCATATAATGCTAAAGCTTGTAGCTACTGCAAAAGCTGTGGTAGTGTGGCCAGATGGCATTGACCAAAATTTGCTATGAAACTCCAAAAACTGTGGATTGTAGATGTGATCGTGAAGATAGACTTTTGGTCTGGGTCTACCGATAAGCACTTTGAAAATCACGGCTACTACGCCAGAAGCGAGAACGCTGCTTAATACAAAGAGTGCTTTTTGTGCGACATCTCTTTTTTTCTTGCGGTAGAATATAAAAAGCAGAAATGAGCCAACGATATATGGAGCGCTGTCGCCTAAGTAGGTGATGTAGCGAAAAAGTTCTATTCTATGATCGCAAAAAAAGGCTACAATCTCTTTGTCGAAGAAAAAATAGCTCAAAACCGCGGCGAGCAGTGCCGCTATGCTATACGCCATAGAAGCTCCTATACCACTTCACAAACTCTTTGATGCCTTCTTTAACTGGTGTATTTGGCTTGTAGCCAAGATCTTTTTGCAAAGCGCTCGTATCCGCCCAGGTGGCTGGCACATCGCCAGGCTGGAGTGGGAGCATGTTTTTCTTGGCTTTTTTGCCAAGGGCTTCTTCAAGAGCTTCGATAAAATCCATCAGCTCCACAGGAGAGCCGTTGCCGATATTGTAGATGCGATAGGGAGCTTTGGAACTAGCTGGATTTGGGCGTCTGCCGCTCCAGCAGCCATCTGGCTTTGCGGGACTGTCGATGACTCTGATGACTCCTTCTACGATATCGTCGATATAGGTAAAATCCCTTTTCATTTTTCCATAGTTAAAGACATCTATTGGGCGATCTTCTAAAATCGCTTTGGTAAAGAGAAAGAGCGCCATGTCGGGACGCCCCCAAGGCCCATAGACGGTGAAAAATCTGAGACCAGTCGTTGAGATATTGTAAAGATAGGAGTAGGTGTGCGCCATAAGCTCATTACTCTTTTTACTAGCAGCATAGAGGCTAATTGGGTGATCTACATTATCCTCTACGCTAAATGGCATTCTTTCATTAAGCCCATAGACGCTTGAACTACTTGCATACGCCAAGTGCTCTACTTCATAGTGCCTGCAAGCCTCCAAGATATTCATAAAGCCTACGATGTTGCTCTGGACATAGGCATCCGGATTGGTAAGGGAGTATCTTACGCCAGCTTGCGCCGCTAAGTGGCACACGTGTGTGGGTTTATACTCTTTGAAAATGGCCTCAAGTGCAGTTTTATCTTCCAAGTCGATACGATAGAATGTGTGCTTGGGATATTTTGCACTCTGATAGCGCTTTGCAAAGGCAAAATCTTCCTCTTCAAATCCCAACTCTTTGAGTCTTCCATATTTGACGCGAATGTCGTAATAATCATTGATATTATCGATCCCAATAACCTCATCGCCTCTTTCTAGCAGCCTCTTTGCTACATGAAAGCCGATAAAGCCAGCGGTACCCGTGACTAAAACTCTCATAATTTCCCTTTTTTGCGATATTGGATAAAGCCTTTTTCCCCAGCGATTCCAACGCCGTTGATGTAGTAGCTGCCGTCTTCGTTGGGGTTGATGATTGTATATCCCAAACTTTTTGCTATTAGTTTACCAAATTGATAATGAGATATGACGTTTTGGAGACCGAGTTGTTTGAGCACCTCTTTTTTGCAGGCTTTATTTGCGTAGATAAGCATTGGTACCTTTGCATCCGCAAAGCCCAAAAAGACATGCCCGAAACGCTCACCCTCGTCCTTTGCTCCCATCATCTCACCATGATCGGATGTGACAAACGTAATGGTGCACTCATTGAGCCTATCACTTGTTTTAAATACCTCTTTTATGATGTAATCGGTGTAGAGGATAGAGTTGAGGTAGCTACGCAGCATATACTCTTTGTAAGGAAGCCCTTTGAAAGGAAAGTGATAAAAGGCTGGCGGGGTATATTTTTCATAAGGAGAGTGGGAGTTTCTTTGGTGGAGGATGATAAAATTGCTTGTGTTGAAATCCACGCTTTTGAGATACTCTACAAGTTTTTCGTCATACCCTTTAAACACTTTTGTGACATCTGCAAAATCTGCCAATACCCCGCCAATGACGAAGAGGTTTTGGGTGGTGACGTAGTGGGTTTTAAAGCCTTGTTGTTTTGCTAAGTTGAGTAAGTTTGTAGTGGGCTTCATGAGTGGTGCGATATTTTGGGGCTCTCTTTTGAGCGCAAAGAAGCTTGGCACGCTCACATCCGTCGTTACCCCTGCGCTATATCCCCAGGTATAGAGGAAATTGGGGCCATTCTTGAGAATATCAAGATAAGGGGTGGAGATTTTTGCATAGCCAAAGAGGCTCATATACTTTGCATTTAAGCTCTCACCCATAATGACAATGATATTTTTAGCTAGAGGCTTTGCGATCTTTTTAGCTTGATACTCCTTAAAAGTTGGGCGTTTTTTTGTGCTAAAGAGCTCTTTTGCCATATACCATGAAAGGGCGTTGAACGTGTTTTTCAAAGAAAGCGACGTTGCTTTGGGCAGATAGATGTATGCCCTTTTCCTTTTTATGGCGCTTATTGGTCCGATGGCAAGAAGTAAAAGAATGATGAGGGGTGCATAGCGGATGGCTGGGCGTTTGGGTTTGAGGAATAGCGCTAGCGAAACGATTTGGATGATAAAGAGCAAAACTGGAATATAGGTATATTTAATTACTTCGCCAAGAGTATCGATCATTTCAGGAATCTGATCGCTCATAGCGATCTCATAGGGCATAAGATAGGAGTGAAAAAAGCTAAAATGAAAGAGCTGCACGAAGCTAAGAGTTGCGATAAAGATGGCAAAAATAAGGCGTAGTGCATAGCTTTTGATGGAGAGAATCAGATAGCTTAGTAGCAAAAGCGCTGCTATCTCTTTGAAAATGGAAGTATCAAAATGCAGATAATTGGGATAAAAAAATTTAAAGAAAATATCTGGCAGCAAAAAAATAGCGCTCAAAATAAATGTGTCGCGTAGCTTTAGCAAAAATAGCCTTTTTCAGTATAATTTCAAAAAGGAGTTGAATGATTTGCGTGTTTGATTGTGAAACTATACCAGATATTGAGCTCATTCGCAAAACATACGATGTAAGCGGCGATGACAAAGAGGCTACGCTACAGGCGCTTGCCAAGCATCAAGAGGCTACCAACTCCACATTCTTGCCTCTGCCTTTTCACAAAGTTGTGGCTATTAGCATAGTCATTGCAGATGAGTTTGGAAGATTTAAAGAGGTAAAAACCTCTACCGGCAAGGATGAAAAGGAGAAAATAGAAAGATTTTTAGCTATTATCGATAAGTATAATCCTAGGCTTATCTCATTCAATGGTAGGGGATTTGATCTGCCTATGTTGCTGCTTAGAGCCATGAAATACAATCTCTCTTGCCAAGCCTATTTCGAGCAAGAGAACCAGATGGTGAACAAAACCAAATGGGACAATTACCGTTCAAGATATTCAGAGCAGTTTCATCTCGATCTCTTGGACGTTTTGGGCAATTTTGGAGCAGCAAGAGCTTTGAAGCTCGATACCATTTGCCAGATGGTAGGACTTCCCGGCAAGTTTGATGTAAGCGGAGAGGATGTGTTGCATCTATACTATGAGGGGAAGATTGATAAAATTGAGAGCTATTGCGAAAGCGACGTGATTAATACCTATCTTTTGTATCTTAAATATGAATTATTAAAGGGTAACATGACAGTTGAAGAGTATAGAGGGCTTTTGTCGCACATGATAGAGGAGTTTCCCAAAGAGAAAGAGTATGCGGAGATCTTTTTGGAGTTTTTGAAAAAGGAGTCCCATGGTAGTCACTGAAATAGAAGAGTTTTCGGAGATACGCACGAGAGCCAGGGCGTATCTGTGTTTTTTGCTGCAGCGCTATATCCCAAACTATATGCCAGAACCTTCGCTGGACAATATCATCAATGCTTTAAAAATCTTAAAAAAAGAGCTACCCAATGCAGAGGCTTTTTATGTATTGGACAAGAAGGGTAATCAGATGATTGATGCCATCTCCAACAATCCCGAGTATCGCAGAGGCAAAGGGATAAACCGCAGTATGAGGGCATACTACTATAGGGCTGTACGAGAAAAACGCTGCGTGCTTACAGATCCATACCCTTCACTGCTATCCCATGAGATGACCGTCACTGCCTCCTATCCTATTTACAACGAGCAAAAGCAGCTGGTTTACATTGTTTGCGTGGATATGTCTTTAAAAGATCTTTTAAAGATGTTTCATCCAAGCTCAATTGATTCCTATTTTGGATCCTTTACAAAGACATCTTACGCTCTATTTACCTTAGCGCTATTGGTGGTGGCTATTTTGCTTTTTGCAAAAGGGATAATGAGTGTTTTGACGCATGGTATACATTTTTACAATCTTGATATTAAAGAGATTTTTGAATCCACTATTTTGATTACGCTCTCACTAGCAATTTTTGATCTTGTCAAAACCCTTTTTGAAGAGGAGGTTTTAGGGCGGCACAAGCGCAAAGAGGCTACCGATATCCACAAAACTATGATAAGATTTCTGGGCTCGATTGTGATAGCCCTATCAATTGAAGCGCTGATGCTGGTATTTAAGTTTGCAATTATTGGACCAGAGAAGATTTTGTATGCAGTCTATTTGATAGCAGCAGTGACGATGCTGCTTTTTGGGCTGTCATTCTATCTCAAAACTATCGGGCAAAAAGAGGAAGAATGAGAATTGCCATAGTCGATTATAATATGGGAAATTTACGAAGCGTCAAAAATGCGTTCCATAAACTTGGCGCAAGCGCAACGATCGAAAAAGATCCAGAAAAAATCAAAACATACGATCAGCTTTTATTGCCAGGAGTTGGCGCTTTTGGCGATGCGATGGAGCATCTAAAAAGAAGCGGTATGCAAGAGGCACTGCTAGAGTTTGCAAAAAGTGGCAAATATATGCTGGGCATTTGCCTTGGCATGCAGCTGCTTTTTCAAAAGAGCTACGAGTTTGGAGAGCATGCTGGGCTGGGGCTGATTGAGGGTGAAGTGGTGCCTTTTGACAAAACCAAATTCCCCCACAGGCTCAAAGTGCCTCATATGGGATGGAATGAGCTGTTTGCTAAAGAGAGCCCAATATTTAAAGGACTTAAAAAAGATTTTTATCTCTATTTTGTGCATAGTTACCATGCCGTGTGTTCTGAAGATGTGGCGATTGGCAAGACGATTTATGGATATGAGTTTGTAAGTGCCGTGCAAAAAGAGAATATCTTTGGCTTGCAGCCTCATCCCGAAAAATCCCATGATATGGGGCTAAAGATTTTACAAAATTTTGTGGAGTTATAGATGGAGATTTTACCAGCTATTGATCTCAAAGATGGCAAATGCGTGCGTCTTACCAAGGGCTTGATGGAGAGTGCCAAGATTTATAGTGACGAGCCTTGGGAGGTGGCTAAGAGATTTGAAGAGATGGGAGCTAAGTGGCTGCATCTTGTGGATCTCAATGGTGCCTTTGCCGGGGAGCCAAAAAATTTGAAGCAGATTGAAAAGATTAGAGCCAATACCGATCTTAAAATAGAGCTAGGTGGCGGCATCAGGGATAAAGAGACGATTAAGCGCTATATGGATCTTGGCATCAATCGCCTCATACTAGGCTCCATTGCTGCAAAAAATCCAGATTTCGTCAAAGAGATGGCTGCAAAATATCCAATAGCCGTGGGGATTGATGCGATAGATGGATATGTGGCGGTAGAGGGCTGGGCAAAAACCTCTAGCATGAAAGCAACCGATCTTGCTAAAGAGTTTGCAAAAAGTGGTGTTGAAGCAATTATCTGCACTGATGTTGGGAAGGATGGGACGCTCAGTGGTGTAAACGTGGAGTTTACTGTAGCAATTGCTAATGCAAGCGGCATCGATACGATTGCAAGTGGAGGCGTGAGAGATATACAAGATATAAAGAAGCTCTTGGATACGAAAGTTGTGGCTGGCGTGATTGTGGGCAAAGCCTTCTACGAGGGCACAATTGATCTCAAAGAGGCATTTGAGTTGGTAAAGGCTAGTGAGTGAGTGAATACTATTATGAAATAAAGATTTGTGCCGACGCTTTCTTGGAAGAGATTGCGAGCTTCTTACTCGATCGCTTCTATAATGGGATTGAAGAGAGCGGTAACTGCCTCATTTTGCGATCGGACGAGCCACTGCCAGAGCTACTTGATCAGCTAAGAGAGTATGTAGATTCTTTAGAGGAACTTTTTGGTTCTAAAATTGATCTGACCATCACCCAAGAGAAAAAACGCAACGAAGATTGGGTAAGCCAATACCAAAAAAGTGTTCAGCCAGTGGAGGTAGGAGCGTTTTGGATCTATCCGGGATGGTATGAGCCAAGAGATGACAAGATAAATATTCGCATAGATCCAGCTCTTGCTTTTGGCAGCGGGCATCATGAGACTACAAGAGGCTGCTTGCAAGCTATTCAAAAGTATGTAAAAGAGGGTGATGAGGTATTGGATGTGGGTACCGGCAGCGGTATCTTAGCGATTGCTGCTAGTAAACTGGGAACCAAAGCGGATATTTGCGATACGGATGAATTGGCCATTGAGCAAGCCAAAAAGAACTTCGCCTTAAACGAAGCTAAATTTCAGGAGGCGTGGCGAGGATCAGCTGCTTTGGCGAAAAAAAAGTATGATATAGTTATAGCCAACATTGTGGCTGATGTATTGATGATGATAAGTAGTGATCTCAAAAATGCTACAAAAAAGGAGGGAATTATTATACTGTCAGGTATTATTGAGAAGTATAGAGATAGAGTTTATGAAAAATTTTCTTTGCCACTTGTAGAAGAGATACAAGATGGTGAGTGGATAACCATGATATTACGTAATAGGGGTGAAGATGGCAGATAAACAGAAAAAACCGCAAAATGATAACTTTTTTAATAGAAATCCGCTTTTGACATTTGCTATATTTTCCGTCATTTTGATACTGCTTTTTAAATCTATTTTGGAGCCAGCCAATACCATGGGACAGGGTGCCAAGCAGCACATGATGGGGGCACCCGTGCAAAAGACCAAAGAGATAAGCTATAGTGAGTTAAAAAAGCTTATTGAGCAGGGACAAGTGCAGTATGTGGCGATCGGCCAAAAGGTAATCAAGGCAATTGCCAATGAGGGTGGTTATAAAGTTATCTACTTTGCCAATAGAGTGCCAGGCGATACATCCCTTATTCCGCTATTAGAGAAAAAGGGGATTGATTATGGTGGCTTCAGTGAGAGTAACTGGTTAACGGAGATGATATTTGGCTGGGTAATTCCAATATTTATCTTCTTTGCAATATGGATGTTTTTGGCCTCACGCATGCAAAAGAGCGTGGGAGGGGGCATTCTTGGCATGGGAAGCGCTAAGAAGCTCATCAATTCAGAGCGTCCAAAAGTCAAATTTAGCGACGTGGCAGGCGTGGAAGAGGCTAAAGAGGAGGTGAAAGAGATTGTGGACTTTCTCAAGCACCCACAGCGCTACATCAGACTTGGTGCGAAGATCCCAAAAGGGGTACTCTTAGTTGGCCCTCCAGGAACCGGTAAGACGCTTTTGGCAAAAGCCGTGGCAGGGGAGGCTGATGTGCCATTTTTTGCAGTAAGTGGAAGTAGCTTTATTGAGATGTTTGTGGGTGTAGGTGCTGCAAGGGTGAGAGATCTCTTTGAGCAAGCCAAAAAAGAGGCACCAAGCATCATCTTTATAGATGAGATTGATGCTATTGGAAAAAGCAGGGCGGCAAGCGGTCCAATTGGCGGTAATGACGAGAGGGAGCAGACACTCAACCAGCTACTAGCTGAGATGGATGGTTTCGATAGCGCGGAGTCGCCTGTAATTGTGCTTGCAGCTACCAACAGGCCGGAGATTTTGGATCCAGCGCTTCTTAGACCTGGACGTTTTGATAGGACTGTTGTAGTGGATAAGCCAGATTTTGAAGGTCGTCTTGCTATCTTGAAAGTGCATGTGAAGCATATAAAACTTGCCGAGAATGTGGATTTGGAAGAGATTGCAAGGCTTACGGCGGGTCTTGCCGGAGCGGATTTGGCAAATATCGTCAATGAAGCGGCATTGCTTGCCGGTAGGAAGAATAAAGAAAAAGTAGAGCAAGAGGATCTCTTGGAAGCAGTTGAGAGGGCAATTGCAGGGCTAGAGAAGAAGAGCCGCCGCATCAGCCCGAAAGAGAAACGCATCGTGGCATATCACGAGAGTGGACACGCGCTCATTGCAGAAACCACCAAGGGAGCCAAAAAGGTTACGAAAGTCTCTATTATTCCGAGAGGCTTGGCAGCCCTTGGCTATACCCTCAATACTCCAGAAGAGAATAAATATCTCATGACAAAAAGCGAGCTTGTCGCCGAAATCGATACGCTTCTTGGTGGGCGTGCGGCAGAAGAGGTCTTTATCAAGGAGATTACCACAGGTGCAGCAAACGACCTCGAGAGAGCCACCGACATCGTTAAAGCGATGATTAGCATGTATGGTATGAGCGAGGTTGCTGGACTTATGGTGCTTGAAAAGCAGAGAAATGTCTTCTTGGGCGGTGGTATGCAGCCGGTCAAGGAATATAGCGAGAAGCTTGCAGAAGAGATCGACGAGTTTATCAAAGAGTTCTTGAACCAGCGCTATAACCATGTCAAAGAGCGCCTCAAAGAGTATGCGCCTGCAATCGAGAAGATGGTGCAGGTACTTTTTGAAAAAGAGGTGATCGAAGGTAAAGAGGTAAGAGAAATCATCAAAGAGTTCGAAGAACAAGAGGGCAAAGAGAGCCTACTTGTGGATGAGAATGGCGACGATATCGAAAAGGCTAAAAAAGAGGCACAAAAAAGACACGAAGGAAACAAAGGCTAGCTGTGGATAAGACCTCCTTTGATATGCGCTACATCTTTCCAAACTTCTTCACCGCTCTTAGCGCTTTTTTGGGCGTTATCAGCGTTATTGCCTCCATCAGGGGCGATTTTGACAAAGCTGCGTGGCTGATTTTCATCTCGTTGATTTTGGATGGCATAGATGGGAGGGTGGCGAGACTCACCAATGCTACTAGCAAATTTGGCGTGGAGTTTGATTCGTTGGCCGATCTTGTGGCTTTTGGCGTGGCGCCTGCAATTTTGCTCTATCAAACGGTAGGGAATCATTATGGCAAATTCGGTTCGCTGGTTGCCGCTTTGTTTGTAGTTTTTGGTGCTATTCGTCTGGCACGCTTTAATGTAATGGCGCCTAGCAGCGAGCCAAGCGTATTTATAGGAGTGCCGATACCCACTGCCGCGATTTTCGTGGCTGGATGGGTGATGCTCTATTTGAAATATAAATTTGCCTTTTTGCCCCCATTGTTACTTGCAAGCTCGTTGGTGGTAGCGTTATTGATGGTGAGCAACATCCGTTATCCAAGTTTTAAGAAGATTGATTTCAAAAAGCATCAGGTGTTGAAAATCTTGATTCTTATGGTTATCTTTTTGGCGATTTTGTACCTTTTCCCTGCCGAGTTTGTCACTATTGCCATTACGCTCTTTATACTTTCTGGAGTGGTGCGGGCCTTTTACTTTTTGATAAAGAGAAAAATACGCTATAATAATGGAAAAAAATTATCCAAGGAAAATGATGAGTGATATAGGAGTCATAAAGTCGATAAAATTCTTGCCAAAGATTGAGATCAAAAACCACCTGCTGCATCTATAAAAATCAATTACCAATTTTTTTACAAAAATTTTTCATAAAAAGGAATAGAAAATGGCTGATAGAGTAAAAATATTTGATACGACTTTACGAGATGGAGAGCAAAGCCCTGGTGCATCTATGAATACGGAAGAGAAGATACAGATCGCTAAGCAGCTTGAAAAATTGGGCGTAGATATTATTGAGGCAGGATTTGCGGCGGCTAGTCCCGGCGATTTTGAAGCGATTAGAAAGATTAGCGAAGTGGTACAAAATAGCACCATATGTTCACTTGCTAGGGCTTTGGAAAAAGACATAGAAGCGGCAGCTAGGGCGATTGAGCCAGCAAAGCACAAGCGCATTCACACATTTATAGCCACAAGCCCCATTCACATGGAATATAAGCTTCGCATGAAGCCAGAGGAGGTGATTAAAAAGGCCGTGAACGCCGTAAGGTTTGCCAAAAGTTTCGTGGATGACGTGGAGTTTAGCTGCGAGGATGCGGGGCGTAGCGAGATGAGCTTTTTGAAAGAGATTATAGAAGCTGTGATAGAGGCGGGAGCTGGCACTATTAACATCCCAGATACAGTGGGGTATCGTTTTCCGCATGAGATGGGAGAGATGATTAAAGAGCTTCACGAGTTTATCGGAGATCGCGCAATTATCTCTGTACACTGCCACAACGATTTGGGGCTTGCGGTAGCAAATTCGCTCTATAGCGTTATCAATGGCGCAAGGCAGGTGGAGTGTACTATCAACGGCTTAGGCGAGAGAGCGGGTAATGCGGCTTTGGAAGAGATCGTCATGGCCATCAAGACGCGCAAAGATATTTTTGGTGACATAGACACCAATATCAATACCCGTGAAATCTATCCGACAAGCCGTTTGGTTGCCGCAATTACTGGCATCGAGCCTCAGCCCAACAAAGCTATCGTTGGTAAAAACGCCTTTGCGCACGAGAGCGGGATTCATCAAGATGGAGTGCTTAAGCATCAAGAGACCTATGAGATTATGCGAGCGGAGGATATTGGGCTTGATCGCAATGCCATCGTGCTTGGCAAGCACTCTGGCCGCCATGCCTTCAAGAAAAAGATTGAGGATCTTGGCTTTAGCTTGAGCGAGGAAGAGATCAACAAAGCCTTTGAGCGCTTCAAGATCTTGGCAGATAAGAAAAAAGAGATCACGGACGATGATATTAGGATGCTTATTACCAATGAAATTGCGAGCGCTCCAGAGGTGTATAAACTTAAAAAGCTACAAATAAATGATTGTAGCGAGGGTGTGCCAAGCGCTGCTGTGACAATCGAGTTTGAGGGCAAAGAAATCACGGATGCCGGTATTGGCGATGGGACGATTGATGCGATTTTTAAGACAATCGATCGTATAAGCGG
>WGBC01000030.1 GCA_015494535.1 Nitratiruptor sp. | reverse complement strand
GGTGAGGCGCTGATACGCTATGTGAGTGAAAACGCCACGGTGCCTGTGGTCAAGCACGACAAAGGGCTTTGCCATACATACATCGACAAGGATGCGGATTTCGACAAAGCGATCAAGATCGCCGTCAACGCCAAAGTGCAGCGCCCCGGTGTGTGCAACGCCATGGAGACGCTCCTGGTGGATTACGCCATCAAAGACGAGATCCTGCTGCCGCTCTATGAAGCTTTCAAACCCCACATGACCACCCTCAAGGGGTGCGAGCTCACGCGCGAGGTGATCGATGTGGAGGAGGCCACCGAAGAGGACTACGATACCGAATATCTGGAAAACATCCTCTCTATCAAGGTAGTTGACGGTGTAGATGGCGCCATCGAGCATATCCGCCGCTACGGCAGCGGGCACAGCGAGGCGATCGTAACCGAAAACTACACCACGGCAGAAAAATTCCTCAACGAAATCGACGCCGCCTGCGTCTATGTCAACGCCTCCACACGCTTTACCGATGGCGGAGTCTTCGGCTTTGGCGCGGAAGTGGGGATTTCGACTAACAAACTCCACGCCAGAGGCCCTATGGGCATCAACGACCTTACTACCTATAAATACAAAATCTATGGCGAAGGGCAGGTGAGGGAGTAAATGGACTATAGCTATCACAACAAATTAGTCAATTTCATCTGGAGTATAGCAGATGATTGCCTAAGAGATGTATATGTGCGGGGTAAATATAGGGATGTGATTTTACCAATGACGGTGCTTCGCCGTCTGGATGCACTCTTAGAGCCAACAAAAGATAAAGTGTTAGAAGAGATACGACTTCAAAAAGAGGAGCTGAAACTTAAAGAGCTTGATACGAAAGCTTTGCAAGAAGCAAGCGGCTATATCTTCTACAATACCAGCCAATGGACGATGAATAAGCTCTACCAAAATGCCACAAACTCTATGCAGATTTTAAAAGAAAATTTCTTTGAATATCTTAACGGCTTTAGTCCAAATGTGAAAGAGATAATAGAAAAGTTTAAGCTCTATCAGCAAATCGAGCATATGGCGCAAAAGGATATATTACTTGATGTCTTGGAAAAGTTCGTTTCGCCTTATATTAATCTTACTAATAAAGAGACAACCGATCCAGATGGCAACGTTTTACCTCCTCTTACAAATCTTGGAATGGGATATGTGTTTGAGGAGCTCATTCGTAGATTTAATAAAGAGAACAACGAAGAAGCGGGGGAGCACTTTACCCCAAGAGAGGTGATTCACCTTATGACGCATATCCTCTATGAGCCAATTAAAAATAGCTTGCCGCCAGTTATCACTATCTACGATCCAGCTTGTGGTAGTGGTGGGATGCTTACTGAGAGTGAAAAATATATCAAAGAAGAGATAAAAGCAAACTGCGATATATATCTCTATGGCAAGGAGATAAACGACGAAACCTATGCCATATGCAAAGCGGATATGCTCATAAAAGGAGAAAATCCCGAAAATATACGCAACGGCTCCACTTTAGCTACCGATGAGTTTAGAGGAATAAAGTTTGATTTTATGCTCTCAAATCCTCCTTATGGCAAATCGTGGAAGAGTGATGAGAAGTATATAAAAGATGGTAATGAAGTAATAGATCCTCGGTTTAAAGTGAGACTCAAAGATTATTGGGGCAAAGAGGTAGAAGCAGACGCAGTGCCAAGAACTTCAGATGGGCAGCTGCTATTTTTGATGGAGATGGTTGATAAAGTCAAAAACCCAAAAGAAAATATCATAGGCTCTCGCATAGCCTCTGTGCATAACGGTAGCTCGCTTTTTACCGGAGATGCAGGAAGCGGGGAGAGCAATATTAGAAGATACATCATCGAAAACGATATGGTAGAAGCTATTATTCAGCTTCCAACTAATATGTTTTATAACACTGGCATTACTACCTATATATGGATACTGAGTAACAACAAAGAAGCTAAAAGAAAAGGAAAAATCCAGCTAATAGATGCCAGCAAACTCTATAGGAAGCTAAGAAAAAATCTCGGAGATAAAAATAAAGAGTTTGCGCCAGAGCATATCCAAAAAATCGTAGAAGTGTATAAAGATTTTAAAGAGCTTGATGAAGAAAATATTGCAAGCAAAATTTTTGAAAATGAGGATTTTGGGTATTACAAAGTAGTGATTGAGCGACCCAAAAGGCTCAAAGCCGCTTTGAGTGATGAAAATATTGAAAAGCTTTTGTATGATGAGAAGCTACGAGATTTGATGCAAGAGATTGTAGAGCGTTTTGGAAAAAGTGTGTATGAAGAGTTTGACAAAGAGCAGATCCAAAAGTTTCTTGAAAATAAAGAGATACATCAAAAAGAGAAAAAGAGGCTTTT
>WGBC01000029.1 GCA_015494535.1 Nitratiruptor sp. | reverse complement strand
CTGCCTCGCATCGGATGGAAGAGTCCGCTCTTGCATAGATACCGTCACTTCACTGAAGTGAATCTCTCCCAGTTTCAACCCGTTTTTTAGAATATCGAGGGCAATTTTTTGCTCATAGGTTTTATCAAGAGCCACGAAATCTATCTCAAATTGCTCCTGGATATAGCGGATGCGAAAGTTCATAGTCTTAAAGACTTTACCACTTTTGCTCACAAACCCTTGATGCTCTTTATCGGGAAGATGGGTGTAGATAAAGGATTGAAAGAGCTTGGCCATACTTCTTTGAATGAGCAGATTTGTTGTTGGGACACGAGCGGTAACATTGATCATTAATATCCTTTAATTTTTTCTCTTTGCTATAGAAGCTGTCTTTATCTATATCTGTGCAGGGTACTTTTTTTCGAATTAATCTGTTTAATCTGTGATTTGTTTGCTCTCTGAAAATTCACCCTTCTTGCGGAAGATGTTTGGTTTTAGGCAAAGATGGTCGCCATAGCAGTCTTATTTTCTCAAAGTGTTAATGCCCAACTTTTAGAAAATTATATCAAAAATGTTTCGAGGAGAGTTCTTCTTTCAATCAAATAGGACTAAATTACTCCTATTTTAATTATGTAAAATAAGAGATATTTTATCTTATTTGCGCTATATTACTCTCAGACAAACCAAAAAGGGTTCAATAATGGGAATGGAAAAAGTCGACAAAATAATCAATTCAGACTATGACCTTGGCTTTGAGATAGATATCGAAGAAGAGACTGCCCCTCCAGGGCTTACTGAAGATACAATCAAATTTATCTCAGCCAAGAAAAACGAGCCAGAGTGGATGCTAGAGCTTAGGCTCAAAGCATTTCATACGTGGCAAAAGATGGAGGAGCCAAAATGGGCAAAAGTCACCTACCCTCCTATAGATTATCAAGCCATTAGCTACTGGGCGGCTCCAAAAAAGGCGCTAGAGAGTCTTGATGAGGTAGATCCAGAGATTTTGAAAGCTTATGAAAAGCTTGGCATCCCCCTTGAAGAGCAAAAAGCTCTTGCAGGCGTAGCAGTAGATGCTGTATTAGACTCGGTATCGGTCAAGACCACTTTCGTGGAGGAGCTCAACAAGCTTGGTATCATTTTTTGCTCAATTTCTGAGGCGATTCGCGACTATCCAGAGTTGGTCAAAAAGTATATGTTTAGCGTAGTGCCTATGACGGACAACTACTTTGCGGCCCTCAACTCCGCAGTTTTTAGCGACGGGACGTTTGTCTATATACCAAAAGGCGTAAAGTGCCCGATGGAGCTTAGCACCTACTTTCGTATCAACGCTCAAAATACCGGGCAGTTTGAAAGAACGCTCATCATTGCGGATGAAGGCAGCTATGTAAGCTACAATGAGGGCTGCTCCGCTCCAAGCAGGGACGAAAACCAGCTTCACGCTGCAGTCGTGGAGCTCATTGCCCATAAAGATGCGCATATCAACTACTCCACCATCCAAAACTGGTATCCAGGCGACATTGAGGGAAATGGTGGTATTTACAATTTCGTTACCAAACGAGGTCTTTGCGAGGGAGAAAACTCCAAAATCACCTGGACGCAAGTTGAAACCGGCTCAGTCATTACATGGAAGTATCCAAGCTGTATCCTCAAGGGCGACAACTCCGTAGGAGAGTTTTACTCAGTCGCCATCACACGCCTAGCTCAACAAGCGGATACCGGCACTAAGATGATCCATATAGGAAAAAACACAAAAAGCCTCATCATCTCCAAAGGAATTTCGGCCCAAAAAGGACAAAACAGCTACAGAGGACTTGTAAAGATTCATGAAAGCGCCAAAGGCGCCAAGAACTTTAGCGAGTGTGACAGCTTGCTCATTGGCGATAACTGTGGCGCCCATACTTTTCCATACCTTGAGAGCAAATGCGCAAGCGCGCAAGTGGAGCATGAAGCAACCACTAGCAAAATCAGCGAAGAGCAGCTCTTTTACTTGCGCCAGAGAGGCATTGGCGAAGAGGATGCGGTAAGTATGATCGTGCATGGATTTTGTAAAGACGTACTCAACAAACTCCCGATGGAGTTTGCAGTAGAAGCGAAAGCACTCTTAGATCTAACATTGGAAGGAAGCGTAGGATGAAAATAATGGAAATAAAAAATTTACATGCAAAAATTGGCGAAAAAGAGATACTAAAAGGCATAGACCTTGATATGTTTGAAGGCAAAGTGCACGCCATTATGGGGCCAAACGGGGCTGGCAAATCGACGCTATCCAAAACGATAGTAGGCCATCCCGATGTGGAAGTGACAGAGGGTGATATCATCTACAAAGGCAAAAGCATTATCAATATGGAACCGGAAGAGCGGGCACTTGAGGGAATATTCATGTCCTTTCAGCACCCAGTGGAGATACCAGGAGTCAACAACGCATACTTCTTGCGAACGGCTCTCAATGCAAAAAGAAAGCATCAAGGGCTCAAACCTTTGAATGCGGCCGAGTTTTTGAAACTGCTCAAAGCAAAAATCAAAGAGCTTGGTATGAAAGAGGAGATGATACATAGAAGCCTCAATGAAGGCTTTAGCGGGGGCGAAAAGAAGCTCAACGAGATTTTGCAAATGGAGATACTCGAGCCAGATTTCGTAATTCTTGACGAGATCGACTCTGGACTCGATATAGACGCACTCAAAAAAGTGAGCGAAGCCATCAATAACATGCGCGATGGCAAGAGAACGTTCATGATCATTACACACTATAGAAAAATCTTAGATTACATCGAACCAGATTTCGTGCATGTGCTCAAAAATGGCAAAGTACTCAAAACTGGTGGAATTGAAATCGTTGATGCTCTTGAAAAAGAGGGATACAAAATATTTGGGGATGCGTGATGAAGTTGCTTGATATAAACTTTGAGGAATTCAAAGAGCAAAAGGCTCTTTTGCAAAAGCTCAAATCCATGGGAATGCCTACGCCAAAGACGGAGCATTACCGCTACTTTGGCATCAAGCCAATATTTGACAAAGAATATACGCTTTCTTTGCCAAAGACACAGAGACCAGAAGAAGCAGATTATATCGAGATCGTTGATGGCTCTGTTGTCAAAGCGCCCAAGAGCTTCTATATTGAGTTGCAAAAAAATATCAAAATCGATGACAGCCACTACGATCAGGTATACTACCTCAACCACCTCTTGAGCGAGCGGGTCATCCATATCGAATGCGAAGAGGATATGGAGTTCAAAATCCTCCACAAACACACCCTCTCAAATGCACTCGTGCCATACAGAATAAAATTAAGCATTGCACCGAAGAAAAAAGTCAAAGTGGTGGAAGAGCATTTAGTACTCGCTCAAGATTCACTCTATTTCTATGGATACGACATCGATATCAAAGATGGTGCGTCGTTGCAGCTTGTACAAAATAGAGTAAGCAATTTAAGCGATTTCGCGCTAATCGCCCCACACTCGATCAGGTGCGAAAAACAAAGCAGATTTGAGCTGTTTACTTTCGATTTTGGCACGGCCAAAACATTGCACAATTATCATATCCTCTTGCAAGAGGAAGCCAACGTAGATGCAAACCATGTAATATTTGCCAGTGATGAAGCTCGCATAGGCAATACGCTTCATATTGAAAACAGAGGCAAAGAGTCCAAAACCACCCAGCTTTCACGAAACATCCTCAAAGATAAGGCAAGAGGGATTTTTGATGGACTCTTAATTGTCAAAAATCCAGCAAAATATAGCTCCATCTATCAAGACTCCAAAACGATCCTCCTCAACGATGGAGCCTATATGATCTCCAAACCCCAAATGGAGATCTATACCGAGTACATCACTGAGGCTACGCACGGCTCTACAACCGGTCATATCGATGAAGAAGCGCTCTTTTACCTTCGCCAAAGAGGGATAGAGGAGTCTTTGGCAAAAGAGATGATTGTAATTAGTTTTCTTAATGAGATATTCGAAAAACTGGGCGATAAAGAGATAAAAGAGGAATTTATCAAGCTTTACGAGGAGCAGCAATGAGCTTAGAAGAAAAAGAGATAGAAGTCGATAATAATGGCATTGAAGATATTGAAGATCACAACAAAAAGTATGGCGATCCAGAGACGATAAAAAAAGAGATTATAAAGTATCTCAAAACCATCTACGATCCAGAGATCCCGGTCAATATCTATGACCTTGGGCTCATCTACGACATCAAACTGGTTCGCCAGCCAGATGGCTATAAAGTCCTCATCACCATGACGCTCACGAGCGTGGTATGCCCCGTGGGCGAGAGTATCGTGGATATGGTGCGAAGCATCGCCAATAAGATTGACGCAGTGACAGAAGTGGATGTAAATCTCACATTCGATCCGCCTTGGGATCGAAGTAAAATGAG
>WGBC01000028.1 GCA_015494535.1 Nitratiruptor sp. | reverse complement strand
TCAATGCGATGATAGGTTTTTTTGAGCTTGGTGAGTGTATAATACGCCAAAGGAGTGACGATGTTGTACGACATTTTACAAGATGAGGAGTTCGCTACGATCCTCACCAATCACGCTACCGATATACTCTATTACCTTTTTGAAAAAAATCAAGAGTTTGGCGTGCTGGTGGACCTCAAACAGGTGGAGTTCGATCCCATGCTTCCACAAGATATTTATGAAAAGCTTCCTGAATTCACCCTCTTTTTGCTGATGAACTACACCTACGAAAGCGCCATACTCAAAGATGGAGTATTGCGGTTCGAAGCGGGATTTGGGAGTGAAAACTTTGGCTCTGTGGTAACTGTGCCCATCGGCGCCATTTTGCAGATCATTGTGGACGAGACTCCCATCTTTGTCAATCTCACGGCCACCGTGCCCAAGCAGCAGACCAAACCAAAATCGTCGATGGAAGCACTGCTCTCCAATCCAGAGAACAGACGCTTTTTGAAAAAGGATTAGTGTTTGAGCTTGAGGATCTGATCGACGATATTGCTCAAGAAGGGATCGTTCCTACGCTCTTTGAGATAGCAGATATAAAATTTTCTTTTGATCTTTTCACCTTTGATCTTGGCTTCGAAAAGGCGCCCTTGCTTTACTTCATCTTCTATGGCATAGCGCGAGATGATGGAGACGGTAGGATGCTCTTTGTCGATTGGACTTCGTAGGATCGAGTTGACCACTGCGGTGGAGGAGCTCACTTCGCTGATGACGTTGAATTTCTTACAGCTCACACCAAGCCGCTCGAAAACTTCAGATACAAGCTTTCTGGTGTGACTCCCCTCTTCGCGGCATATCCACTTGAAGCGATACAGATCCTCCACCCGCACATACTTTGGCAGCTTGGTATTGCTAAAAAGCACCAGCTCATCCTCCATCCACTCGCGATAAACCAACCCCTCTTTAAAGACCGGTGACTCGATAAGGCCTAGATCATACTTTTTATCCAAAACATTGTCTACCACTTTTTCGCTCACATCCACCTTGATCAAGATATCGTTTTTTATAATACTTTTGATCTCTTGGATCACATGAGGCAAGATATAGTTGCCGATGGTAAAAGATGCTCCTAGGATAAAGGTGAGCTCTTTGTTGACGATGCGAAAAAGATCTTGCTCCGCACTTTGGATACATTTGGAGATACGCTGAGCGATCTTGTAGACCTCTTCGCCCTCTTTTGTTAGCCTCACTCCGTTTTTTCGTCGCTCAATCAGCTTGGCACCGATCTGCTCTTCCAAAAATTTGATCTGTTGTGTCACCGCTGGCTGACTGATGCCGAGCTTGGCGCTCGCTTTGGAAAAACTCTTCTCTTTTATCACTACCAAAAAGGTCTCGAGTTTTGTAAAATCTTTGATCATCTGCAACCTTTTATTACAAAATTGAATAATTTCAGAAATTATAGCAAATTTTTATCAATTTGCAATTAACATAAACAAAAACTATAATTTAAATCGGGACTTTGTTTTATCCTCTATCGGTTTTGGTATAATAAAAAGAAAATAAAGAGCATGGATGGATAAGATACTTGATCAACTCAATCCCGCCCAAAAAGAAGCTGCACAGACCGTCGATGGGCCCCTTTTGATCCTAGCAGGAGCCGGCAGCGGCAAGACCAAAACCATCACCACTCGTCTTGCCTATCTTATCAGTCTCGGTATCGACCCAGCTTCCATCCTCACTCTTACCTTTACCAACAAAGCGGCCAAAGAGATGCGAGAGCGGGCGTTATCGATGCTGGACAATCCTCTCTATCCGCCTCTGTTGTGTACTTTCCACAAATTTGGTCTGCTTTTTTTGAAGCTCCATATCGATCGCTTGGGACGTAGCAACAACTTCATCATCATCGACACTGACGACAAGAAGCGGATCCTCAAATCCTTCAAACCAGACCTTCCCGTCTCCTTGATCGCCAGTGAAATATCCAAATACAAAAACTCTCTCATCGAACCGGCCCAAGCGATTGCCAGTGCCAGATTGCCAAATTTCAAAAAGATCTCCAGAATCTATGAGCGATACCAAAATTACCTACACGAAAACAATCTGGTCGATTTCGACGACCTTTTGGCTCTAACCTACAAAATACTCGACCAAGAGGAGGAGCTGTGCCGTCAAACCAGCCAAAAGTACCGATACATCATGATCGACGAATTCCAAGATACCAACGAGCTGCAAAGTCTATTGGTACAAAAGCTTTGCTCCACCCATGACAACATCTGTGTCGTAGGGGATGATGACCAAAGTATCTACGGCTGGCGGGGAGCCAACGTCAAAAATATCCTCGAGT
>WGBC01000027.1 GCA_015494535.1 Nitratiruptor sp. | reverse complement strand
GCTTCGTAAGCGCCAAGAGTGCCTCTTCTGTAGCTTCGAGTACGCAAGTTATGCTTAAAAGCGCGGCTAGCAGCTCCAACCATGAAGCCCTCGACAAAGAAGCGATCACTTTTGATTATGGCTTTTTGCAAGTGGCGATTTTTGATGATCGTATCGAGCTTCATACGAAAGATAGGCTCAAAAAGCACTTTTTACTTGACAGTCCCAAAAAGATCGTTCTCGATTTCGCCGCCAAGAGGCGCTTTGCCAGCAAAAAAAGCGAAATCAAGCATCCAAAATTTACGCACATCACTCTAGGCTCCCACGCAAACTACTACCGCTTAGCAATCGCTTTTAGAGGATCATGCAAGGATCGCTTGCAGCGCGATGGCGCTACGCTGATACTTTTTTGTGAGTGAGTCTAATTGAAACCATCACTACAAGCACTTCAAGAATGCTTGCCAAAATGAAAGCCATATACTCGTTTTCATCGATAAATTTTGTGTGATAGGCGATGGTGGTAATCGCTACAAGCAGCGTGAGCGGCATGGCGTGAGAGAGAGCGAAGTAGATGCGATCTTTGAATGAGAGTATATTGTAAAAAAACATGGCGGCAATGATGCGAATGAGAATCATGATGATTGTAATAACGATGGCGCTAGAGATGATGCCTTCCATGAAAAGGGCTTGAAGTTTAAAACTGCTGCCGGTATAAATAAAGAAAATTGGTACCAAAAAGCCAAAGCCAAAGGATGAGAGTTTGTGGGGTAGGCTTCTTTTGTGCTCGAAAAAAGTGGCAATGAAAATTCCAGCTATAAATGCTCCAAAAGCTACCTCCAAGCGTAAATAGAGCATCAAGGAGATAAAAAGAAAGAGCAGTGCCATAGAGAGTCTAATATCTTGCTCTTCGGTATCGATGCGAGGCATGAGCGTGGTTTTGATCTCGGGATACCACCAAAAGAGCACCTGCAAGAGATGAAACATTCCCAAAATCACGCCTAAAAACACCGCTAGAATGAAGATATTGGTATAGAATTTCTCCGTAAAGCCAAATTCAAGCCCAGCACTAAGAATCGTCAAAATCGCAATTGAGACCACTTCGCCCAGCGTGCCAATCGCCATGGAGAGATTGAGCCAGGAGAGGTTTTTGCCATACTCTTTGCGCAAAGCCGCAATGAGCCCAACGGATATAAGGGGGAAAATGGCGATGAAAACCTCATCGAAGCGCAAATAGCGCACGAATATGAACGATAAAAGATAGAGTGAGAGGATATAAAAAATTCCTCGTTGCAAAATTTTGGGATCGATTGCAAGAATTTTTTTGAGATCCACCTCAAGGCCAGCCAAAAACATCAGATACAAAAAGCCAAACTCCGCTACTAATTCAAAGAGCGGGTTGTGATGCAGATACCCAAGGGCGCCCAAGATAGTGCCAAGGACGATTTCTATCACGGAAGTTGGCAGGCGCGAGATTTTGGCAATAAAGGGGGAGAGGAAAATTATCAAAGAGATGGTGACGATTATTGCTATATCACTCATGGCAGCTTGTGGCTATCTCGTATCCTAATTGTTCGAGTGTGGTAAGATCTTTGTCTGGGCGCTCCCCTTTTGTGGTAAGGTAGTCTCCAATCACTATAGCATTTGCGCCAGCTTCCAATATTCTTGGCCAAGCATCGCCAAAAACGAGCTCCCTACCACCTGCAACCATGATCATTGCTTTTGGCATGAGCGCTCTTGCCTCTTTGATGATACCTAGTGCTTCTTGTTGGGAGATGATTTGCTGTGGCAGGGGTAGCGCGGGGTTTGGGTGATAGAAATTGATAGGCACGCTCATAGGATCCAATGAAGCGATCTGTTCAAGTAGCTCCATGCGCTGCTCCTTGTTCTCTCCCATGCCAAAAATGCCGCCAGTGCAAAGATTGAGTCCCGCTTCCTTGGCGTTGAGGCATGTTTGGTAGCGCTCATCCCAGCTGTGCGTGGAGCAGATGTTTGGATAGAAGCTTTTGGCGCTTTCAAGATTGTGGTTGTAGTTGTCAATTCCGCTTGCTTTGAGTTGGCGCAGATCTTCTAGGCTTGCGGTACCGTTGCAGCCAATGAGAGAAATTTCTGGCACCGCCTCTTTCACCGCCTTGGCGGCTTGGCTTACGTATTCTAAAATCTTGTTATCGATTCCCTTGCCGGCAGTCACGAGGCAAAAGCCTATAGCCTTTGCGGCTTTTGCTTTTTTTGCTTCTTCTATAATAGTCTCAATTGCTTTGTATTTATAGCGTGCGATATCGGCTTTGTATTTGGTGCTTTGTGTGCAAAAGGCGCAATCTTCGTTGCACACGCCGCTGCTGATGTTGCTAATGGCACAAAGATAAACTTTCACTCGCAAACCTTTTCGTTTCTCCAGTGATGTTCTTTATAGAGATATGTTGCTGCCATTGTATCCAAATCCAAAAGCGCGCACTCGATGCGCGGCTTCTCCCTAGCGCACACTTCTCCGGGATTGATGTAGAGGCTTTTTGCCTTTTTGCATTCAAATCTGTGCAGGTGTCCATAGATGATGATATCGCTATCTGGCGTGAGGTAGTAGGGCTCATGCATAAGCTTCATGGTAATATTGCCAATTTTGAAATAGTAAGGAGGCTTTTGCAAAATCACTCTTTTTGGTGGCTGCAAACCCCTATCGGTATTGCCATAGACCGCAATCGTTGGGATTTCGAGGCTATCAAGATAGTCCAAAACATCCTGTCCAATATCGCCTGCATGGATGAGGTAGGAAATATGGTTGGCGAGCAACTGCTCGACAGCCTCTTTAGTGTTGCCGAGTGTGTTGTGGGTATCTGAAATGATGCCAATTTTCATTGCTCTTCTCTATGCTTGCACTTGATGCACTCATACACATCTTTGTTGCGATATGTTCTTTGTGCCATCATATAGCCGCACTCTGGACATTTTTTCTCCACCGGCTCAAATTTTGAGACGAAAGTGCATTTAGGATAGTTGGCACATCCATAGAACTTGCCTCTGCGGCTAAATCGCTCCACTATTTCGCCGCCACATTCTGGGCATTTGATTTTAAGCTTTTTTGGCTCTTTCTTGGCTAGAGGCTTGGTGTTTTTACACTCTGGATAAGCACTGCATGCTAGAAATTCTCCTCTAGGACCTCGTTTAATAACCATTGGTGAGCCACACTTTTCACATACCTCATCGCTGCTTTTTGGCTCCTCTTTTTCGATCTGCTCTGTGTATTTGCACTTTGGAAAGCCGCTACATGCTATAAATTCGCCAAACCTGCCTTTGCGCTTCACCAGCTCGCTTCCGCACTCTGGGCAACTTCTGCCAATTGGCTCGGCCATTTTTTGGCTTTTTATCTCTTTCTTGCCTTTTTCGATGAGTTCGATAAATGGATCGTAAAACTTCTTGAGTACCTTTTGCCAATCCTTTTTGGCATTGGCGATCTCATCTAACTCTTCTTCCATTTTGGCGGTAAACGAGCTATCCACGATGTCTGGAAAGTGCTTTTCTAGCACCTCAATGACGGTAAAGGCGATGTCCGTTGGAATGAGCTGCCTTTTTTCCAGTTTCACGTAGTCTCTTGCTTGCAAAAGGGCAATGGTTGGAGCATAGGTGGATGGGCGTCCAATGCCAAGTTGTTCAAGGGTTTTGATGAGGCTTGCTTCCGAGTAGCGGCTGGGTGGTTCTGTAAAGTGCTGTTTTGCTTCGATGCTTGTTAGCGTAGCCTCTTCTTGCTCTTTGAATTCAGGTAAAAGCTTGTCTTTATCCTCGTTGCCGAGCACGCGGTAAAATCCATCAAAAAGCAATTTTCTACCCGTGGCTTTGAATGTGGTGCTTGGGCTTTGGAAATAGATGGTTTGGGTTTCAAAAATCGCATCTTTCATCTGCGAAGCGATGAAGCGGTTGTAAATAAGCGTATAGAGTTTGAGTTCGTCCGCGCTCAAATACTCTTTGGCTATTTCTGGCGTAAAATCGAGCATTGTGGGGCGAATCGCTTCATGCGCCTCTTGGGCGCTTTTGTTTTTGGAGGTATAGTTTTTGGGCTTTTGGGGCAGATACTCTTGGCCAAACTTTTTGGCTATGAGCTCTCTTGCTGCTTCTTTGGCCTCTTTTGCAATGTTGAGGCTATCGGTTCTCATGTAGGTAATGACTCCGGTGACGCCTTTTGGAGTCTGCACGCCTTCATAGAGTTTTTGAGCTATTGTCATGGTCTTTTTTGGGCTAAAGCCAAGTTGGCTTGATGCTGCTTGCTGCAGTGTTGAAGTCATAAAGGGTGCTGGCGATTTGCTAATACGCTGCTTCTTTTCAATCTTTGCGACGACAAAATTTTCGCTCTTTGCTTTTTGCACAATCTCTTGAGCTATTTTTTCATTTTTAATATCAAGTTTATCTAGCTTCTTGCCCTCATAAGCATAGATGGAGGCTGGTATCGTATCGTTGAAAACTGCTTCTATACTCCAGTACTCTTGTGGCTTGAATGCCCTGATTTCCCTTTCGCGATCCACTACGAGTTTGAGCGCAGCGCTTTGTACCCGACCGGCACTGAGTCCTCTTTGGATCTTGCTGCCAAGAAGAGGGGAGAGTTTGTAGCCAACTATCCTATCAAGCAGTCTTCTTGCTTGCTGGGCGTTGACTCTATGCATATCGATAGTGCGAGGATTTTCCAAGGCTTTTTTGATGGCGTTTTTGGTGATCTCATGAAAGACGATACGAGGAAGCTCTTCAGGTTTTTTGCCAATGGCATGGGCTATGTGATAGCCAATGGCCTCTCCCTCTCTATCCTCATCGGTAGCGATGTAGATGGTATTGGCTTTTTTGGCCTTTTCTTTGAGCTGTTTGGTAATTTGGGCATGATCTTTATCTACTCTATATTGTGGGATGAATTTATCATCTTCTATTTTGATTCCAAAACTGCTCTTTGGCAAATCCCTGATATGCCCTTTAGAGGCGATGACCTCATACTCTTTGCCAAGGAAGTTTTGGATAGTTCGCGCTTTTGCGGGAGATTCAACGATGATTAGATCTTTTGCCATACTTCACCTATTGCATTTTTTGTGCTATTCTAACATAAAAAATTATTTAAAGAGGCTTTGATGCAGCTTTATGCTTCCAACTCTCAGCTACTCTATATGGCGCTACTCAAAGCTTTTGGGTATGAAACGATAAAGCTAAGTCCAATATCGCCTACCTTTTTTGCCAATGTGGCAAAGCTATTGGGAATTGATATCGAGTTTGTGGATACGAAGCTCGATTTTAGTGCGAGTGCCACTGTGGTGCACAACTTCTTTGAAACGTTCGTGCCAAAATCCGATATTGTCTTTCAAAACTGGGGTGAGAGCGTTGGGGAAGCGAAGGTTTTTGTCAAAAAAAGCAAAGGGTGTTTGGTAGCCGAGTTTGAAGATGAAGAGATTTATGAAAAGACGAAGCTCTTTTTAGCTGGCGGTATAAAAAGGGGCAGGCTTTGGAACTACGATGTAGTCTCTTTGGGCATCAAAGATAGGGCAAAGCCATGTAGTGTAGATGAGGATAAAATAGCTAAAACCAACGAGGTTGTAGCTTATTTCGATGAGGCTTTTGGGGGCAATATCTATTTTGATACGCTCAAAATTGGTACAAAAACCCTCAAGACCCACTATCCGATCCTGCTTAAACCCTCTTTGTATTGTCCAAAAGAGGATATCTACCAAGAGTTGCAAGCAAAGGGGGTTGATGTGCAGGTGCGCTTTAAGCCGCTCTATCGCATGAGTCTTTTTCAAAGCCAGTTTTTGCCGGTGAGCGAGGAGTTGTATAAGGCTATTTTGTTGTTGCCACTTGAAAAAAATATAATTGATCCCCTTTTTGAGGTGTTGCAAAAGTATCGTCATAGAGGATGCAGTTTTTAAAGGAAGAGCATGTATATAGTAAGCGATGAGGTGACAAAGAGTGAAAAGATTACGATTCGCGATGGCATAAAAGAGATCATATTTAGCTCCACTGATAAGCCTGAGATCATGCATTGGCT
>WGBC01000026.1 GCA_015494535.1 Nitratiruptor sp. | reverse complement strand
TTCGCGTGACTAATCACCTTGACGAGCCTACTAGCTTGCATTGGCATGGTATTATTCTTCCTTATACGATGGATGGAGTACCAGGAGTAAGCTTTCCTGGCATTATGCCGGGAGAGACTTTCGTCTATCGCTTCAAAATCCAGCAGAATGGCACCTACTGGTACCACTCCCACAGCGGCTTTCAGGAGCAAACGGGTTTGCATGGAGCCATCGTTATCGAAGATGATATCGCGCCCGATGTGGATAGAGATTATGTCGTAGCGCTCTATGACTGGAGCGATGAGAGTCCAGATACCATCTATCGCCATCTCAAAGTCAAGAGTGACTACTACAACTACCACAAACGCACCATCTTCGATTTTGCAAGTGAAGTGCGCCGCTATGGACTCGCTGAGGCTCTGAAGCGCCGCGCGATGTGGAACAAAATGCGTATGGACGATCGCGACATCGCCGATGTGACGGGGGCCACCTATACCTATTGCATTAACGATTTACAAAAGCAATTTTTTGCAAAACCTGGTGAGAGAGTAAGGCTTCGTTTCATCAATCAATCGGCTATGACACATTTTGATTTTCATATACCTGGGCACAAAATGCAAGTCATAGCAGCTGATGGTGTACCAGTGAAGCCGGTAGAAGTGGACGATATTCGTATTGCTGTAGCAGAGAGTTACGATGTTATTGTGGATATCAAAGAAGATACGCTTATATATGCAGAAGATATGGCACGCAGTGGGAGAGTCTATGCAAGATTGGGAGTAGATGCTAAGGCGAAAATATCTCTTCCCCAACCTTATCCCTATGAACCACTCACTATGATAGATATGGGCATGAAGATGGGTGGCATGAAAATGTCTCATATGAAGATGAATACAAAGAGTGGTATGAAAATGAGCCATAAAAAGCCCATCCCGCAAACACCATTACCTATGAAAAAAGGTATTGCTTGGACTATGGAAGCAAAAGGTGCTCAATATCGTTTGAGTGATCCGGGGGGTGGCTTAAGAAGCCTGAAAAGAAAGGTCCTCACCTACGCCGATCTGGAAACTCCAGGTATAAAAAATCGTTATCCCGATCGCGAGATAGTTTTGCATCTTACAGGCAATATGGAGCGCTACATTTGGGCGATCAACGGCATTCCTTATTATGAGTCCCATCCTCTGGAGTTTCGCTACGGCGAGCGGCTGCGGGTGACTTTTATCAATGATACGATGATGAACCACCCAATGCATCTGCACGGTATGTGGAGCGATCTGGAGGTTGGGGACAAAATAGTGCGCAAACACACTATCAATGTGCAGCCAGGTAGCAAGGTAAGTATGCGCGTCGATGTGGATGCTACAGGCAAGTGGGTATTTCATTGCCACCTTCTTTATCATATGGGTGGTATGTTTCGCGAAGTAAAGGTGTTATCATGAAAAAAATTGTACTGCTTTTTATTGCTTTTCTATCTCTTTATGCAGGTGGTGGCGATATTTTTCGCATGCATCTGCTTTTTGATAGGTTTGAAGTGCAAAGTGGTGGGGTAAAATCTTGGGATGTGAGTGCTTATGGAGGATATGATATTGACAAGCTCTATATCTATAGTGAAGGTGAAGATAACAATTGGCAAAATGAGCTCGTTTTTTCTCATGCGATTACGCCTTTTTGGGATCTTCAAGCAGGATTTGAGATGGATCGTGAACAAAAAACGAGAGGGTTTGGAGTAATTGCACTCTCAGGACTTGCACCTTATTGGATAGAGACACGAACGAAACTGCTTGTTGGTGGCGGAGGTGCTGGCATTGACTTTGATTTTGAGTATGATACGCTTTTTACACAACGACTCATTCTTACATCTCGCATTGAGAGTAGATGGATGGGCAAAGCGTATAGATCTATTGGAGTTGGGCAAGGACTCAATTTCGTCGAAGCAGGTTTTCGACTACGATATGAATTGCAAAGAGAATTTGCACCATATGTTGGTATCACATTTAAAAGAAACTTTGGTGAGACAAAAAGAATAATGGAGGAGCAGAGTGAAAGCGCTTTTGTTTTTGGTATTCGTTTTTGGTTTTAAAAGGTGGGAATATGACAAGACGAAATTTTTTGCAAAAAGGTCTATTTGTAGCATCTGCAATAATTGAAGCAAATGCATTTGTTGGTAAGGAGATAGAGAGATTTTTTGAAAAATATTATCATGAATATAGGAATGACATTTTATTAAATAAAAAATTTCTTCCTATTCCAAAAACCGCATATTATCGTTATGAAGGGGAGTATAAAGTTTTTGATATGCATATTCAAGAGTCACTACATCCTTTTTTTGCTGGTGAGATGACTAAAACATATGGCATCAATAGTAGTTATTTGGGAGAAACGATTGTCATAAAGCCTGATGAAAAAATAAAAGTTAATTATATCAATCACTTGAAAGAACCAACAACAATGCATGGACATGGAATGCATGTGCCTGCCCATATGGATGGTGCTGTTCATCAAGTAATTAATCCAGCTTCTATGTGGAGTGCTATTTTTGAAGTAAAACAGGGTGCAGCTACAAACTGGTATCATCCCCATTTGATGGGAGAAACTGCAAGACAGGTATATAAAGGTTTGGCAGGATTGATAATTATAGAAGATGACAAGAGTAACTTGCCTCGTGAGTATGGAATAGATGATATTCCTTTAATTATTCAAGAAAGACGCTTTGCTTTTAATCAGATAGATTACTCTCCTTCGCGTCGAGAAATTATGCATGGTTATACCGGAGGGGAACTGGTTGTTAATGGATCAATTGCGCCAAAATTCCAAGCCTCTACGAGATTTCTGCGCTTGCGATTGCTTAATGGTTCCAATGCTTCAATATTTCATATTCGTTTTAAAAATAATGAGAAATTTTATCTTATTGCTGGAGATAACTCGTATTTACCTCAAGCAACTAAGACAACTTCTTTGTTTCTGTCACCTGCAGAGAGAGCGGAAATTGTTGTAGATCTCCAAGGGTTGGAAGATAACTCGTTATATCTTATTGATAGTTTGAGCAAAAAAGAGATTTTAAAAATAATCGTAGATAAAAGTTTGAATCAAAATAGTTTCGAGCCAAATAACCTTATAGAATTAGAGCAAATTCCCAAGCCTCGAAAAACTAGAATCTTTCGTTTTGGTATGAGAAGAATGCAATTTACCATCAATAATAAAAGCATGGATATGAATAGAATAGATGAGTTTATTAATTTGGACGAGCCAGAAGAGTGGATAATAGAAAATCCAATGAATATGGCGCACAACTTTCATATGCATGCTACCCATTTCAGAGTGATTGAACGAAATGGTAGCAAAGAGCGTGTAATGCCGTGGGAGAGGGGATATAAAGATACGGTTTTTTTAGCTCCAGGAGACAAAGTGAAAATTCAAGTAATAATGCGAGACTTTGCAAGTGCTACAGATCCCTATATGTATCATTGCCATTTTTTGGAGCATGAGGATAATGGAATGATGGGGCAATTTGTAGTTATCTAAAGTTTATAGTAAAAGTGATGTGATGATTTTTTGTAGTTGCCAAGATTTCGAATCCATATTTTTCACAGATATTTTTTACTATGCTTAACCCTATACCAAATCCTCCTGTAGAGCTGTTGGCTCTGGTATAGCGCTCAAAAATAGCTCGGAGATCTTTAGGTGGAGTTGAATTGAGCGTATTGCTAATGCTAAGAGAGCAATTTTGTAACCTTATGCTGACTGTTGAATTTTGTGGAGCATATTTGAAGGCATTGTCAATAAGATTTTTTATGAGAATTTTTATCTCTTTAGGATCTGCGTTGATGATACAAGGTTGTAGAAAGAGATCCAAAGAGATCTTTTTGTGTTCACTTATAAGTAAGAAAAGTTCTAAAATTTCCTCAACGATTTTTTTAATGTCGATTGACTCCTTGATTGTTTGTGAGCCAAAATTGATATATGTGAGGTCTTCATAGAGTTTTGAAATTCGTAAAGCTGCCATTTTGGCTATTTGCGTGTAGCGATTTTGTGTTTTGAGTTTGCTTAGGGCAAGCATGATGGCAGTAATTGGGGTATTGAGCTCATGGGTACTGTCTTTTATAAAACGATCAAGCTCTTCTATGCGTCTTTGCCAAGGTTTTAAAAAGAGTTTACCTAGATACCATCCAATGACGAAAAGAATAATAAATGAGAAGAGTGCAATAAGCAGGTTTTTGTGCAGAATCGCATCTTTCTTCTCTTTATAACTGCAATCTCGAACTATAATAGTATCGATTCCAAGATGTCCTTTTGCTCCTTTTTCACTGTAGTATGCGCACTTATCTATAATTTCGAAGCTTTGATGGAGTTTCTTTGTGAGTTTGAATGAAGCGTCTAAGACTTTATTGTTCTTATCCAATAAGATATACTCTACATTTTTGTCTATGAAAAAGGGTTTTTGCATCATTTGTGCATCAATTGCCCTAAAAGCGATAGTTGTCGCTTGTGTGTGGAGTTTGGAGATGAATTTTTCTTGTAGATTCTTAATCTCCATTCTGTATAAAAGAGTGGCAAACCCAGTAATTGTGAGTGTGATTGCACCGAAGTAGATAAGCAAAAAGAGTCGAAGAGATTTTTTCTCAAGAGAGTGTGAATTCATACCCTATACCTCGGATGGTTTGGATTTTATCTTTGAAATGATCACGTAGCATTTTGATATAGGTGCGAATTGTTGCTTCAGTAGGTATATCTTCCCAAATATTAGCAATCAACTCCTCTTTGGTAACAAGCCTGTTGGGATGGGTTAGGAAGTAGTGCAGAATTTTTGAGGCTTTTGCGGGTAGATGAATGGTTGCATCTTTATAGCGCAAAAGATTTTTATCTGGGAAAAATTCATATTCATCGATGAGAAAAACCTCTTGATGGAGATTGTAAATTTTTAATACATGCTCAATCCTTGCGTCAAGTTCGTCAAACTCAAAAGGCTTTTTAATATAGTCATCACACCCCAGAGCAAAGCCGATTTTTACATCTTTTGATGCGTTGAGAGATGTGATGAAGATGGCTGGCGTTCTATTGTGCTGCTCTCTTAAATTTTTCAATAGTTTTGAGCCTTTGATGCCAGGTACATTGATATCAAGCAAAAGCAGATCTACGCTATTTTCGTAAAGATACTCATACGCATCTTCTCCATTGGTAAAAGTAATTGCTTCATAACCTTTTTCCCTCAAGTGCTCTTTAATAAGTTCTGCCAAGAGCATATCATCTTCTAAAAGCAAAATCTTCATAGTTTTTCCTTACATATTGGTGCAGCAGCTCTGCTTTGCAAATCTCTCTTTTGCAAGATGATAAAGAATCAATCCCCAAAGAATAAAAGAGCTTGCAATCATGAAAATAGAGGGTTTTTCTTCGATATGTACTATGCTTTTGACATCAATATCTTTGAAAAGCCAATCTAGCCCCAAGCCAAAGATAACCGATCCTATGGCAATAACGCCTAGATACATGCCCACAGCCTTGGTGCCAAGCATCTTCTTGACTACCCCGATAGTGACAGTATTGGTAGCTGGTCCTGCACTTAAAAACACAAATGCTGCACCGGCACTTACCCCATGTAGTATCAAAGCAGCTGCTATTGGGAGTGAGGCTGTTGCGCATACATACATGGGCACTGCAATAGCAACTGCCAAAATGTATGAGAGCCAAACATTTTCACTCAAATAACTACTCAAATTCTCTGGAATTGCTACAGTGATAGCAGCGCCAATGATAAGTCCCCAAAAAAGAGGCTTCGCGATATCTCCAAGGAGAGTAATGAAGCCATATTTAAGGGCATTTGTAAAAGAAAATTTTCTCTTTTTCTCTTCACATCCGCAGCTATCTTCACAGCAGCTATTTTGGGGTGTGAATGTTTGAAATTTTATAGGATTGAGGTTTTTTTCTTTTTTGATAGCAAACCTTGTTTCTTCTTTTTCGAAATTGACAAGTATCCCAGCAATCATCGCCAAAATGATGGATGTCACTATCCTATAAATAGTAAAGATCCAACCAAACATGCCAAAAGTGGCCAAAATAGAGTCAATCCCTGTAATAGGTGTGGAGATGAGAAAACTCAGCACTGCTCCTTTGCTAGCGCCACTTTTTTGTAAAGCTGTGGCAAGGGGTATCACTCCACAAGAGCAAACAGGTATAGGGATGCCAAAAAGTGTGGCTTTGATGACCGAGCCAAGAGAGCTTTTGCCAAGATGTTTTTTGATAAACTCTTCAGGGATTAATTCATGTAAGATACCTGCTATCAAAAGCCCAAAGAGAATGTATATGGCCATTGCGTTGGAGAGATCTATAAGTGCTTGAACAAATTGCATTATTTATCCTTGACATAGATTACAATATCATTATATAATGAAAGTGTTATATATTTTTGCTTTTGTAGCTATTAAATGGTATAGCGAGTTAATATTTTAAGTTTGGAAGTGGCGATGCAGCGACTAGTCAAAGTGGCAAAAGCCTTGGCAGACGAGAATAGGCTAAAAGTTTTGGCGTTTATACAAAAATATAATGAAGTGTGCGTATGCGAAGTGAGCGAAAGTCTTGGATATTCTCAGCCTCTAAGTTCAAAATATCTCAAGCAGCTCAAAGAAGCAGGTTTGATAGGTAGCAAGAAAGAGGGCAAATGGAGCATCTTTTTTATCAAAGATGAGCCATTAAGCAAACCCTTTTTGGATGAGCTTAAAGATATCGATGTGCCACAGATCAAAAGGTGTATGCGGTGTTAAGAAGCCTACTGGCGATGTTGCTTTTAGCAGGATTCATTGCCAATATCTCTCATGCTTATGTAATTGATTGCAATCATCAGCATACTATCAAAGAGTATGTTGAAGAGTTTAGCGCCCCCATCCATCATGATGATGGATGTGAGACACACTTTATGTATCATCAAAGTTTTATTGTGCAAAAGAATAGTCTCTATATTATGCCTCTTAGATTCTCTCGAAAAATTGAAACCTCTATCGATCGAATCTTCTCAATTTATCTCAAAATTCCTCCAAAACCCCCAAAATTTTCATAATTTTCTCATAACGCAGATTCAATCTTTATAGAAAGGGAAAATATGAAGAGTTTATTTACTGTTTTTTTGTTAAGTTTGTCGCTATTTGCGATAAGTTTTGAAGAGTTTAGAGATAAAGCTATGCAAAAGAGCTTTTTGCTGCAAAAAAGCCAATTGCAGATACAAAAAAACATTTTGCAAAGAGAGAAAAGCCTTAGAAAATCCAATCCTGAGTTTGAAGGCAATATTGCTAAATATGGCTTGGAAGATGGGTTTGAACTCACTGTGAAACTGCCATATAGGCTAGATAGTTTTTTACACGATCTCAAGGCATCACTACAAAAGAATATCCTTGTTGCAAAGTATCAAAAAGCCTTGGCAAAAAAGGAGTTTGTAAAAGGTATTGAGACGCTCTATACAAAATATATCTACCAGATGAGAAAAACAGCAAACATCAAGCAAGAGATTTCTATCCAACATCGCTTATTATCAATTGCCAAAGAGAAGTATCGCAAAGGCTTTGGCAAAAAGATCGATATTCTTAAAATTGAATCCAAGCTTTTGACTCTTTCTCATAGTTTGTATGAGCAAAAGCAAAAAGCACAAAAGGCTCTCTATGAGCTTTATAAATTTGCTGCTTTGGAGTATCCAATAGATGGTGATAAGTTTCTTTATAGTTTTGATGATTTTAAGCTTACTAAAATTGATAGACTTTTTATACAGCAATTGGATATGCAAAAGAGTCTCTCCCTTACACAATCAGAGGTATACCGGCACAACCTCCAAAATATCGATTTGGTTCTTAATTATGAAAAAGAGCCAGAAAGCGAGATTGTAAGAGCTGGTATCTCATTTGCTTTTCCACTTTTTAAAAAAGAGCAAGAGCGGCGCATTGCATTGCTGAATGCCAAAGAAATGGAGGCAAAAAAGGAAGCTGTGCAAAAAGCTTTGGAGATTTACAAAAGTGAGTTGCAAAAGCGCTTTGTTTTATTGCAAAACAGAGCAGAAGCTTTGCAAAAAGCAAGAACCAAACTACAAAATTTACTGCATCTCTACGAAGAGAGTTATAGGATCGATAGAAGCTCACTTTTGGATCTAATAAGTGCAAAAGATGAGCTTATTGCTACGCAAAATGCACTGCTAAAAATCTTGTATGAGGTTAATATCTTAGTCATAGAAGCAAACTATCTCAAAGGAAATGAACATGATTAAAAAGGCTCTTTTACTGTCAATTTTTTGTATAGCTCTTTTTTCACATGAGAGGGTAGAAAAGATCGCCCTTGGCAAAATCTATAGGACAAGTGCCAAAGTAGTGGTATTCAAAAATCAGAGGCAAAATATAGTAGCACAAATACCAGGGCATGTAGAGCGCTACTTTGTTAAAGAGGGCGATAACGTAAAGAGTGGTGAAAGGATTGCAAAGATTAAATCTTTCTATTTAGCCGAGATAAGTGCAAAGTATCTGCAGCTGCAACGCAAAATGATAATTTTGCAAAAGAGGCTAGCCAATGCAAAGATGCTTTATGAAAAAGGGCTCATTACCTACAATGAACTTGCAAATATCAAAGTCCAACTGCAATCACTGCGCTCACAATTTGCTTCTACAAAACTCAAGCTTCAAATCCTTGGCATTACAAAAATCTCAAAGCCGATGGAGTATTTTTATGTCACGTCTCATGCCAATGGCATAGTGCAAAAGATTATCACCCCATTGCATGCCAATGTAGATAGCCAAACGCCTTTGGTACAAATTGTAAGCGATGAGAGTTTTTATGCCGAGGCTTACTTAAGGGTAGCAGATGCTATGAATCTTCAAAATGTGCAAGGGGAGTTTTATCTAGGTGGCTTTAGCTACAAAGCCCATTTTATCAAAGTGATGCCAGAAGTAGATAAGCAAACCCTGCAAGCTAAGATTTTGTTTCAGTTGGAATCAAGCAGGCCTCTTCTTATTGGCGCATATGGTGAGATGGTGATTCAAAGTGCTCCATATAGAGAGGTTTTAGCCATAAAAAGGAGTGCTTTGACGATGCTACAGGGCGATTGGGTAGTTTTTGTGCCAAAAGAAGATGAGCATAAGCATGAAGATGCTCATGAGGAGCTAGACTTTGAGCCAAGGGTTGTAAAAGTAGTGGAGTTTTGGGATAAATATGCAGTTATTGAGGGATTGGATGAGAATCAAGAGTATATAGATGAGAATGTCTATATCTATAAATCAAGGCTTCTTAAAGAGAGTCTTGGTGAGCATGGTCATTAATGGAGAAGACAATGAGAATATATGAGATTATTATAAAGTATCGGTTTTTAATCATTGCCCTATTTATGGTTACTGTGGCTTTGGGGTATCGGGCCTACAAGCAGATACCTGTAGATGCATTCCCAGATATTACACCAAAACAGGTAGTGATCTACACAGAGAGTCCAGGCAACTCACCGCAAATTATAGAAAAGCTCATCACTTACCCAATCGAATCGGCTATGGCAGGGCTACCAGGCGTCAAACTCATTATGTCAAACTCTATATTTGGTCTGAGTTATGTAAGTATATTTTTTGATGATGAGTATGATATCTATTTTTTGCGCCAGCTTGTGAGTGAGCGTTTAAGTAATGTAGATATACCAAAAGGCTTTGGCAAGCCACTTTTGGGTCCCAATACTACAGGTCTTGGACAAGTGTATTGGTATGTGGTAGATGGCAATATTTCTTTAACAAAGCTTAGAGAAATCCAAGACTTTATCATACGTCCCATGCTCAAGAGCGTAGATGGGGTAGAAGAGGTTATAAGTTGGGGCGGGTATGAGAAGCAGATTGAAATTTTTATCGATCCAAAAAAACTGCAAGCTTACAATATCACTTATGATGATGTGATCCAAGCTTTGCAGCGTACAAACCAAAGTGCTGGCGGGCAGTATCTAGAATTTAATCGTGAGCAGTATCTGATTCGCGGAGCTGGTTTTTATGAGGATTTGGAGCAAATAAGAAAAACGGTTGTAAAGTCTCAAGGTATTAGAGCAATTACGATAGAAGACGTGGCTAAAGTGCAAGAGGGCAAACGCCTTAGATTTGGGGCTGTGACACAAGATGGTAAAGAGAAGATGTTTGGTATGGTTTTGCAAAGAAGTGGCACGAATGCGGCCAAAGTGGTGGAGAATATCAACGAAAAAATTCATGCCATCCAAAGTGCTTTGCCAAATGGCGTAAAAATAAAGAGCATTTATGATAGGAGTGAAATTACAAAAAAAGCGGTATCTACTATGAGTTCATCGTTGCTATTTGGCTCAATTTTAGTAAGTGTGGTGCTCTTTTTGTTTCTCTTTGAAATACGAAGTGCTTTAATTGTGGTGCTCTCTTTGCCTGTCTCTTTGCTAATGACATTTTTATTGATGCGATATTTTCATATAAGTGCCAATTTGATGAGTCTAAGTGGTTTAGCTATAGCTGTTGGAATGATAGTGGATGCTACTATTGTGGTGGTGGAGAATAGTTTTAGATTGCTGCATGAAAAGCCTAATGAGCCAAAAATTTCTATAATCGCACAAGCTGTTAGTGAGGTTACAAAGCCTGTGGTTTTTGCGATCTTTATCATTGCAGCAACGTTCATTCCACTTTTGAGTCTGCAAGGACTTACTGGCAAACTCTATGCCCCAATGGCTCTTAATATCGTCTTTGTAATGTTAAGCTCTATTCTTGTGGCACTTGTTTTGGTGCCAGTTTTGAACTACTACTTTTTGAAAAAGGTGAAATTTGCACAAAGCCCTTTGATCAAGGGGGTTAAAAGACTCTACACTCCTATCTTGCAATTTGCCATTAAACATGCAAAAGGTGTGGTACTTGTAGCGTTTTTGCTCTTTTTTGCTCTGGCGGGGCTTCTTGTGCAGCAAGGAAGAGAGTTTATGCCAAAGCTCAATGAAGAGTCTATTATGTATAGGGTGATTGCGATTCCTGGCACTGCCTTGAGTCAGAGTGTTGCACTTAGTGAAGAGATTGAAAATTTTATTAAAGAGCGCTATCCAGATTATGTGGAGTCTGTTTTGGCAATGATTGGCAGAAGTGAAAAAGGTGAGACTGCAGGTGCGAACTATATGGAAGTGCTTGTTAATTTGAAAAAGAAAGATTTCAATATTAAAGAGCTTGAGAGCAATATGACAAAAGAGTTGCAAGCACATTTCAATTTTGTGCAGTTTGTGCCAACGCAGCCAATTGCTATGAGGATTGAAGAGTTGCTTGAGGGGGTCAAAGCGGAGTTGGCAGTGAAGATTTTTGGTGAAGATCAAAAGGTGCTAAATGATTTGGCAAAGAGAATAAAATCCATTCTCTCAAGTATTGAAGGATTAGAATCGATTGAGATCGAATCACAACTTGGCCAATCGCAAATCATCATCAAGCCAAACTATCTCAAGATGGCACGCTACTCCATCACAGCCCAAGAGATTATGGATGTGGTGCGCTATGTATTGGGTGAAGAGAGGATAACAGATAAGTTTGAAGGAATCAAGAGATTTCCGATTGTTTTAAAAGTAAATAAAGATATAGCCTCGCTTCCAAATCTCTTGATAAGAAGCCATAGTGGGCAGATCGTGCCTTTGCAAGATGTAGCTGACATCATCATCACGCAAGGTCCATCCTTTATCAAAAGAGAGAATCTCTCTCGCTACATCGTCATATCTTTTGATGTGGAGGGTAGGGATATCGCCTCGTTTGTCAATGAAGCAGACAAGAAGATCAAAGAATACATCGATTTTCCTAGTGGGTACTATATCAGTTGGGCGGGGGATTTTAAAAATATGCAAGAGGCTTTGCGAAATCTATCAATCATTATCCCATCAACTTTGGCCCTAATTCTGATATTGCTCTATACGGCATTCAATAGTTTCAAAAAGGCATTTTTGATTCTTTTAGGCGTACCTCTAGGAACCATTGGCGCTATTGGGGCGCTTTTGTTGGCAAATCTTTACTTATCCATTGCTGCTATTATTGGCTTTATCATTATTATAGCCATTGCAGTGCTCAATGGGATAGTATTGGTTAGTTTTATTGAGAATTTGCAGCGTCGCTTAAGCAATAAAAAGCTTAAAGATCTCATTAAAGATGCGACGCTTCTTAGAATCAGGCCTGTTTTGATGACGGCAATGACAACGCTCTTTGGGATTTTGCCACTACTATTTGCTAAGGGGGTAGGTAGTGAAATAGAGTATCCTTTGGCAGTAGTAGTGATTGGTGGTATTGTTACTTCTACGCTTGTAACCTTGCTTGTGATGCCAGCACTCTACTATCTTCTATACAAAAAAGGGTAGCGCAAGCTACTCTTTTGTATAATTGCAGCAAAAAGGAAATTTATGAACCTTCCAAACTGCCCTAAATGCAACAGTCCCTATGTCTATGAAGATAGTGAACTACTAATCTGCCCAGAGTGTGGGTATGAATTTAGCGCTGATGAGGCAAACAGCCAAGATGAGGGGCTTGTGGTCATTGATGCGCATGGTAATAGGCTTAGCGATGGTGACACTGTCATTGTAATAAAGGATCTCAAAGTCAAAGGCGCTAGCGGCTCTATCAAAGCTGGCACGAAAGTCAAAAATATTAGGCTTTGTGAGGGGGATCACAATATCGACTGCAAAGTACCAGGTTTTGGAGCTATGAAACTAAAGAGCGAATTTGTGAAGAGGGCATGAGAGTTCTATCCATCAAAAATCTTGCTTTTGGCTACGAAAAGGATAGGCTACTATTTGAAAACTTCAATTTAGAGTTGCATCGAGGCGAAATTGTTGCAATTGTTGGTCCTAGCGGGGTTGGCAAAAGCACGCTTTTTGAGCTGATTGCTGGCTTTTTAAAACCTCTAAGAGGCAGCATCGAAGCAGCCAAATTCTCCATGATTTTTCAAGATCCCTACAGCTCCTTTCATCCAAGCTACACTATAATCAATCAGATCAAAGATGTATGCTCAATCGATGGTATTGAGGCTATTACCAAAGAGATGGATATAGATTTGCAGCTACTGCAAAAGCTGCCCCATGAGCTATCTGGCGGGCAGTTGCAGCGCTGCTCGATTTTGCGCGCTATCCAGATGCAGCCAAAACTGCTCTTAGCAGATGAGCCTACAAGTGCACTCGATAATATCACAAGTTTGAAAGTAATGCAGCTTCTTTTGCGCTATCTTGATAGGGTGGGTATACTGCTTATTACCCACGATTTAGCACTTGCAAGGTGGTGTGCAGATAGGATCATTGAGCTTGAGGGCAGAGGGTAGCGCGCTCTTTGTCGATCTCTTTTTGCATTGTAGCTCTCAAATCTTTGAGCCAATCGCTCTTTGGATCTGGATAGAAGCTTGGTAGGTATTTGACTTTTATGATGCCGGGATTTAGTTCAAGCTTTTTGCTATCGAAGCGATCTCTCGCGCAAACGATAATGACTGGCTGGACTTTGAGGTGGAGTTTGTCGGCTATGATTTTGGCTCCAGGTTTGAATGGCAATAGTTTATCTCCTCTTGCTCTTGTGCCTTCTGGAAAGATGGCGATGGTTTTGTGTTTTGATTTCTCTTTGGACTCTTTCAAAAGATGCACCAAAGATTTCCTATCCTCTCGATCGAGGCGGATGTTTTCTGGGAGTTTGAGCAGAAGTCCAAAGAAAGGCGTATCGAAAAGCTCTTTTTTGGCAATCCAGACCATATCGTAAGGGTAAGTGGCTTCTATGACGGGGATATCGATGAAGCTGGCATGATTCATGATGATCATCTTCGCTTCTGGATCCACTTCCCCTTCTGTTACGACTTTGATGCCAAGAAAGGCTAGGATGGTACGGGTAAAGAAGAGTTTGAGCTTTTTATAGTGTTTTTTTGGAAATAGCATAAAAGCCAAGATGTTAAGTGTCACGAAGAAGATAATGACAACCGCGGCATAAACTCCTCTAATTTTTGCAAAGATCTTCATTTTTGACCCATCCTACAAGTTTTTTGTCAAGTTCAATCTTCGTATAGCCATTGACTTCGTTGAGCTTGATATATCTTTTTTGGTTTTCGTTGATGCGAAAAATTGTGCTGTTTTTTGTAGGGAGTATGTAGATTTTACTTTTTGCTTTGACGCAAACCTTTTGCAAAGGTATGAGCAGATATCCTCCATACACTATCAAAGCCACTCCCAAGAGGGCTATGAAGATTGATCTAAGCCATATGGCCAGTAAAAGTAAAAATATGCCAGCACCAAAAGCGATGGCAATTTTGAGGGTTCTGTTTTTGTCCTGGGATGGATTGAGATCGGATTGGGTGCTCACTATCTCATCTTTGACCTGGATGTTGAAGAGCAGCTTTTTGAACTCCCTTTTTTGGGTATCGAAGTAGCTTAGTTTCAATTGGGTGATATCAGCTGGCACGAATGCGTAGTAGATGGCCTCTGCATGGGGAAAACTCTCGTTGAATTCTTTGATCTCCCCTTTTTGGGCGGCAGGGATCGTGAAGTCTTCTAGATTGCCCATAGTGCTGGCGAGTTTGAGGACTATGAGATTGAGATCTTTATTGAACTGCACGCTTTTGCCAGTTTCGATACGAAACTGCTTGGCCAAAACATTGCAAAAGTCGTGAGGATAGTTGAGTTTTTCGATATGGAGCGTTTTTCCTTGCAATGTATAGGTAAATCCACTGCTTTGGATGGTGATGTCGGGAAGTCTGGCACTATCATCCAATACTTTGAAATAGAAGGTTTTATAATAATAGAGATCGTCGTGTTGTAGTGGCGTGTCGATGTAGCGCAGTGCCAGGTTGGATTCGTTTTGTATATTGAAAGTGGGTCTCTCTTGGGGAGTAGGGTAGATGAATTTGATAGTGACTGGGAAAATTTGATGCACAAAAAGGGTATCTGGTACTTTATGCCACTCGGCCAGTATCGCCGAGGCGAAAAGTAAGGGCTTGAAGAGTAGTAGGAGTAGCGCTACTTTTAAAGCTTTAATACATAAATCCTTTTATCATTTTTATGCCATCCTCGCTGCCCAAAATCTGCTCGCAGGCTCTTTCAGGATGCGGCATAAGGCCAAAGACGTTTTTGGTTTCGTTGCATATGCCAGCTATCGCATCCACGCTGCCGTTTGGATTGTCATACTCCCCATTGGCGTCGCAATACTGCAAGAGTACCTGCTCGTTGTCGTACATTGCTTTGAGTTTGTCAGGAGCGATAAAATAGTTGCCCTCCGCATGAGCTATGGGAATATTGAGAACTTCGCCAGGGTTCAGTTGCGAGAGGAATTTGTTGTCATTGGAAACCACTTTGATGTATTGAAATTTGGAAATGAAGTGCAGGTTTTCGTTGCGCTTCATTGCTCCTGGCAGGAGGTGAGATTCCAGAAGTATCTGAAACCCGTTGCATATACCAAGAACGTAGCCACCCTTTTTGGCATACTCGCTTACTGCTTGCATGATGGGGCTAAATCTAGCAATTGCACCACTTCTAAGATAATCGCCATAGCTAAAGCCACCAGGTAATACTACAAGATCGACATCGCTTGGCAGTTCGTTCTTTTTGTGCCAGACGATATTGGTCTTTGCGCCTATACGTTCAAAGGCGTATTGTGTGTCGAATTCGCAGTTGGTGCCCGGAAATCGAATGATCGCTACTTTCATTGCACAATCTCTATTGAATAGTCTTCAATGACGGTATTGGCGAGCAGTTTCTCGCACATCTCCTCCACCTCTTTGCGCGCTTCTTCTTGGCTTAGCCCATCTTTGAGCGTGAGAATTATCTGCTTACCCACTCTCACTTCTTCTACGTCTTTGAATCCGAGTGATTCTAGAGCATGCTTGACTGCTTTTCCTTGAGGATCCAATACACCTTCTTTTAGGTAAATATTGACAATCGCTTTCATTGCATAACCTTTTGAATTCTGTTTAATACCTCTTCATACGCCACTTTTATGTCTCCTAAGTCGTGGCGGAAGAGATCTTTGTCGAGTTTCTCTCCGCTTGTCTTATCCCAAAATCTACAGCTATCTGGACTAATTTCGTCAGCCAGGATGATTTTGCCTTCACTATCTTTGCCAAATTCTACTTTGAAATCGACAAGATTGAGATTTGCTTTATCAAAAAAGCTTTTGAGCACGACATTTATTTCTCTACCCATTCGTTTGAGCTCTTCCAAATCGCTCTCGCTATCCACAAGCTCCAGTATCAATGCATGCTCGTCATTGATGAGAGGATCGTGCAGTTCATCGTTTTTGTAGTAAAACTCAACAAGAGCGAACGGCAACACAGTACCATCAGGAATGCCAAGTCTTTTGGTAAGCGAGCCGGTAGCGATGTTTCTCACTACCACTTCAATCATAATCATATCTGCTTTTTTGATTACCATTTCATTGTTGCTGATGCACTCTACAAAGTGCGTTTTGACGCCATGATCTTCAAGCAGTTTGAAGAGATTTGCGCTGATTTGGCAATTGAGTGCTCCTTTGCCTTTCGCTTCACTTTTCTTCTGTGCATCGAAGGCGGTTAGAGCATCTTTAAATTCGGCTATATAGAAATTTTCATCCTCTGTCTGCCAGATCTTTTTGGCTTTTCCTTCATAGAGCAGCTTGGTTTTTTTCACTTAGACTCCTTTTGCGATAATCAAAGCTTTAAGTATGTCGAATGCCTCTTTGAGCTGCGCATCCTCGTAGAGCGTCTTCTCGTCTATAAGTGTTTTGTCTTTTTTGGTCTCTTTTTTCTCTTTTTTGCCATCAATTTTTTCTAATTCGCTTTTGAGGTGTGCTTTGAGCTCAGCCTCTTTGATGGCGAAAGCATCCTCTTTTTTCTGCACTTTACCTGGGTATGCAATAATATCAGGAGTGATGCCTTTTGCCTGTATGGTGCGTCCGCTTGGTAGGTAGTAGCGAGCAATGGTGAGCTTGATGGCCTCTTCCTTGCCAATTGGCAAAATTACTTGCACGCTACCTTTGCCAAATGTCTTCTCGCCCACAATGACTGCACGTTTATGATCTTGCAAGGCTCCGCTCACAATCTCGCTAGCACTTGCACTCCCGCCATTGACAAGCACCACTACCGGGGCTTTTGTGATAGTGGCGCTTTTGTGTGCGTAGTAGACTCTGTTTTCACTTTTTACCCGCCCTTTTTGCGAGACGATAACGCCTCTATCGATAAAGAGATCGCTAAAGCCTACTGCTTGATCCAGAAGTCCTCCTGGGTTATTGCGGAGATCTATCACGATCCCTTTGGCGTTTTTGTTCTTTTTGAGAATTTCTTTCACATCTTTGACCACTTTTTTGTCAAAGTTGGTGATACGAATATAGAGATATTCTGGTTTGAGAATATGTTTTGCATAGACCGATTTGACTTTGATGATATCGCGTGTGATCTCCACCACAAAGGGCTTGGCTTCGCCTTTTCTAAAGATAGTAAGCTTGATTTTGGTGCCAGGCTTGCCCCGCATGAGATTGACCGCCTCGTCAAGAGTCATATCGAGAGTGGATTTGTCGTTGATTTTGAGGATGATGTCGCCCGCTTTGAGGCCGGCTTTGTCTGCCGGCGTGCCTTCGAGTGGAGCGATGACGGTGAGAGCTCCATCACGCATCCCTACGGTAATGCCAAGCCCTCCAAACTCACCAGAAGTCTGAATTTGGAGCTCTTTATAGTGCTTTTTATCAAGATATGCAGAGTGCGCGTCTAGGTTGCTTAGTAGCCCCGCTATCGATTTTTCGATGATTTTTTGAATGGTAAGGGGATCGACGTAGTATTGTTGGACGGTGTTGACTACTTTTGTAAATTTGGCTATTGCTTCAAGTTTTGCTGTAATATTGCTATCATAATCGCTTTTGGCAAAGAGAAAAGAAGTGCTTATAAATGCTGTTGCGATACCTATGTAAAAGGGTTTTGTTTTTATCATCTAGTTTGCCCTCGTAGCTTATTTTTGAAACTCAATTATATGAAAATAATACTAAAAATTGGCTAAATGAGATCATTGCAGAGTTTTGCTACTAAAGTATCAAAAAACTTTATAGAAGTATGATAATATTTGCTTAACGAAAAAATGTAAAGGAGTGCTTATGAGCAATATATTCGAAAAACTTACCCATAAAATGACAGAAACAATCGATAGTGCGGTAAGCTTGGCACTGCACAACAAAAACCCCGAAGTGGACGTGGCGCATATGCTCTGGGCACTTTTGACAGATAGTTCATCCATTCTTAATCAAGCCCTCAACAAAATGGGGATTGATAAAGCTGCAATTGAGCTAGAGGCCAAAAGTGCCGCGGACAGATTACCAAAAGTCTCGTCCATTACAAAAGAGAATATCAAAATATCTCGTGCACTAGCCGAGAGCCTACAAAAGGCCGAAGGGTTGATGGTTAGAAATGGCGATCAATACCTGGCTGTAGATACTTGGATTGAGGCAAATGTGGATAATCCTGTTTTCAAAGAGGTTCTTGGCAAGTATGTGGATCTTTTTGAGCTTAAAAAAACGCTTGAATCAATAAGAGGCGGTAAAAAGATAGAGTCGCAAACTGCCGAAGAGACGTTGGAGGCGCTTGAGAAGTACGGAATCGATCTAACCAAAAAGGCGGCAGAAGGTGAGCTCGATCCCGTCATTGGGCGTGACGAAGAGATTCACCGCGTTATGCAGATACTCATTAGAAAAACCAAAAATAACCCGATTCTTTTGGGTGAGCCTGGAGTCGGTAAGACGGCCATCGTGGAAGGATTGGCGCAAAGAATCGTCAACAAAGAGGTGCCTTTGAGCCTGCAAAACAAGCGTGTCATCGCTCTTGACATGACTGCGCTCGTGGCTGGAGCGAAGTATAGAGGAGAGTTCGAAGACAGGCTCAAGGCCGTTATCGACGAAGTGAAAAACGCTGGCAATATCATTCTCTTTATCGATGAGATCCACACAATTGTGGGTGCGGGCGCTAGCGAGGGTAGTATGGATGCGGCGAACATCCTCAAGCCAGCCCTTGCAAGAGGAGAGCTCCATACTATTGGTGCGACAACGCTCAAAGAGTATAGAAAATATTTTGAAAAAGATGCAGCGCTGCAAAGACGATTCCAACCGGTCAAAGTTGAAGAGCCAACCATCAACGAAGCGCTGCAGATTCTAAGGGGACTTAGAGAGCGCCTTGAAGCGCACCACAACGTACAGATCCTTGATAGCGCACTTGTGGCTGCCGTGAAGCTATCGAGCAGATACATTACTGATAGGTATTTGCCAGACAAGGCGATCGACCTTATCGACGAAGCAGCGGCAGAACTCAAAATGCAGATAGAGTCTGAGCCATTCGAGCTTAGCAAGGTCAAGCGCGAAATTCAGCAGTTACTGGTAGAAAAAGAAGCGCTTTTGATGGAAAAGAGCAAGAAAAACGAAGAGCGCTTGGCTGAGATTGAAAAAGAGCTAGCAGATCTAGAAGAGAAAAAGCGATCGCTTGAATCGCAATTTGAGACTGAGAAGAAAATATTTAAAGAGATCGCGGAAATTAAAGAGAAAATCGAGCGTCTCAAAGCCGAAGCTGAAAAAGCTAAAAGAGAGGGCGATTACAACAAAGCGGCCGAGATCGAGTATGGTCAGATTCCGCAAATGGAACAAAAGCTTAATGAACTCAATGAACAGTGGAATCGCATGCAAGAGGCGGGTACGCTTCTTAAAAATGCGGTTGATGAGGAGATGATTGCCAAGATTGTGAGCAAATGGACGGGCATTCCTGTAACTAAGATGCTGCAAAGCGAAAAAGAGAAGATCTTGCACGTTGAAGATGAGTTAAGAAAGTATGTAGTTGGACAAGATCAAGCCATTAGAGCAGTGGCGCGTGCCATTAAGAGAAATAAAGCAGGCCTTTCAGATACCAACAGGCCAATTGGTAGCTTTATGTTCTTAGGTCCTACTGGGGTTGGTAAGACTGAGACAGCTAAGACATTGGCAAGATTCTTGTTCGATACAGAAAAAGCGCTTATAAGAATTGATATGAGCGAATATATGGAAAAACATGCGGTCAGCCGCCTCGTGGGAGCGCCTCCAGGATACGTGGGATATGAAGAGGGTGGACAGCTCACTGAAGCGGTGCGCAGAAAACCATATAGCGTAGTGCTATTTGATGAGATCGAAAAAGCGCATCCAGATGTCTTTAATATCTTGTTGCAAGTGCTTGATGATGGACGCCTTACAGACAACAAGGGCGTGACGGTCGATTTTCGCAACACCATCATCATCATGACAAGCAACATCGCAAGCGATAAGATTATGGAGTTTAGAGATCCAGAAGATAGAGAAAAAGCGGTTAAAGATGAGCTTAAGAGATACTTTAAGCCTGAATTCTTAAACCGCTTGGACGATATTGTGATATTCAATCCTCTTGGCGAACAAGAGATTGTAAAAATCGTGGATATCATGTTTGCAAAAATTCAAGAGAAGCTCAAAGAGCGCGATATCAAGCTTGAATTGACCGAAAGCGCCAAAAAACTCATAGCAAGAGCCGGTTTCGATCCTGTTTATGGCGCAAGGCCGCTAAAGAGAGCTTTGTATGAAATAGTGGAGGATAGGTTGGCAGAACTTATCCTTGAAGACAAAGTTCAAGAGGGCGACAGTGTCAAATTCGATGCCGAGGGCGATCAGGTGATTGTCTTTGTCAACGGTCAAAGAGTCTAATCTCTTTGGCCATCCCCCTATACTCCTTATCAATCCCCATAAACTAATCACCTTTTAAGCTTCATTTTAGTAAACTAAGGCTCCAAAATTTTAATAAAAGGATAGCTAAAGATGAAAAGAACTTATCAACCACACAATACCCGTAGAAAAAGAACACACGGCTTTCGTGCAAGAATGAAGAGCAAAAACGGAAGAAAAGTGATCAACGCAAGACGTGCAAAAGGCAGAAAAAGATTGGCAGTATAAAAGGTTTTCAAACTCTTAAAACCAAAAAAGAGTTTGATAGAGTCTACAAAAACGGCAAAAGCATTCATACGCCGTTTTTTGTGCTTTTTTATCTCAAATCGAGTGACAAAAGATTTGGCTTCGTAGCCAGCAAAAAAGTTGGCAAAGCTGTCAAAAGAAATAGGGCAAAGAGAATTTTGAGATCTTTGGTTATTCCTGTAATAGAGAGATTACAGGCTGGATGGTACGTTTTCGTCGCTAAGCCAAAGATTTTGGAAGCGCCATATGCAATACTGCAAAAGCGGTTTAAAACGGTAGTTTCAAAATTATGGTAAGAAAAGCGATATTAGGCCTTTTGCAGCTTTATCAAAAGGTCTTCACTCTATTATCGTATGGCAGTTGCAGGTACTATCCAACCTGTTCTGAATACGCCAAATGGCGCTTTGAAAAAGACAATCTTTTCATGGCTTTTATTTTTTCGATTGCAAGGGTGCTTCGATGCAATCAGCTTTTTGCTGGAGGGATCGACTATCCCGTGATAAGAAAGCGTATCCATAACGTATCCTTTAAGAGGATCGATGTCCACTACTGGCTTGTGCCAAAAGATAAAAACAGTTTCTATCTTATAAAAAGTTTTAAAGGCTAATCAATGTTTGAGAAGATGAATACAAACCAGCGAGTTCTTCTAGCTACAATTATTTCTCTCATAGTTTTGATGGTATATGACTATTTTTTTATGCCAAAAACCCCGCCAGTTGCCGAGCAAAACAGCTCTGTCAAAACTTCCCAACAACTACAAGCTCCCCAACCACAGCAAGCTACACAAAGCACTAAAGCTCCATCGACCCAGACGCCAGCTAGCGTACAGAACAGCGCAAATAACGATGTATTGGTGAAAATCAAATCCAAAAGATTCGAACTTTATATCGACAAATTGGGAAGAATCAAGCAGATTATTTTGGAAGAGAAAAAGTATAAAAACGAAGAGGGTAAACAGATAGCGCTTTTTGATGAGTCAAAACTTCCAAAACCACTGGAACTTCGATTCAGCGACGTAGCATTGAACGAGGAGTCCTTTAAGGTGCCATATAGCTACAGTGGCGCAAAAGAGATAGAACTATCAAGCAAGCAAACGATAACATTGACGCAAAAACTCTCCAATGAGACGGTAACTAAAGAGATCACTGTCTATCCTACTGGCGCCTATGAAGTGCATGTGAAGCTGCAAAATGGCCATAAGTATTTTATTTCTCCTGGATATCGCCCAAGCGTTAGAGTTGATGGCTACACCGTGCATGGCGCGCTCATCAAAGAGCAAGACGGTACGCTCACTATCATCGAAGATGGGGATGCTTTAGGGAGTGAAGTTTTTCAAAAAGCGCGTATAGCTGCAGCTTTTGATAGGTATTATACGACCTTCTTTTATGATTTACAGCGTGGACTCAATGTCGTTGTTTCAAAAGATAGCGAAAACAATCCTATACTCTTTGTAGAAGGAAGCCCAGAATTCCAAGTAAAAGGGTATGCAGGGCCAAAAGAGTATGAGCTTTTGAAAAGTATCAATCCAGAACTGACCGATGTGATTGAGTATGGCTTTTTTACATTCATCGCTAAACCTATGTTCAAAGCGCTTTTGGCGCTCTACCACTTTGTTGGCAACTGGGGATGGGCGATTGTGATTTTGACTATAATCATTCGTATCATCCTCTTCCCTCTGACGCTTAAAGGCATGCTCTCTATGCAAAAGCTAAAAGATCTCGCGCCAAAAATCAAAGAGATCCAGCAAAAATACAAAGGCGATCCGCAAAAGATGAACGCCCATATGATGCAGCTTTACAAAAAACATGGCGCAAACCCAATGGGTGGGTGTTTGCCGATGCTTTTGCAAATCCCTATATTTTTTGCTATATATAGAGTATTGCTCAATGCAATTGAACTCAAAGGGGCGCCTTGGATTTTGTGGATAACCGATTTGAGTCAAAAAGATCCCTATTTTGTATTGCCGGTATTGATGGGATTGACGATGTTCATCCACCAAAAGATTACCCCGACTACCATAACCGATCCGATGCAAAAGAAGATCTTTACCTATTTGCCGATTGTTTTTACATTTTTCTTCCTCACATTCCCGGCAGGTTTGACGCTCTATTGGTTCGTGAACAATATTCTCTCTATCATCCAGCAACTCATTGTCAACAAAATTTTCGAGGCGCGAAAGTCAGTAAATAAGGATAAATAATGAAAGATCCTATTAAAATCGAAGCACCAACTTTAGAAGAGGCCTATAAAAAGGCCTCGCAAGAACTCAACTGTTCCATTGCCGATCTTGAGACAAAAATTTTGCAGCACCCATCCAAGGGGATTCTTGGCATTGGGAAAAAGAATGCAATCATCTTGGTCTATTGCAAAAAAGAAGAAGAGAGTAAACCAGAGATCCCTGAACCGCTTCCTACAATAGCTCGAGAAGAGAATGAAATCTTTGATAACTTCTACAAAGAGAAAAAAGATCTAGAACAAATTGCTCAAGAGGTAGAGTTTGCTCTACAAAACCTCTTTGACAAAATCTGCTTCAAACTCGATAGAGTCGAGGTGAAGCCATACAATGAAGATACGCTTTTAATAGAGTTTAGTGGCGAGGATGCGGCGCTACTCATCGGTAAAGAGGGGTATCGATATAAAGCTCTCTCATACATGCTCTTTAACTGGATCAACCCAAAATACAACTTGCAAATTCGCCTGGAGATCGCTGAGTTTCTCAAAACGCAAGAGGAGATGATTAGAGCCTATCTTGCTCCTTTGATTGAGCGTATCAAAAAAGAGGGTAGAGGCCAAACTAAACCTCTTGATGGCGTACTTATTCAGATTGCACTTAGACAATTAAGAGAAGCTTTTCCAGATAAATATGTAGCTATCAGAGAGAGAAACCAAGAGAAGTATATTATCGTTAATGAGTTTAGAAAAAACTGATACCATCGCCGCGATAGCCACCCCTTTGGGGGTTGGTTCCATCGCGATTGTAAGAGTGAGCGGTCCAGAGGCACTTACCATTGCCAAAAAGCTTACCAAAAAAGATCTCTTTCCAAGAAAAGCACATCTTCGATCTATATATACTCTTGATAACACTCTTATCGATCAAGGCATCCTTATCTACTTTCAAGCTCCGTATAGTTTCACAGGCGAGGATATCGTAGAGTTTCAGTGTCATGGTGGTGTGGTGGTAGCCAAAATGGTGCTTGATGCCGTGTTCGAAGCAGGAGCGAGACTGGCAGAGCCTGGGGAGTTTAGCAAACGAGCATTTATCAATGGCAAAATAGACTTGAGTGAAGCTGAAGCGATAGCCAAAATAATCGAAGCCAAGAGCGAAGATGCAGCCAAGATTTTGGCACGCCAGCTCAAAGGTGAGCTCAAAGAGTTTGTCGAAGATATCCGCCAGAAGCTCATTCGTATTTTAGCCTATGTGGAAGTGAACATCGACTATGCAGAAGAGGATCTGCCCCAGGATTTGCAAGAGCAGATGGTTGAGCAGCTGCATGAGATTCAAAAATTGCTCGCTAATACCGTAGCTTCCAGTAAGCGAAGAGAAGGATTGATTGATGGCTTCAAAGTGGCGATTGTCGGCAAGCCAAATACAGGTAAAAGCAGCCTCCTCAATGCACTCCTCTCATACGAGAGGGCCATTGTGAGCGATATTGCAGGAACCACTAGAGACACCATCGAAGAGAGTGTTAGAATTGGCTCACATCTTGTACGCTTTGTAGATACCGCAGGCATACGCGAGGCCAAGGATGAGATAGAAAAGATAGGAATTGAACGCAGCATTGCGGCAATCGAGGAGAGCGATATAGTCATCGCGATGTTCGATGCGAGCAAGCCTTTGGATGATGAGGATGAGAAGATTTTGAAGCTGATAGAGGAGTACAGAGAGAAAAAGGATATCATCGTCGTGCTCAATAAAGTAGATAGAGGCGCAGTGGCGCAGCTAGAAGGGTGGCCTGCTTTGAGGTTAAGCGTCAAAGAAGACATTTCAGCTTTGATTGAGAGACTACAAGAGATACTTGCTAATTACGCTAATACAGAGGAGATTTTGCTTATCTCCAAAAGGCAAATTGATGCGGTACAAAATACTCTGCAAGAGATAGAAGCCGCATTCTCTCCGCTGCAGATGGGAGAGTTGGAGATCTTTGCTTTTCATATAAACGAAGCTTTGCGTTATATTGGATCGATTACTAGGCCGATGGAAAGCAGCGAGCTGCTTGATAAGATGTTTGGGGAGTTTTGCCTTGGCAAGTAGGGTGGCGGCTTTGGACGTGGGGCTAAAGCGCATAGGCGTGGCCATAAGCTTGGATGGCAAGATAGCATTGCCGCAAACTCCAATTTTTAGGAAAAATCGCGAGCAAGCAGCGCGAGAGGTGAGCGAGTTTTTGCACCAATGGCAGATAGAAAAGCTCATTGTAGGCATCCCAGATGGCAGCAGCAAAGAGGAGATGAGTAGAAGAATACGCCATTTTGTGAGTCTATTGGACTTTGATGGAGAGGTTTTCTATGTGGATGAAGGTTTTACGAGCCATGAAGCCAAAGAGGCTACCAAAGGCGTTATGAAACATAAAAAGGATGGTCGCCTAGACTCCATTGCTGCACAAAAGATTTTGGAGAGGTGGCTTCTTGGTGGCTAAAGGCTTTAAGAAAAACTACTTTAGCCTTCGTGCGATGACTGCTACAAATGCAGGCGTAATTTTGCAAAAAATTATCACCTCTGTACGCTTTTATCGATATAATATTATACAATATGAAAGCAGCGACGATCCACCCGATGAGCTTTTAGAAAACAAGACCTCAACTCTTTTTCAGGTTAAACCTTGCTATTGCAATATGTTTTTTGCTTGTTTAGCTCATAAAGTCCTGCGACTTTCACGCATCAAAAAACCCCCTGTTTGTAAGTGTCGCTATACAAAAACTGGTATTGCTCCTCCATTTTGCATCTTCTATTGATCGCTTTTAAATATTAAAAATTTTTACAAGGAGATACAATGCCTTACGTTATAGGATATCCTCGAATTGGTGAAAAAAGAGAGCTTAAATTTGCTTTGGAAAAGTATTGGAGAGGTGAAATTGGATTTGAAGAGCTAGAGAGTGTGGCTAAAGAGCTAAGAGCTCGCCACTGGCAGTACCAAAAAGAGGCTGGGATCGAATATATTAGCTGTAATGATTTTAGCTACTATGATCAAATGATTGATATGATTGTTTTGCTTGGGTGTGAACCTGATGAATACAAAGATCTCAGTGGAATTGATCGCTATTTCGCTATGGCGCGTGGCGATGCGAGGCATAAAGCTTTACCTATGACAAAGTGGCTCAATACCAACTACCATTACTTCGTGCCGCAACTTCACAAAAAGAGTTCATTTAGCCCAAATACCTCTAAAATAGTGCAAGAGTATAAAGAGGCTAAAGCTTTGGGGATTGAACCAAAAGTTAATCTCATCGGCCCTGTGACATTTTTGAGTTTTTCTAGAACGATTGATGGTATCGATCCGTTAGATCTTATAGAAAAAATCCTGCCAATCTATCGACAGATTTTAGAAGAGCTAGCTCAAAATGGCGTCAAAGTTGTGCAGTTTGATGAGCCAGCCCTTGTCAAAGATCCAACTCAAAAGCAGCTAGAGGCTCTTAAAGTTTATGATCAGTTAGCAGTGGCAGGGTTGGAGCTATGTGTGGTTACATATTTTGAACACGCTTTAGAGGCTGTAGAAATTCTTCTTGATATGCCAATTAGCGGCATTGGACTAGATTTAGTCTATGGTAAGAACAATATTGAGGCTATTGAAAGATTTGCAAAAAGCGATAAAAAGTTAATTGCAGGGATTGTGGATGGCAGAAATATCTGGATTAGCGATATCGATGAGAAAGTAAAATTCCTGCGAAGTTTGCCAATCGATAAAGAGCAAGTAATAGTCTCTACAAGCTGCTCTCTTTTGCATGTGCCTTATACCCTGCGCTATGAAGAAAAGCTTGATAGCAACATAAAAAGCTGGCTTGCTTTTGCCAATGAGAAGCTTGATGAGCTTCGTATTATTGATAAACTCTATCGCGGCAAAGAGTTAGGCAAAGATAGTAGGCTTTATGAAGCCAACAAAGCGGCAAATGCAACCAGAAAAACATCGTTGCAAATCCACAATGAAGCAGTCCAAGAGCGCTTACAAAACTTAACCCAAGAGCAAAAAGAGCGCTCCATGCCGGCTACCAAGCGCTTACGGATTCAGCATGAACTCCTTAGCTATCCAATCTTACCAACCACTACAATAGGTAGTTTCCCTCAAACGCCAGAGGTAAGGAAAGTTCGCAAAGATTTCAAAGATGGAGTAATTAGCGAAGCAGAGTATAAAGCAAAGATGCGCGAATTTATCGATTACTGCATCAAAGTCCAAGAGGATGTGGGCTTGGATATTTTGGTGCATGGGGAGTTTGAGCGCAATGACATGGTGGAATACTTTGGCCAAATGCTTGAAGGCGTGGCATTTAGCGAAAATGGCTGGGTACAAAGCTATGGAAGTAGGTGCGTCAAGCCTCCAATTATTTTTGGGGACGTGAGCAGGCCAGCTCCTATGACGGTAGAGTGGATTACCTATGCTCAAAGTCGTACTGACAAAATTGTCAAAGGGATGCTTACAGGTCCAGTAACGATGCTCAATTGGTCATTTGTAAGGGATGATCTTGAGCGTGAAAAGGTCTACAAACAGATGGCTTTGGCAATCGCCGATGAAGTGGCGGACTTGCAAGAAGCTGGCATCAAGATCATTCAAGTGGACGAAGCTGCTTTCAAAGAGGGTTACCCATTGCGACAAGAAAATAGAGCCGAATATGAAAGAGTAGCGGTGGAGAGCTTCAAAATCGCCACAGCTCCCGCAAAGCCCCAAACCCAAATCCATACCCACATGTGTTATAGCGACTTCAACGACATTATGCCAACCATAGATGCGATGGATGCGGAAGTTATCTCTATCGAAACTGCTAGAAATGGCAATAGGCTCTTGGAAGCCTTCAAAAACTACGACTACCAAAAAGAGGTGGGAGCAGGGGTGTATGATATTCATAGCCCTCGCGTGCCAAGCAAAGAGGAGCTTATTAAAGAGATCGAAAACCGTCTGCAGGTATTGCCAGCAAAGCAGCTATGGATAAATCCGGATTGTGGTTTGAAAACACGAAAATGGGAAGAGGTGATTCCATCTCTAAAAAACATGGTAGAAGCCACTAAAGATGTGCGAAGCCGCATCATCAAGCTATAAGCCAGCTTCTGCTGGCTTTAGCCGATAGTTTCGCGCAAAATCCTTTTGCCCTCTTCAACCCCTGGCTGATCGTAGGTATTAATTTCTAAGAGCGCTCCCACGCTGGAAGTGAGCAGCTCGAAATAGACGATAAGCTCCCCGATACTCTCTTCGTTGATGCAAGGCAGGATTATCTCATCGATTGGCATATTGCGCTTTTTGAGGCTCTTCATGGTGGCTTTGGCTTGCTCATTTACCATCTGGCCGAAGGTGAGTCCATTGATAAAATCGGTGCTCTCAAGATATGGCAAGCTGCAGTTTGGGATGAGCAGATCCTCTTCGAAATTTGCGATCCTTAGAAACGTTACGCTCTTATCGATTGGCCCTTGGGCTAGAAGCTGCAAGAAGGAGTGCTGATCTCTGGGACCTATCAGCGTAATTGGCGTAAGCCCTACCGATTGGCCGTGCGCATCGATTTTGCCCAAAGACTCACCCCATAGCTGCATATACCACTTATTGAAGTTTTCCAGCTCATTAGCATAGGAAAAGAGCACGTTCATTGGATACTGTTGCCAATTTTTGGCTAGAAACGAGGCCTTTTTGAGAATAGTTGTCTCTTTTTTAGCGAAGAAGCGCTGCATGAAAAACTTGGCTCCATAGAGGATCTTTTCTATTTCATAGCCCGCAAGCCCCAAGGGAATCATACCTACATTGCTAAGAACAGAAAACCTGCCGCCAACGTTTTTGGGAATAGAAAAGTATTCGATTTGGTACTTTTTGGCTAGTTTGTCAAGGGCGGAGTCTCTGTCTGTAATGAAGATGAATCTCTTGGCATCTTGGGATAAATCAAGATTGAAGTAATGTAAGAGGGCTTTAAACTGCGTAATGGTCTCTAATGTGGTACCGGATTTCGAGATGAGAATGAAAAGGGAATTTGTGGGATCTATTCTGCTTAATTTATTTTTGAATGCGACGGGATCGGGATTGTCCAGGTAGTGGATCTTTTTGGCTTTGCGTTTTAAGCGCAAGAAGCTATCAATTGCTCTTGTTCCAAGAGATGAGCCCCCTATGCCAATAAGTACGATTTCTTGAAAATCTTTTTTTGGAAGCTTGATGGAATCAAAAGGCAGATCGTAGTAGCCGGTGATGTTTCGATCCCTCTCGCTTTTTAGTTTTTCTATCACGTCTTCGTATTCGGATTCAAAAAGCAGCCTGTAACTATTCATCAAACCTCTTTTTCTTGCTATTATACAAAAAAAGCAAAAGGAATATGATGCGTGTAACAATTAGTGGCGGCGTGCATGGCAATGAGCTTTTGGGAGTGTATCTAGTCAAAAAGCTGCAAAGTGATGGATTGAGCCCCAAAGAATTGCAACTAGATCTCCTTTTGGCAAATCCAAAAGCTATCAAGGAGTGCAGAAGATATATAGACTACGATCTTAACAGATCATTTGATAAAGCCAAGCTTATGCAAGACAGCCATATTTATGAGTTTGAGAGGGCAAAAGTGATAAAGGATCGTTTGAGAGATTGCGACTTTTTGATAGATTTGCATACCACGACCGCAAATATGGGCATCACCATCGTGCTCAGCTCTCAAGAGAAGCTCAGTGAAAACGTGGCCAAGATTTTAGCTAGCGAATTTGAGGAAGTGAGGATTTTGCGCTGGTTTTCCACCGATGAGGGGGCATTTATCAACTCCATTGTGCCAGCCTCCATCACTATTGAAGTTGGCCCAATATGCCAAGGGGTTTTGGATAGTGAACTTTTTTTTAAAACTTTAAAAGTGGTGCACAGAGCTCTTGATATTTTGCAAAAAGAGGAGAGTATGGATGAAGAGGTAGAGTGCTATGATATATTTGATACAATCGATTTTCCAAGAAAAGATGGCGAGATTGCAGCCATGATCCATCCAGAGTTTGCTGGTAGGGATTATCAACTATTGCATAAAGGCGATCCGATATTTTTGGGATTTGATGAGAAGGAGTATTTTTTTGATAGGGATGCATGTTATGGGGTATTTATCAATGAGGCTGCCTATTACGAAAAAGGAATCGCCTTTTGCTTAAGCAAAAAAAGTGGTATATAGGTTGCAGAAAGTTTTAACTTTTTTCGCTACAATCACTAAAAACAAAAAAGAGGAGGGTAAATGGGAATAGTTCTCTTTATATTGATGAACTTGGCCGTGATGGCTTCCATATATTTGACGATTTTTGTTCTTGAAGCCTTTTTTGGTATTAGGCTAGATCACTCTACTACAAGCGGACTATTAATACTTTCGTTTATCGTGGGATTTAGCGGTGCGCTTATTAGCCTTTTTCTCTCCAAATGGATGGCAAAGATGCATATGGGTGTGCGGGTGATTGAGCAGCCAAGCAACGCTACTGAAGAGTGGTTAGTTAGTACGGTTTACAAGCTTGCCGACGAGGCAGGTATTGGTAGGCCGGAAGTGGGGATCTTCGATGGGCCGCCAAACGCCTTTGCTACAGGGTGGAATAGAAACGATGCACTTGTGGCGGTATCCACAAGTCTATTGGAACTCATGAGTCCGGAAGAGGTGGAGGGCGTATTGGCGCATGAGATTAGCCATATCAAGCATGGCGATATGGTAACCATGACGCTTTTGCAAGGCGTGCTCAATACCTTCGTTTTTTTCTTCTCTCGCCTCCTAGCAAATATCCTAGCGCCAAAGGATGAAGAGGGCAATCCGTCTCCTATGGCTTATATGGCTATCAGTTTTGCTCTTGAAATCGCTCTTACCATATTCGCAACCATGCTTGCCATGTGGTTTAGCAGATATAGAGAGTATAAAGCGGATGAAGGAGCGGTTCGCTTAGATGGTCCAAGAGGCATCTACTACGCTTTGGCAAAGCTAGGCCAGATTCCAAAAGAGCAGATTGCACTTCCTAGCGATATGAAGGCTTTTGGTATTGTGGGATTTATGGATCTTTTCGCATCGCACCCACCAATTGAGAAGAGACTTGCGCACATCAAAGAGGTTGCGCAGAAAATGGGCTATGAAGTATAAATATGTTTGAAGAGATTGCACGCCATTTTCGGTATTCGCAAGATAGCGAGAGTATTATCAAAGCTCTTGCTATCTTGGCTGTTTTTATGCTTCTTTTTGCCATAGCCGCACTCTATTATAGCTGGCGAAAAAGAAAAGTGGAGTTTAAACACTTCCAATATCTTCTAAAAGATAGAGAGATTGATGAAAAGGATGTAAAAAGACTCTTCAAGTATCTCAAAAGCCATAAAATCGAGCCACATCTGCTACTAGAAAACGAGCATTTAATGCAAAGGGCGGTAGAGGCGTGCGGGCTGGATGTGGATGAGATGCGAGAAAAGCTGGGCTTTGATACTTCATCCTTAATTAAAAACTTCATAAAGCGTCAGCAGGAGCTGCGCAAAAAGTGGAATAGAGGCTAAATATTTGCCATAAATCCTCTAAAAATTTTGCTTACCAGCTCAATTCTATTAAGATAGCTCTTTTTGCTAGCCCTCTCATGTATGGTATGATCCCCATCCCCAAAGGGTCCAAAGCCATCGAGCGTAATTGCGCCGGCACTTGCCGCAATATTCGCGTCGCTCCCACCTCCACGTCTCTCTGTAAGAAGTTTGCTACCGCTCCACTTTTCTAATTCTTTGATAAATTGCAGCTGCTTTTGGTTTTCTTCCATCACGTCTCTTTGCAGACCTCCTCCAAGCGTCGCACTGCTGCCATCCACGAAGGATGTATTGGTGATCTCTGTAATCTCTTGCAAGACCCTATCGCGCTCTTTTGTGGTGGTGAAACGGGCTTCAAAGAGGAGTTTTGCCTCTGGGCTAATGGTATTTGCACCAATACCGCCCTCTATTTTGCCAACATTCAGAGTCGTCCCAGCAGCCAAGTCTGTAAGGTGCGAGAGTGCCAAAAGCTTATGGGCCGCCTCTTTATTGGCATCTACGCCTTGTGTGTAGCAGTTGCCTGCATGAGCGGCTTTGCCCTTGATTTCGATTGTAAAGGTGCCGATACCTTTTCTCGCCGTCACTATCTCGTCATTTCTACCTGCCGCTTCGAATACTAGACAATACTCATACTCTCTAGCCAATGAGTAGGTAAGCTCTCTTGAGTCGTCGCTGCCAATCTCTTCATCAGTTACTAAAAAGACATCGATGTTATATATTTTTTCTTGAGCTCTAAGAGCCTCCAACATTACAAATATCCCGCCTTTCATATCGCACACTCCGGGCCCGTATATCCACTCCTCATCTTCACTGAAATCTTCGAAGCTGCCGGGAGGGAAAACGGTATCAATATGCCCAAGAAGCAGCATCTTCTTGCCATCTTTATGTTTGGATTTGAACCATAAATGATTGCCAAACTCTTCTCTTTCAAAAATGGTGGTTGTAAACCCCAGCGCTTCAAATTTTTCTCGAAATATCTTTCCATTTTCGTCCACGCCAGCTTTATTTTTGGTGTAGGAATTGATATTGATAATTTCTGCCAACTCACTAAAATCGTATCCCATTTTACTCATCCTTAATCAACTTTTTTGTATTATAGATTAAAACATCTTAAAGGACTCCTAATGGCGCATATAGGCATCTGGATGTATCAAAATGGGGGTGGGGATATCATCCAAAAAAAGATAGTCGATAGGCTGCAAGAGTATGGTCATATTGTCTCGACTGGCCTCAATCTTCGCCATGCGGTGGCTGAGAGCGGGAAGCTGCTCTTAAATGGCATAAACATGTATGAGCTTGATTGCTTTTTTAGTTACAATGCGGGCGAGCAAACCAAATATCAAGTCTATCTTTATGAAGCACTTGATAGGCATGTGCCATGCATCAACAATTTTAGAGCCTTCAACATCAGCGAAGACAAATTCAAAACCAACGACGTACTAAGAAATGCCGGCATCAAGACAGCTGACTATTTTTTGTGCCACAGAGAGGATGTGGAGACGATTCGCAATAAAGTCTTGGAGTGGGGCAAAGCGGTATTTAAGACGGTCGATGGTTGGGGTGGCATGGGTATGGCGCTGGTGGATAGCAAGGATAAGCTCGATATGATCTTGCCGTTTCTCAACCAAACGGATCTGCGCTTTTTCTATATCGAAAAGTTCATAGATTACGATGGGAGCGATTATAGAGTGGACATCGTGGATGGCGAATTTATTGCATGTTATGGCAGAAAAGCAAAGGATGGTGATTGGAGAACCAATGTGACTAGTGGTGGCAGCGTGATTTTACGAGAGTGTGAGGATGAAGTGATTGAACTTGCTAAAAGGGCTGCTAAGGCAATTGATATAGAGATTGCAGGAGTGGATATCATTTATGATAGGGAGCATGAAGAGTATATTGTCTTGGAAGTCAATGGTATTCCAGCGTTTGCAACGCCTGAGCAAGAGAAGATGGGACTTAATTTCAATGACAAAAAAATAGAAAAAATTGTAGAACTTATACAAAAAAGGATCAAAAATGGCTAAAAAATTACCAAAAATAGGACTTTTGTATTTAGATTATGTATTGAGATTTTTCGATAGGAGCAACTTTCGCGGTTGGCCTGACAAAATCGAGACGGTTGTCTATCACTGGAAGGGTGATGAGGAGAGATTTATCAAAGAGGTAAAAAAGAAAAAGATCGATGTACTCATCGGCAACATTCCAGCTACCGCCTACGAGACGTTTAGAAAGATTGCAAAGAAGCTGCCAAACGTACGCTTCATACCCTCGCTCGATGCGCAGTTTGCCAACAAATCCAAAGAGAATGTGACTAGATTTTGCTGGAAATATGATATTCCCGTGCCAAAAACTTATATCTTTTATGACAAAGAGGAGGGAATGGAGTTTTTGCGCACCACCACATATCCAAAAATTATCAAAAGAAGCTATGGGCCAAGCAACTATGGAGGCTACTACGTGCATAAGGTGGATAGCTATGAGGAGGCCAAGAAGCTTTTGGAAGAGAAGAAGTACTGCCCAATCTACGTGCAAGATTTCGTACCGATGAGCGCCGATATTCGTGTGATGCTCATTGGTCACAAACCAGTATGCGCCTTTTGGCGAAGGCCTCCTGAAGGACACTGGCTAACCAACACCAGTCAGGGTGGCAGTATAGACTATATGAACGTGCCAAAAGGGGTGCTGGATTTGGCCGTAAAAGTGAGTAAAGCCGCTAATGCCGAGTATTGGGCGTGTGATATTGCTGTAGGCAAGGAAGATGGCAAGTATAGGATTTTAGAATGCGCTACTGCTTTTGCTGCCTTTCCTTATATCAGGGATTGGATAGGGCAGTATTTGATGTGGAAATTAAGTGGTGGTAGATTTCCTAAGCCAAATATTCCAGTGTATAACTGGGAGGAGCTTGGCAAGATCGACAGCAGTTTGCTGCGTACTATGCGCTACATAACATTTGGGCGCTATACGCCAAGTTTTGATGGAGAATATTTCTTAAATAGGGTAAAATTCGACGAGCAAGGCACCCAGCACAAAATTTGGCAGCTTGATGAAGAGTATCCTATGCTCAATACCGAGGATAGAGAGTATGAAGAGTGGCCAAGCGAGCAGTGGGATTTTACGAGTAAGTGCAAAAATTTTTGGAGTGAAAAGCCAACCAAGGAGGAGAAAGTTTCCAATGAGGAGCATATTTTCGAAGAGCCAAGCGATGAGCAACCAGTGAGCGTCAAGGAAGAAGATGTGATCGCTTTCTTGCATAAAAGACTTGGCAAGAAAAAAGCCACTAAAATTTTGGATCAGATGGATGCGTTTAATATTGCTTATGAACTCGATAACAATCCAGATGCCCTGCTTGAGCTCAAAGGCATTAAAGAAAAAACATTACAAAAACTACTAGATTCTTGGAAAAACTTTAAAAAGGAGCAGTTTGAAACATCAGTATAAATCCTATGATGAGACAGTTGCATTTTTGAAACAAAAGGTCAAAGAGTATCCCCATCTCATTAAGATCCAATCTATTGGTAAGACATGGGAAGACAGGGATATCATTTTGGCTACGATTTCATTGGATGTGGAGTTTGCCGATCTCAAACCTGCCCTTTTATATACCGGCACCATTCACGCAAGAGAGTGGATAGGCAACGAATTGGCAGTTGCTTTTATCGACTATCTCTTGACCCACCACAAAAGCGATCCGAGAGTAATCAGCGCTTTGGCCAAGAATACGCTCTACATCGTGCCAGTGCTCAACCCCGATGGATTTGAATATAGCAGGACACACTACTCCTTTTGGCGAAAAAATAGGCGCAAGAATCCAGATGGCAGCTACGGAGTGGATCTCAATAGAAACTTTAGCGTGGGCTGGACAAAAAGCAAAAACTACACCTCAAACATCTATGGAGGTCCTGAGCCATTTAGTGAGCCAGAAACTAGAGCTATCAAAGAGTTTGTAGACAATCATCCAAACATTACCATAGCTCTTGATTATCATTCTCAAGGTAATGTTTTTTTCCCGGCACACAAATTCAACCATGAAGCCGAGATTGAAGGAACGGATCTCAATGTGCTGTGCGCCAATATGAACTTTGAGATTGAAAAGGTAACAGGAAGGCGCTATGGGATTCACAGGGGCAAACCCCCTGCAAAGCTCATTAGTGGCAGTGGGAGGGAGTATTACTACTCTAGAGGGATTTTAGCTACCGTAGTGGAGGTTGGTACGAGAAACATACCAGATTATTTGCAAAATATGAGCGAATCGATCGATGAGAATATTCCAGCCCTTTTGTATGCGCTTAATCAAGCCTGCAACTACTCCTCCAATACACCTGCAAGAGTGGAGAATTTTACTCTTGAAGAGGTTGGCAGTAACTGCGTCAAGCTTACCTGGGAGTATGAGCCAAGCCCACATATCTACTTTGAGATCTATCGCAACGAAAAGCACAAAGAGGCTTGCAAAGAGCCATCTCTCATAGCGACAACCGCCAATTTGAGCTATATCGACAAAGATAGAAAGAGCGGCAAGCTCTATTTTTACTATATTCGTGCAGTAGACTCCATAACAAAACTCAAAGGCCCTTTTGCACCGCAAGTAAAGGTAATGACGCAGCTAGAGAGAGATGAGTTTTTTCGAAGTATCTTCCCCAATCCACAAGAGATTGGCTACGTGGCGCAAAAATCCCAAAAAAATGCGGAGCATTTTGGCAAGAATTCTCTTTTTGTAGGAGTGAACAAGACGCTAGGCATCAGCTATGGGGTGATGAAATTTAAACTCAATTCCATCCCACCTAACGCTATCATCAAAGAGGCTCGCATCAGCCTCTATCCACTCAATCGCGTCAACGTCAAGATTGAGAAGTATGGAGAGTGGAGTATTAGCTTCATAGAGGATGTAAAAAATCTTAGTAGTTTTGAGGAGATTCACAACGCAAAAGTTATCCAGACCCTTGGTCAGACCATCCCTTCCGAAAAGCTCACACAAGGGATCTGGAAGACTTGGGAGCTCAATGAGTATGAGAGGAAGCTTTTGCAAGAGTGCCTCAAAAAACAAGAAGTTCTTTTTCGTATGCAAGGGCCAACCAAGCTGCCTCTTGGAGCAGACAGCCAGATGATGATGTTTGATCTTGGCTATGGACCATTTGGTGGCGGGATCCACTATCGCCCACATCTTGACATCAAATATACCATCCCTCCAGTAGAAGCAGAAATCGCCCCACTGCAGCTCAAAACCATCTCGCAAGAGGGAATAGTCGTAGATAGGCTTCGCTGCGGATTTGACAAAGAGGGCAGAGTAGTGTATGGGTATATGGAGTTTGATCTTGGCCTTTTACCTGATCCTGAAAAAACTGTCATCACAGAAGCTTATATCAAGATTCAGAGCAAAAAGATCGTAAAAAGCAGCGAGGATATCCGCTACTTGATTGAGTTTGTGGATCTTGAAAAAATAGATTACGATCATATCCACAAAAGAAAATCTCTTGGCTTTATCGACTACGAGGTGAGCGAGGAGGATCTGCAAAAAAGCAGCGTGCACTACTTTTTGTTCGATACCGCTAGCAAGATCGCATTAGAAGAGTTTCACGCCCAAAATCGCCCAGTTTCGTTCATCATCCATCCAACTTTGGCATCCGCCACGAAGGATCATATCATAGACTGGTACGACAGGATGAGCGAGCATGAGGTGAAACTAGTAGTCAAATATATAAAAAGACGAAAAAAGCCAGTAGCACCTGTAAGCGATATAAAAGCTACGGTTGAAAAGGGTATGGTGAAGTTAACTTGGAAGAATCCAAAAGATAAAGATTTCGTAGGTGCCTATGTGGTGCGCAACAGATTTCATCCGCCACGCAATCCGTACGATGGCGTGAAACTCTATGCCGGAAAAGATGAGTATACTTATGATAACTTTGGCAATACCAAAATAGCCAAATTCTACGCCGTCTTTAGCTATGATGATGTGCCAAACTACTCGGAGCCTGTAATTTTACATTATGAACCATAAGATAAGAAGCTTCATTACCAAAGAGTGGCTCTTTTGGCTCTCTTTGGTATTGTGGATAGCCTCATCGTTGCTTTTGCACCGTTTTCCTCACTATTCATCTGATGAGTATGAGGTGCTCTTTATTCTCTTTACGCTTTTTATCGCAATTAAGGGGCTTGAGAACTCAGGCTTGCTACATTTCATTGCTATCAAAATCGAGCAAGGAATTTATCCAGCATACGCTTTGGTGATAGTTACATTTTTGATCTCTTTTTTGTGACAAATGATGTGGCGCTCATTGTAATAGTGCCGATTACTCTTTTGCTTAATAGTCCCAAAAAAGCATATCTCATTATTATCGAAGCGATTGCAGCAAACGGTGCAGCCCTTTTGCCAAGTAGCACTCCGCAAAATCTCTACATCTTTTGGCAATACAATCTGACTTTCCAAGAGTTTGTAGCTTCTATTTTTCCTTTTGTGCTTTTTATTTTTCTGTTTTCTCTTCTTTTAGTTGCAATGTTGCACATTGAGGTGGTAAATGATAATGAAGTTGTTGTAAAGCCTCCTACACGAAAAGCAAAAGAGTTTCTATTTCTTTTTCTATTAGTAGTTTCTGCAGTAGTAAAAGTGGTACCTCTCTTTTTGGCGTTTGTAGTATTTTTCTACGCACTTTTTCGCGATCCAAAAAGTTTGCAGATTGACTACTATTTACTAGCCACTTTTTTTCTTTTTTTTGGCATTGCCGATAATATTGGCTTTTTTTTCCAAAAAGATATTACCCATATTCACGATATTTTCTGGCTCTCTCTTATTCTTTCGCAGCTAATAAGCAATGTGCCAGCTAGCGTGGTAGTAGCCAACTTTACCCAGCAGTGGCAACCACTTTTGTGGGGTGTAAGTGTAGGAGGATATGGAATTTTGTGGGGTTCGCTTGCAAATATTATTGCCTACAAGTTTTATATTGCCAAATATAAAGAGCCACTTTTTCTACTTCGCTTTATGGCTTTAAATTTTATAACACTCATCTTGGGCGTGGGACTATGGTATATAGTAAGGGCTGGTTGAAATTAAGTTAAATTTAAGGTATAATAGCTTTGGCGCAGCGGATAGCAGCTTGGCTCAGGCCAAGAGGAAAGTCCGAGCTGCAGTGAGGCAGGGTTCCACCTAACGGGTGGCCGGCGAAAGCCGAGGGAAAGTGCAACAGAAAAGAAACCGCCGATGGCCTTTTGGCACAGGCAAGGGTGAAAAGGCGAGGTAAGAGCTCACCGCCTCTTTGGCAACAAAGAGGGCAGTGTAAACCCAACCCGCAGCAAGTCGCACCAGGTTAAAGCCTCACACTTTTGAGTGCGACGCTAGAGCTCTATGGCGACATAGAGTTTAGATAAATTGCTATCCAAGACAGAACTCGGCTTACAGCTGCGCCGCTCATATGCTCATTAAGATTACAAGAATAATACCAATGAACGCGATAAAGAGAGAAATATAGAAATAAACTTTTTTATCACTATCAATTTTACCTTTTTGTAAAAGTTCAATCCATTTAAGATAGTAAAAATAGCTATATACAGCTACAATGATACCTGCCACTACTATCATTATCCCCAAATATTGATAAAGATAATAATGCTGTATCATAGATGGGAGATGAAGATTTTTTGTATTTGCATTGATTTCATAAGCTATCAAGCGCAAAAAAAGTTCAAATTTTTGCACTACAAACCCTAAAACAATAAACGAAATGGCAATACCAAGCAGCGATGCTACTGCACGCTCAAGAGCCATGAGGTTTTTTGGATCTATTTTTTGCATTAATACCTCTCCTTATTTGAAACAATTATAGTTGTATGTGGAGGCACAAATTTTTTGATTTTTTTGATTAATGCTTGCTTAGTTGTAGGAGAGAGTCTTTTTGATGCAAAGATATCTACATAAACCTCCATATGATTACCTTGGAGAGTAATTTTTTCAATTTGTATAGTGGTAGAATCTATATTTTTGTTAAGTAGTGCGATTTTACTATAAAGATTCTCTTCAGTCAAAAATGTACGTGTAGAGAGCCAAAGGGGGATGATGATGAAAGCAACCATTATGGTCTTGATGAAAAAGGCTGCAGCGACGTACTTTTGCGATGCAAAACCCAAAAGATAGAAAACCATGCCAGCGGCAAAAATAATGCCAATGACGTTGGCCAAAAAGAGCAGGATTGAGCCAAAGAAGAGATTGGGCTGCATCCAGCCAATGCCGATGCCCGCTACGCAAAGAGGAGGCACCAAAGCTACGGCGATCGCCACGCCTGCCAACGATTCGCCCACTTTTGAATTTGCATGCCCGTAAGCTGCTGCGATGCCAGCGAGGATGGCTACAGCCAAATCGAGCAGAGTGGGGTGTGTTCGCATTGCCATTTGCTCTGTGATATGACGAAGAGAAAGAAGAGCTGCGAAAGAAGCCGACAGCAAGAGGGCTAAGAGAGTTGAGAGCACGACGCTTTTTAGGCTTTGACGCAAGAGGGTAGCATCAAAGCGTACAGCTGCCATGGCAAGAGAGATGATTGGCCCCATAAGAGGTGCTAAGATCATCGCACCTATGATGGTAGGGGCGGAGTTTTGAAAGAGCCCTGTGGTAGCCATGAGCACGCTGATGATAAGTAAAACCGTATATGCAACGCTCATTTTGGCGTTTTGGCGAAGTTTCGTAAAGAGTTCGGCAAAATCCTCTTCAGCAGCGATGGGTAGGAGGGGGAGGTGCTTTTTGGTATAAAAATTGATAAGCTCTTCATTGGTTGGGAGTTTTTGAATGCGAATACTCTCTTTTGTTTCCTCTGCGCTTACACAGCTAAAGGTGGTAGCAATTTGCATTGCCATCTCTTTGCTCTCGAGCTCCACGTTTTTTGTGCTGACAAGCTTGCCATTAATATGCAGATCTAAAGCTTGTCCATCAAGAGAGGTAATGAGAAGCTTTGCGGATTTGATAACGCCAATTCCCTCTGGGAGTGGCTGATTCTCTTGGTTTTTTGGCAAAAATTTAAGACGCAACGCTTGCAGCAGGCTTTTTGGTGCATAGATGATGGCAGCGATCCTCTTACACTGATTGTCACTCGTTTTGAAGAAGCTTAGGCGCTTTTTTGTCATAAGCGCTTCGTTGCCAGCCTCGATGAACAGAGCGGCGCTTTTGAACTCTTGATCCTCTTTCGTAGTAATTTTTAGAGGTAAAAGGTGCAACGAGAGTAGGGCTTTCAAAAAAGAGAGGAGATCTTTTTGGATCACGTCACTTTTGCCTATAGTGACACAGCCGATACTGGTCATCTCGTTGCACCGCAAAAGGGTGTTTGTGTATGCGATTTTCTCCTCTTGGTAGCGCTGCAGAGCCTCGTCGAAATTACTTGGGATGTTGAAAGCCTTTTGCTGGAGAGGGTTTTTCGCAAATGGAAGGATATAGATTTGGCAAGACAGATCGCTAAATTTTTGAACAAATGCCAAAAAGTTCTCATCATCCAGCATCAAAAAAACTTTGCTATTTGGCTGTATGGAGAGCCTCTTGTCAAAAGGGACGGATTCGATAGTAAAGCTTTTTTGAAGTGTATCTTTATACTCTTTTGTATCCTCTTGATAGACAAAGAGCCACATCAGAGCTCTTTATAGATGGCTAAGAGTTTGGCTTTGAGATCTTCAAAACTTATATCTGGATTTTGAGCCAAAATCTCTTGCATCACCACATTATCCTCTTTGCCTCCCCAATCCTTTTGGTATGTTCCCTCTTTGTAGCCATGCTCTTGGCGAAACTGATTGAGAGCGTTCTTGCCGATATAGAGGCTATAGAGCTCATCAAAGCCTAGCTCCACGCTATCGCAAGCTTTGAAAAACTGCTCCAAAAGGGCTTCTTGCATCATTTCGCCGTCATTCTTCACGAGCGCCAAAGCCATGAGCTCTTCGAAAATGTCCAGATACTCTTCTATTCTCTCATTATCCCATTTTTCAATTTTTATGTCGCTCTTTGTTGATTTGAGATTGTCAATGAGCCTAGCAGCTTCATCGAGGGGGTTGTGCTTGAGCAGGTAGCTCATCAGAAAGTGCCATATGTCCACGAGCTCGATCTTGACGTTTTGCATATCGGGCTGGGCGTCGATGCTTTTCCAATGCTTCCAAGGAAAAGAATCGATAAGCTCCGCCGTCTCCATATAGATGCAGCGCTTCCAGTTGATGAGTTTACCGTTTTTGGTTCTATCTTCTCTCCATTGTACGCCGTTTGTGTCGTTGTTGAGTCGGTTTTGTAGTTGTAGCATCTCGTAAATTTTTTGCATATGAGCTCCTTAGTAATCTATCGCTACGCGGTAATTTGGATCGTCCTCTTCCCATGTACAATATGGCCCCGCCTCTTGCAAAAGCTGCTTGCACTCAGCACTTAAATGGCGAAGAACTATGCTTTTGCCAGCCTCTTTGTATTTTTTGGTGATTTTGTCTATCGCCTCCACGCCGCTTTGATCCATGACTCTCGCGTTTTTGAAATCTATCACCACCTCGAATGGATCGTTAATGGGATCAAATTTTTCCAAGAAAGACTGTACAGAGCCAAAAAAGAGCGGTCCTTCTAGCTCATATATCTTTTTGTGATCTTCTTTGTATGTTCTAGCGTAAATCTTTGCATGTTTCCAAGCAAACACCAATGCGGAGATAATCACTCCCGCAATCACGGCAATCGCCAAATCGGCAAAGATGGTGATTATGGTGACGGTGACCATCACGAAGATATCCTCTTTTGGCATGCGTCTGAAATGCCCAAGGCTGCTCCAGCTAAAAGTGGCGATAGCTACCACAAACATGATGCCCACCAGCACCGCTAGAGGGATCTGTGCGATGTAGCCGCTGATGGCTACCACGAAAGTGATAAGCAGCAGTGCCGCCACCAAAGAGGAGAGCCTGCCGGTGCCCCCGCTGGTGTAGTTGATCATCGATTGCCCAATCATCGCACACCCTGGCATTGCCCCGAAAAATCCGCAGGTCATATTGCCCACCCCTTGGGCTACGCACTCCTGATTACCGCTGCCACGACTCCCGCTCATCTCATCCAGAACAGAGAGTGTCAAAAGCGACTCTATGAGCCCTACAAGGGCGATGATGATGGAGTATGGCAGGATGATTTTGATGGTCTCAAGATTGAGCGGTGCGGCTGGAATGTGGAATGTGGGAAACGAACCGCTGATATCTGCAAGATCGCCTATTTTTTTGGTATCGATATTGAAAATGAGTACCAGTGCAGTAATGGCTATGATCGCCCCAAGGGATGCTGGGATCACTTTCGTGAAGCGAGGCAATAAGTAGATAATGATCATCGTAAGCGCCACCAAAAAGAGCGTCATAAAATTGGCGTCTTTGATGAGGGGTATCTGGCTTAGGGCTATGACTATGGCTAAGCCGTTGACGAAACCATAGATGGCTGGCTGGGGGACGAGGCGGATGAATTTGCCAAGACGTAAAATCCCGATGGCAATCTGGATGATGCCAGCTAGTATGGCAGCCCAGAACATATACTCTATCCCGTGGCGCATCACGAGATCCACCAGCACCACAGCCACGGCACCCGTGGCACCGCTAATCATGCCGGGCTTTCCGCCTATGAGCGCGGTGATAAGTCCCAAGATAAAAGCGGTATAGAGACCTACTTGCGGATTAACGCCGGCGATGATGGAAAAAGCAATAGCCTCCGGTATGAGGGCGATAGCCACCACGGTGCCGCTTAAGATGTCGTTTTTCGGATTTTGAGTAAAGTTGTAACTCTTTTTTAGCATAGCGGTTTTGGCAGACTAGGAGAGTCTGCCAAGCTCCTCTTCGATTTTTGTGAGTTTGGCTTTTGCCTCTTCGAGAGCCTTTTGGTTCTGCTCCACTACCTCTTTTGGAGCGTTTTTGACGAAGTTTTCGTTGCCAAGCATTTTGGAGAGTTTTTCGATCTCTTTTTCTACTTTTGCTTTTTGCTTGTTGAGGCGGTTTACGATAGGGGTAAGATCTATGCCCTCAAGCGGGATGAAGACCTCCACCTTTTCGCCAATATCAGCTACCGCGTTTTCTATCGCTTCTTTGCTAAAAGTTACCTCTTGGGTTTTTGCCAGTTTTTGGATGTAGGCTTTTGCGCTTTCTGGCAAGTCGGCTTTTACATAGGCTTTTGGGATCGATTTGTTCGCCATATCAATGAGCGCTTTTGCGCGGCGAAGCGTTACGATTGCGTCGATAATGGTAGAGAAACTCTTTTCAAGCTCCTTTTCCTGTTCGCCGCTTTGCGGATAAGGCATAATCATGATCGATTTTGACTCTTGCAAAGTGGTGCCGCTTAGCTCTTGATAGAGGTATTCGGTGATAAAAGGCATAAAAGGATGCAAAAGCTTCATCGCCTCTTTGTAGATAGTCCCAAGCTCTGGTATTGCTTCTTTATTTGCCTTTGCAAGCTCAATCCCCCAGTCGCAAAACTCTCCCCACAAGAAGCGATAAAGCGTAGTGGCAGCGTCGTTGAAGCGGTAGCTATCGAGATTTTCTCTTACCTCTTGGATTGCTCTATTGAAGCGGCTAAGCATGTAGCGCCCAAGATCTGTTTTGATCTGGGTATTGTCTAGATCTTCAAATCGCTCTTGATGCATGAGCAAAAATCTAGCAGCATTGTAGAGTTTGTTTGTGAAGTTGCGATAAAGCTCCAGCCTATCGCGCGAGAGCCTAATATCGCGCCCTTGTACGGCAAGGATTGCCAGAGTGAAGCGCAGAGCATCTGTGCTAAATTCGTTGATGGTATCGATTGGATCAATAACATTTCCTCTTGATTTGCTCATCTTCTGGCCATGCTCATCACGCACGAGAGCATGCAAGTAAACGTCTTTGAATGGGAGCTTATGCAAGAAGTGCTCTCCCATCATCATCATCCTGGCAACCCAGAAAAACAAAATATCAAAGCCGGTAATGAGCAGGTCGTTTGGATAGAATTCTTCGAGATCGTTTTCGTTCCACTTCACGCCTTTGCCCCACTCGCCATTGCCCCAGCCAAGGGTTGAGAATGGCCAAAGGGCGGAGCTGAACCAGGTATCGAGCACGTCTGGATCTTGATAGATGTCGTGGCTGCCACATTTTGGGCATTGCTCTTCATACTCATTTTTGCTGGCCCACTCATGCCCGCACGCCTTGCAGTACCATACGGGAATCCTATGCCCCCACCAAAGCTGGCGAGAAATACACCAATCTCGAAGTTCTCTCATCCAGGCGTTGAAGTTGTTGAGCCATTGGGGAGGGTAGAACTTGGTCTCTCCCTCGTTGGCTTTTCGTATCGCCTCTTTGGCAATTTCTGCTTTGACAAACCATTGTGGTGAGATGTAGGGCTCAACTACGTTGCCACATCGATAGCAGTGGCCAACTTGATGGGTGTGAGGCTCGATCTTTTCTATAAATCCTTCATCTTGAAGCTTTTTGACGATCTTTTCTCTCGCTTCCAATCGCTCAAGCCCCGCGAACTCCCCTGCATGCTCGTTGAGGATACCCTTTTCGTCAAAAATAGTGATGAATTCGAGATTGTGACGCTTGCCCACCTCGTAGTCGTTTGGATCGTGTGCTGGCGTGACCTTCACCACGCCCGTTCCAAACTCCATATCCACATGCTCATCCGCGATGATTGGGATCTCTCTATTTATGAGTGGGAGTCGCACCTTCTTGCCAATGAGTTCTTTGTAGCGCTCGTCGTTTGGATTGACCATCACTGCCGTATCGCCAAAGTATGTCTCTGGCCTAGTAGTAGCCACCACTACATAGCCATCCTCTCCCACGATTGGGTAGCGGATATAGTAGAGCGCTCCCTCTTTCTCCTCGTATTCCACCTCTATGTCGCTGAGTGCCCCGTCGTGGGTACACCAGTTGACAAGATAGTTGCCTTTGACAATAAGTCCCTCTTCATAAAGTCTCACAAAAGCTTCTCTGACTGCATTTTTGAGCCCTTCGTCCATCGTGAAGCGCTCTCTGCTCCATGCTGGGCTTACCCCCAAAAGGCGCAGCTGCTCCACGATAGCACTGCCATACTTCTCTTTCCACTGCCACACATACTCTAAAAACTTCTCTCTGCCAATTTCCTCTTTTTTGATGCCTTGGGATAGAAGCTGCTTTTCTACGACGTTTTGCGTGGCAATCCCTGCGTGATCGGTCCCCGGCTGCCATAAGGTCTTGTAGCCATCCATTCTTTTGTAGCGAACCATAATGTCTTGGAGGGTGAAGGTGAGGGCGTGGCCGATATGAAGCCTTCCTGTGACATTGGGTGGAGGCATCATAATGCAAAAAGTCTTGCCATTTTGGATCTCTATGTTGCCATCTATTTCAAAATAGCCTCGCTCTTCCCAAATGTGATAGAATTGCTTTTCGATTTTTTTGGGATCGTATGCGCTCATCAATAACCTTTACGCTAAAAATTTTGCCCGATTTTACCAAAAAATTACTTAAGGATAGTGAATGCTCAACGCCGAACAGCAAGCCGCCGTCGATGCACCTTTGGGATACAATCTTGTGATTGCAAGTGCGGGTACGGGCAAAACCAGCACGATTGTAGCCAGGATAGAAAAACTCCTTATGCAAGGGGTACAGCCAGAGGATATATTGCTTTTGACGTTTACCAATAAAGCGGCTGCCGAGATGATAAAAAGGGTTGAGCGAAAATTTCCCAAAGAGGCCAAAAAGATAGAAGCCGGAACGTTTCATGCCGTAAGTTATCGCTGGCTTAAAAATATCGATAGCAATCTGGTGTTAAAGCCTCCAAAGGAGCTTAAAACCCTTTTCAAAAGCATATATGAGAAAAGGGATTTTCAAAGGCTTGAACTCAAGCCATATGCCGCAAGCTCACTTTATGAATACTACTCCTACTATCAAAACAGCAGTCTAGATATGAGCTTTGGGGAGTGGATAGAGCGTAAAAACCCAGAACATGCCCCTTTGGCTCCAATTTATGAAGATATTGTGCAAGAATATGAAGATCTTAAAGCATCGTATGGTTTTTTGAGTTTCAATGATTTGCTTTTGGAGGTGATTAGACGAAAAGAAGATATTAAGAGTTTTGTGGAAGTTCTAGTGGATGAGTATCAAGATACCAACAATTTGCAAGCCTCTTTTTTGGATGCCATCAGATTCGATTCGCTCTTTTGCGTAGGGGATTACGATCAAAGCATTTATGCCTTCAATGGCGCAAATATCGATATCATCGCCTCATTTACCAAGCGCTATCCCAAAGCCAAAGTCTTCAATCTCAGCAAAAACTACCGATCCACCAAGTATATACTCGATCTTGCAAACAGAGTCATAGCAAACAATGAAAGGATTTATCCTAAGCGTTTGGAAGTGATGAATCTTAAAAAAGCCCATCCCCCAAAGCTTCTAGCCTTTGAGGATCTCTATGCCCAATACGAGGCGATTGCCGCAAGGATTAGCGTGAGCCTTACTTCTAAAGAGGAGATTGCCGTCATTTTTCGCAACAACGCCAGTGCCGATGGAATTGAAGCGGCGCTTCGTCAAAGAGGAATTACATGCAAAAGAAAAGGGAGTAGAAGTCTATTTGATATGAAAGAGATCCAAGCGCTTTTCGATCTCTTGGCGATTCTCATCAATCCAAAGGATCTCTTGGCATTTATTCATATTTTGCAGTATGCAAAAGGGGTAGGCTCCAATATCGCAAAAGATCTCTACGAGGCACTGCAGCGCTGTGGGGAAGGGGATATAAAAAAGGGGTTGCTGAGTCCAATAGATATAGCCAATCCTTTTAGCAAGCCTGAGCGCAATTATCAGCTAGCACTCTTTGACGATTTCGTGCAGCTTGGCAGTAAAAGCAGGTTCAAGGATTTAACTATTTTGGACAATCCTATCCTCAAACATCCAAAACTCTCCCAAGAGGGAGCTAAATTTTTAGATGAATTGGCTAAGCTTTTTCGTTTGCGTTTGAAAAGACCTGAGAGTTTCATCCAGCATATAAGAGATTCCGCCATTTTTGAGGCTATCATCCACTCTTTGGCTGCAAATAGGGCCAAGAGAAAAGATGGAAGTATCGATGAAGCGCTATTTGAGGAGGCAAAGCAAAAAATTGCAAGGCGAGTGGCTTTGATGGAACATCTTGCAAGAAACTACGAAGATGTCTATCGCTTCTACAACGCCATGGTGCTTGGCAGCAGCGAGATGGAGCAGGGTAGTGGAGTGAATCTACTCAGTATTCATGCAAGCAAAGGTTTGGAGTTTAGGGAGGTGTATGTAGTCGATCTCATGGAAGGGCGCTTTCCAAACCTCAAGCTCGCTGCCAAAAGCGGTTCCATTGAAGAGGAGAGAAGGCTCTTTTACGTGGCCGTAACAAGAGCTAAGGAGATTTTGTATCTAAGCTACGCGAAATACGATCGCATTAAAAGAGTGGAGTTTCTGCCTTCTCGTTTTCTCAAAGAAGCAGGGCTTCTTTAAGCCCCACCTTGCACCACTTTTGCCATATCCCACATCGGCAAGAATATACCAAGTGCAAGCAGCAATACCATTGCCGCAATGATGGCCAGCATGATTGGCTCGATATAGCTTGAGAGGTTGTCTAGAATATAGTCGAACTTCATACCATAATACTCCGTGATCTTTTGCAGCATGCTATCAAGCTGCCCGCTTGTCTCACCTGCCGCAATCATTTGCAAAATCATATTCTCGAAAAGATTGGTCTGCGCAAACGCCTCCTCGATGGACGATCCCTTCTCCACCATGGTTTTGACGATTTCCAGCTTTTCGCGCATGTAGGCATTGTCCACCATAGCTACGGAGTTTTCCAAAGCTTCTACCACGGGGATGCCAGCTTTGATGAGCTCGGAGAAAATGAGCATGAAGCGGTTGAGTTGGGAGTAGTAAATGATGTTTTTGAGCAGGTATATACGCATAAAGAGTGTATCGAGCTGCTTTTTGAAATCTTTGTTGGTTTTGTACAAAAACATAATAATGAATATCCCAAGGATTAGGATTAGCAGTATGTAGGGCCCATAGGTGTTGAATGCATGCTCGAGCCAAAGGAGGATTTTTGTTGGCAGAGGCAGTTCTGCATGAAATTTCTCGAAAATAGACTTAAATTTTGGCACTACGTAGCTGATGAGAATCGTAAAGGCGATTGCCATGGCACCTAGGGTAATGAGGGGATAGCGGATGGCTTTTTTGAATTTTCTTACGTTCTCGTCTATTTTTTCCAAAATATCGGCGAGCGTAAAGAGGGCATACGCCATATCGCCTGTCTGCTCTCCAAGCCTGACAAGGGTAATAGTGAGATTGCCAAGCTGATTTTTATATTTTTCCATAGCTTGGGAGAGGCTGATACCTGCGTTGATGCTTTCGGCAACATCGAGCAAAATAGCTTGCAAGTGCATATTGGTGGTGGAGTGTGCGATTTCAGTCAATGCATCGTGCAAAGGAATACCTGCATTTGCCATGACGGCAAGTTGCCTGATGGTGGCGATGAGATCGCTTCGTTTGATCTTGCTTTTTTTGAATGAGGCGAGTGCCTTTTTGAACTCCTTGATCCTCTCTTCCGCAGGCTGGGAGGTCTCTTCGATTTTTAGGACGATGCCATTGGCTTTGAGCTTGGCTTTCTCAATTGCCTCTTTCTTATCTTCCGATTTGATAAGCAGGGTGCTCTTTTTGCCTTTTGCCAGGACTTGAACATTGAAATATCTCATTACAGCCTCGTTACCCTCAAGACTTCTTCTACGCTGGTTGAACCCTCGATCGCTTTGTTGATACCATCGACTAGCATCGATTTGAAACCTTTTTCCAAAGCTTTTTGGTAGATTTTCTCTTTACTCTCCTCTTTAGCGATCATTCTTGCAATCTCTTCGTCTACCTTGAATACCTCGCTGATCATCTCCCTGCCGCTATAGCCGGTAAAGTCGCAATGTTTACACCCTTTGCCTTTGAAAAATTTATAACTTTGTGGCAGATAGGGTTTGATTTCGTTGTAGATGGATGGTTGCAACTCCGTCTCTATCTTGCAGTATGGACAAATTTTTCTCACGAGCCTTTGGGCCTCGATGGCGATGAGTGCGCCGCTGACGAGATATGGCTCTATGCCCATGTCGATCATCCTGTTGATGGCACTTATCGCATCGTTGGTATGGAGCGTGGAGAGCACCAAGTGGCCAGTAAGTGCCGCTTGGACTGCTATGCGTATCGTCTCTTCATCGCGAATCTCACCAATCATAATGATGTCCGGGTCTTGGCGAAGAATGGATCGAAGGGCAGAAGCGAAGGTAAATCCTATTTTTGGGTTGACTTGAGCTTGTTGAACGAGATTTATTTGGTATTCCACAGGATCTTCTACGGTGATTATCTTCTTTTCAACGCTGCGCAGCATATTGAGCGCGCCATAAAGGGTGGTAGATTTACCGCTTCCAGTAGGTCCCGTGACAAGAATGATGCCATAAGGCGTCTTGAGGGCTTTGGTGAAAATCTCGAAGTTATAGGCGCTCATACCCGCTTCTTCAAGAGGGATCATCGCTTTTGACTTGTCCAAAATCCTCATTACGATGGACTCGCCAGATACTATCGGCAGGGTCGAAATCCTAAAATCGTACTCTTTGCCAAGTATCGTTTCGCTAAATCTTCCATCTTGCGGTTTTCTCTTTTCGGCGATATCGAGATTCGCCATGAGTTTGAGGCGGGAAGAGAGGGGAGGGTAGATATCTTTGTCGAATATGAATTTTTCGTTCAAAATGCCATCTATCCTCGTGCGCACGACGCAGTTGTTTTCTGTTGGCTCGATATGGATATCGCTGGCGCGCGAGAGTATCGCAGTCTTTAAGATGGCTTCTATTAAGCGCAACACCGCGCTCGATTCTTCCAATTCGTTTCTGTTTGCACCACCTTGCTGGAGATCTTGGCGGATTTCATTGATGAACTCTTTGATATTTTCGTTGAGTTCGAGTTTGTTGAGAAAGTTTTCGATCTGTAGCTTGCTCGATAGCACGAACTTGATTGGCTTTTTTGGAAATAGCCTCTGGGCTGCTTCTTGCGCGGCGATATCTATTGGATCGCTGATAGCCGCTAGAATGTTTATTTCGCTCTCTTTGAGTGGCAAGACTCGATACTTTTTGAGCTGGTTCAAAGGCGCTTTCGTGGCTATTTTGAGATCGATGTCGTAGGTATCGAGATCTACATACTCGATGTTTAAAATATTGGCGTACTCTTTGAGGATTTTCTCTATCAAATCATTTGGTAACTCATCCAGATCCTCTATGGAGAGTTTTCCCTCTCGCAGATTTTTCGCTATGAGCTTGATGAGCTCTTTTTCGGTAACAAATTCTCGATTGATGAGAAAATAGATGCTATTTTTGATACTTGAGAGGTTGCTTTTGATGTTTGCCACATCATGATCGTCTAGATGCAGGTTCGCTATAAGGGTATCGAGTAATCTATTGTTCATCGTTTCACCTGTAGAGATGGGTATCTATTTTTTTGCCGTTTTTATATACATCGATTCGCAAATAGGGAATCGAAGATTTTTTGACGATAAAGACTCTATATTCAACTCCGGCAATTTTAGGATCGCGTATGATGTATGCATTATCGGATTTTTTATATTTTTTTTGAAAATAGAGATTGAAGACTTTTGAGATGATGTGATCGGTGTTTGGGACATTGAGACCGGTGAATTCTTCATGATCGCTCAAAGCCGATATGAGTAGGTTTTTTTGCGCTAGTATCAAAGAGAAGTACGCCCTGTTTTTACGTGATGCTGGTGTTTTGCCAAGGATGAGAATAGGCACGGCCAGCCTATTGATGTAGTCTGCTTTGAGGCAAGAAAAAGCATACATACTCACAAGGTCTTCATCCTTTTTAAGTTTGGAAAAGAGTTTGTATCCATTGAGGCAGACATATTTGTAATCGCCTTGTTTATATTTTTGGATGAGGGTCTGCACGTCGGCAAGCAGCAAGGTGGCCAAAAAGAGTGATAAAAGGATTTTTTTCATAGCGAATCCTTCTGCATCATTTGGGAAAGAAGCTTTTTGACTCTTTTGGATGGGTGTTTGCGAAGGTAGATTTTGAGGGCGTTTATAGCTTTTTGCTTCTGGCCTAATTTGTATGCGCTTTTGGCATAGAGTATCCAGCTTTGCTCGTTTTCTTTGTCGAATTCATTGGCTTTGATGGCCCATTTCATCGCTTTTTGGTACTCTTTTTGCTGATAATACTCGTTTGCTATCATGTTGGCAAGATCGATGGATGGATGCTTTTTGTAATTTTGCAGCATTTGGGGTAACGTAAGCTTTGTGGCGCTGATTGCAAGGTGGGAGGTGTTTGGTTTTTTCGCTTTTTTTATAGGTTGGGACGGTTTGGAAGGTCTGCTTTGAGCCGTTTTTTTTGCAAGGAGATGTTTTTCGAAATCCAGCGAAGGCGCAAGATAGTTGGTGACCTTGGCTTTTGGCGAAGTTGGCTCAAATTTGCTCACGCTTTTCCATGTCAAAAGTAAGCTTGCAAGCGCTATCAAAGCTGTGGTGAAAAGCCCTTTGACAAGAAGCTTTTTGTAGCGATACTTTTGCCATCTCTTTTCTAATAGTTCATACTCATGCACGGAGCAATCCTAAATGTATAGCGCTCATTTCGATATATTTTACTGGAATCTTTTGCGTATCGATTTTGGATGGATAGTTAGTATAGAAAAAATCTAGTATATCGAAAAGTGTGGCCAAAAATTTGTCCGTTTGACGCAGATTGCCTTTGGTGAAGTGATGAATCTTTTTGGTTCTTTTTGCGTCAATACCTCTAGCGATATCGTTGAGGGAGGCATGTAAAAGCTTCTTTTGGATATAGATTTGCAGCTCCTGCCAGTTTGGAGGGGTGAGGTGGAGTGTTTTGTATGTCCTTGTGGAGAAATGTTTTTGTTGCAGTTTCTCGCTCTGTTTATCGGTATGTAGAGCCAAGACGAAGCGAAACCTTTGGGTGTCGCTAAGAAGCCTGAGATATTCCAAAAGCTCATCCCCGTATAGCTGCACTTCATCCAAAAAGATGGTAAAAACCTTTTGGGACTCTTTTGCTGTTTGTAAGAGATCCACCTCTTTACCAAAAAGCCTTTGGGAGAGTTCTTTTTGCAATTCTTGCAAAGAAAAAAATGGATGATCAATTAGCATTATCTCATCGTTTCCCAGCTCATAGTGGGCTCTTCTTAGCAGCATGCTTTTGCCCACACCCGGCTCGCCAGTGAGGAGAATGAATTTGAATCTATCTGCTATAGAAGATTTGAGGGATTCCAGCTGGACTATATTGGAGTCTATCGCTACGAAATCTTTCGGATCGCTGCTTTCATAAAATATCTCTTTAGCCGCTTTGTAAATATTTTCATTGTTGTGCATTTTTTAGTTTTTCATACCCCAGATCTTTTAATGAGATATCGAAATCTTCCTCTTCATCGATGATTTTAGGCTTCAACACAAAAACAAGTTCGAAGCGCTGGTTGTCTCTTTTTTTGCTTTTGAATAGATTACCAAAAAAAGGTATATCTTTTAAGACCGGCACGCCATTGATCATGAAATTTTTGGTATTGGAGATGAGCCCTCCAAGGATGAGCGTAGAGCCATCTTTTACTTTGACAACTGAGGAGATCTTTTTCTCTTTCGTATCTGGAGCTATTTCTCTAAAACCATTTAAATCACTTTTGTAGAGGTCTTCTGGATTTCTCAACTCAGATATTGATGGATTAATACGCAAAATAATCTCATTGTTTTCTGTGATTTCTGGTGTGATATTGAGTAAAATCCCTACGAAAATGGAAGAAGGAGTATAGGCTTTTTGACCTAAATAGCCTTGTGCACTAATAGTTATGGAGGTTGGCACGTTGTAATTGATATTGTCTCCGATAGTAATAATGGCCGGCTGGTTGTTGAGGGTGAGGATTTTTGGGTTGGAGAGGGTGACGACTTTGCCATTTTTTTGCAAAAAGTCGATGATGCCGCTAAGATTGAGAGATGCGTTTATGACCGCCGTGGCAGTGCTGGCAAAATCGATATTTTTGAAGTTCGTTCCCACACCGACGCTTTGGTATGTTGCTAACGGATTGGTAGGAGAAAAAGTGCCGCTGGCATCTTGCTGCCCGTTGAAGGTGAGGTTGAAGCGGCTCCAATCGATGCCGGTTGTGAGATTTTTGTTGTAAAAAACTGCCAAAATGGAGACATCGATAAGCACCTCTTTGTGTAGGCGCTTTTCTATCTCATCGATATAGTGTTGTACACGATCGATCTGCCTTTGCGTAGCGGTTACGGTCACGAGCCCTGCACTAGGATTGACTATGGGTTTGGAGGCATTGTACTCGTCGCCTGGGCGGTTGAGGATGTTGAAGATCTCTTCTTCTATATTCTTCCAAAAATCGAAGCTATCTTGCGAAGAGATGATGTTTACATCCCGCGTTTTTTTGGTAGTGGAACCTGAGTTTTGCACCACGCCGCCTACGTCCACTGAAGCGTCAGTGACCGTCTTGCCCTCTCTTTTGGAGGTGACGTAGTCGAGTTTGAAGGTTTTGGTGACAAGGTATCGGATTTTGAGGATATTCTCTTCAAGATCGTATGTAAGCTCATGCTCTTTCAGGATGATATCGAGCAATCGTTGCAAGGAGACGTTTTTGAGATAGAGTTTGCCTACGCTTTGTCGAAGCTTCTTTCTTGCGGAGGAGTCTTTGACAAGTACGCTCAATGAGCACTCATCTGCTATGTTTGCTACGATTTCGCCAATTTTGACATTGGGTGCGGTCTGCAAAGTAAAAAGCCTCGATGAGCACTCTTCGGAGCCTTGCAACATCATCGCAATAAAAAGCAGTAGTGGCAAAATCTTCTTCATCATACTTTTCCCCCGCTTACTAATCTAAATCTCTTTTTTCTCTTTACTAGATAAAGGCGTAATTGTTTTTTTCCTCTTTTTAAGAGGACGCTTTTTTTATCGTAATCTATCTTCACTATACGATAGCCAGCAACTTTCGATCCAACCTTATACCATCTTGTATTTATTTTGACACGATCGTTGAAGATAGATTCTAGTCGTAGATGCAATTTTTGTTTTTTGATCTTTTTTAAGATCTTTTGCTTGATAACGATCTTTTTGAGTTTAACTTCGTCAATAAAGGGATCTTTGAGTTTTTTTATAACTTCTGGCGAGAGTCCCTTTCTTTGAACTTTCACTTTCTCGATAAGTTTATCGATATCGGGATATTTTTGCGAAGCCACTAGCAACAATGGCAGACAGGCTATTAATAGTTTATTCCCCATACCGATACCTTTATGAGTGTTTCTATGGGCATATTGCTACTCATTTTCATTTCATACACGTCGACTACCAAATCGCTTTGCTCGATGTCGTTGACGTAGGCGATAGTGTTTTTAAAGTCTCCTAAGCAGGATATCTCCACTTCCAAAACATGGCCAAATGTTTTGGTAACATCCAGGAAATTGTTGAGAATGTAATTGATTTCGATATTGTGCTTGTTTGCTAGCTGCGTCAAAGAGTTGAGAAATTGTGCCCACTTTTTCTTATTGTAGAGTAGATAAGAGAGTTCTTTGATTTTGTTGTCGAGATACTCTTTTTTGTCGTTGATGGCAAGGAAACTCTTTTTAAGATCTTCAATCTGTTGGGTATATTTTTTTATGTAGTAGAGTTCATCTCCCTTGACGGTAATGCCTCGCAGATAGGCTTTGTCCACGTCGATTTTGGCTTGGATTGCACGCTTTTCGTTTTTGGCTTTTTTGAGCAGCTTTTCCGTATATGGCAAAAGATACTGGTAGGAAGCCAAAAAAATACCTAAGAAAATGGATGCGTAGATGAGATATTTTTCACTTTTTTTTCTCTGTGCGAAGAACTCGTCTATCTGTCTGAGCATACTCATTTGACCCGTACCTCGATTTTACTGAAATATACCGTGCTGTTTGGATCGGTTTTATTGATCTCTCGTGTAGCGATCTCATAGATATCGCTTTTGTTCTCCGCGATATATTTGATAAATTTGGTTATGTTTTTGTTGTCCACCGACGTGACATTGAAATCGAAAATCGATTCGTTGTTTTCAATATTGATCGTTTTGATTTTATATTTTACGAGATCTTGCGTGAGATCCGCCAATGTTTTGGCTTTGAGGATATAGTTGACTTTCTTGTCGTATATTTGATTGAGAATCTTCTTTCTTCGTTCCAATTCTTGCTGTTTGAAGGCGATCTTCTTTCTAATCTTTGCCATCTCGTTTTTGAGAGTATTGATTCTTTGCTCCAATGCAAGTCTCTTGGTATGTATGAGCGGATACTCTTTTTGCAATACTACTTTATCGTGCTCCAATTTATAGGTCATGAAGACATTATATAAAGGATATGCAAGAGAGAGCAAAAGAGTAGCTACTGTAACAAGAACCAATTCACCGCTTGGGCGTTTGAGGAGGGGAGGAAGGCGCTTATATATAGTGAGATTGGGATAGTTTTCATATCTATGCAAGATATCTTCTGCGCATAGAGCCATAAGAAAATGGAGATCTTCAATGTAGGGTTCATTGGTATGCAGAGGGTAATCGAAATGAAAATCGTGCGCCTCTTGAGCCAAATAGGTGTGAGAATACTCCTCTATGCCCTTTATGTAGCCTACGTCGGAGCTTATGAAAATCTTGTCGACAATCTCTATTTCGTTGGCTCTTTTCGCATAGATCAGTACATCGTTGATATGCATGAAGATTTCGCTAAAGATCTGCATGTAATACTGCATCTCGTCAAGATCTTCAATTTTGAGTCCATCTTTTGCCAATGTTTTGATGACGCTATTCACATCGATATTCTCACCTTTAAGCTCACTGAGCCTTTGGGCAATCTCTTCGAAGGAGTATTTGAGGGATTTTGCATAGAGCAAGCTTCCTTGGCTATAGAGGGCAAAGAGTGTATCATCCTTTTGAAAATAGATGAAGAGGTGTGTTTCGGTCCTATCCAGTATCTCCTGGGAGTAGAGAGGTTTGAAAAGTAGTGGCAAAGGAATGATGTAATCGATATAGTGAATCTTTTTGACCGTCTCTGCGAACACCTCGTCTATGATTTGGGGTTCTGTGACGAAGAGCTGGAGTTTGATGTTTTTTTCATGTATTGGAGTGGGTATTTCGTGAAAATCTATTTTGTACTCAAGAGCAGGGTCGAGATCGAGCTCTTCGTAGGCTTTGATCTCTACTACATCTTTTAAGTCATCACGAGGGATATTTTTGCTTACTTCGATAGTGGTGATAATCGTATCTTTGGTTTGTAGATAGGAGATATAGAAATTTTTGGGATTGAATTTGGGATTTTTGAAACTTTTGATTATGCCATTTTCATATAGGAAGAAATCTCTATTATAAGGATCTATTGTGACATATCTTTTATATGCATCCTGCTTCATACTATCCCATTATAGTAATTTCAATTAATTTTAACATAAGAAATGTGAATGTTTGTTTAAAAGTCGCTTAATTTGGGGGTTTTAAAAGAGATAGCCTATATTTTCCAACTCTTTTTTGTTTTTCGTCCAGCCCTTTTTTACAACGACGAAGAGTTCTAAGTAGATTTTCTTTTGGCTAAACTCCTCCATCAATCTTCTTGCCTCTTTGCCGATACGCTTGAGTGTTTGGCCTTTTTTGCCAATGATTATCCCTTTTTGGGAAGGTTTTTCTACGATTATCATGGCATAGACTTTATCGAGAGTAGAGGACTCTTCAATCTTTTCTATGATCACATCGCTCTCATAGGGTATTTCGTCACTTACATTGTCGAAAATAGCTTCGCGAATCAGCTCTTTGTAAATATCTCGGATATTTTCTGTGGTGAGCAGTTCTGGATCATAGTAGTAGGGATGTTCTGGCAGATATTTGGCGATGGTGTCCAATAGCTCCTTTTTGCCAATGTTTTTCTTCACAGATACGGGAACGAGCTCTAAAAATCTATCTTGATATTTTTGGTACTCTTTTATTTTGGCTAAAAGCTTGGCGTTGTTTACGAGATCTATTTTGGTTAGCACTACGATATGGGGGCGATTTTTGGCAAGTTCTAAAAACTTTTCATAGTATTTAATATCATCTGTAACTGGGGCTAGAAAGAGGGTGAGATCCGCATCTGACAAAGCTTTGATAGCTTCTTGGAGCATGAATTTATTCAAAAGCCTCTCTTTTTCGTGCAGTCCGGGGGTATCCACAAAGACAATTTGCGCATCCCCATGCATCACGATGGCGTTGAGCCTCTTTCTTGTAGCTTGGGCTTTGTGGCTCACCATTGCTATCTTTTCGCCCAATAGCCAGTTGAGCAGAGTGCTTTTGCCAGCATTGGGACGACCAATGAGCGCTACAAAGCCAGCTTTCATGTTGTTTCCTTATAAAATATATTTTGCAAGATCTTCGTTTTCTATAATCTCTTGCAGTTTTTCATCCACAAAATTGCGATCGATTACAATCTTTTCGCCTTTGTGCTCGTCCGCTTCGAAGCTTAGATCCTCCAAGAGATTCTCTATCACAGTATGAAGCCTCCTAGCACCTATGTCTTCGAGTTTTTGGTTTGCGTTGTGGGCATATTTGGCAATGGCTTGCAAAGCGTCGTCGCTAAATTCCAACTCCACCCCTTCTACGCTCAAAAGTGCTTGATATTGCTTGATAAGAGAGTTTTTTGTATGCGCCAAAATCTTATAGAGAGCCTCTTCATCCAAAGAGTCAAGCTCTACGCGAAGAGGAAATCTTCCTTGAAGCTCTGGTATCAAGTCGCTGGGTTTGCTGAGATGAAACGCGCCAGCCGCGATAAAGAGGATATGATCAGTCTTGATTGGCCCCCATTTGGTGTTGACGGTACTTCCTTCTACAATTGGCAAAAGATCTCTTTGCACACCCTCTTTGGATGGGTCTTGTCTGTTATTACCACTTACTGCAATCTTATCGATCTCATCAATAAAGATTATACCTTCTTCTTGCGCTTTTTTGAGAGCTTCTTGCTTGATCTGCTCCATATCCAAAAGCTTTTCACTCGCTTCGTTTTTCAAAAGCTCTCTGGCCTCTTTGACATTCACCTCTTTTTTGATCTGCTCTTTGTTGACGCCAAGTGTGAAAATCTTGGCTATGGACTCTTGCGCTCTGGCTAATTCAGGTGGAAGATTGGTATCTTCGAAAGAGAGCGTGCTTTTTGGGATCTCGATCTCTATTTTGAGGTTGTCGAGCTCTCCAGCCAACAGGCGCTCTCTCATTTTCTCATAGCTTTTTTGATACTCTACTTTTTTCTCTTCGCTCGCCATTTTTGGCAATGGTGGCAGTAGCTTTTCAAGAATCTTTTTTGTCACGTACTCTTCGATTGCGTCTTTGTTTTTCTCTTTGTGAATCTCTTTGACAAGCACCAACGCGTTTGCCACCAAGTCTCGCACCATAGACTCCACATCGCGCCCAACAAAGCCAACTTCGGTATATTTGCTAGCCTCCACTTTTACAAATGGCAGATCTAAGCTTTTAGCCAGTCTTCTTGCAATTTCTGTTTTACCAACCCCAGTACTTCCTATCATCAAGATATTTTTGGGCGTTATTTCATCTTGGATCTCTTTTGGCAGCTGCATTCTTCTGTAGCGGTTGCGAAGAGCGATGGCTATTATTTTTTTGGCCTCTTTTTGACCGATAATATACTCATCGAGATACTTGACTATCTCTTTTGGCGTGAGATTCATTTATCCTCCAGGGTCAAGATTTTTATATTTTCGTTGGTGTAGATGCAAAGCTCGGCAGCGATCTTCAAGGACTCTTCAACTAAAGATTTTGGATCGAGCTTTGCGTGGCGCTCAAGCGCTCTGGCAGCCGATAGGGCGAAGTTGCCGCCACTGCCAATTGCCGCAATTTTGCCATCCTCTGGTTCCACCACATCGCCTGTACCACTCAGGATAAAAATATGCTTGGTATTGAGCACTATCATCATGGCTTCCAAGCGACGCAGATATCTATCTTTTCGCCACTCTTTTGAAAACTCTATGACGCTTTTGAGCAGATTGCCCTTTTTATTCTCCAAAATTTTTTCAAACATATCAAAAAGATTGAACGCATCGGCAGTGCTACCGGCAAAGCCCGCAAGAATTTTGCCATTGTAGAGTGTTCTGATTTTCGTAGCGTTGCCTTTGAGCACGGTATTGCCGAAAGTTACCTGCCCATCGCCACCAATAACTGCAACGCCATCGGCTTTGTAGCCAAGTATGGTAGTGGCTTCGAACATTACTCGGCCTCTACTACAAGATCCAGTTTGGCATGGATACCATGCCCTAGCTTGATATCGATATCGTATTCTCCGGCTTGTTTGATAGGAGGATGAATATCGATATGTTTTTTATCGATTTCAATTCCTTTCTCTTTCAATGCTTCTGCCACCTCTTTATTGGTAATGGCTCCAAAGAGTGCTCCATTGGCTCCAGCTTTATGCCTGATGACAAGCTTTATGGATTCTATCTTTTCTTTGAGCTTGTTAAGTCTCTCAATCTCTTTTGCTTCCTGCTCAGCCTTTTGCGCTTGCTCTTTCTCCCACGCTTCAATCACTTCAGGAGTGGCAAGCTTTGCTAGACCTCTGGCAATCAAGAAATTTTTGCCATAGCCATCTTTGACCTCTTTAACTTCTCCGGCTTTTCCTAAATTTGCTACATCTTTAATAAGCAATACTTTCATTTTTTTCTCCTTACATGTCCTTCTATGATAAATCTAAGAGCATTGAGCTTGATGAAGCCCTCCGCATCTTTTTGGTTGTAGACGCTATCCTCTTCGAATGTGCTAAACTCTGGTGCAAAGAGGCTATTTGGCGATTTGCGACCTACCACAAATACGTTGCCTTTGAAGAGTTTGAGGCGTACCGTACCGCTCACATTTTCTTGCGTTTTGTCGATGGCTGCTTGCATCATCTCTCTCTCAGGGCTAAACCAAAAGCCGTTGTAGATGAGCTCTGCATACTTTGGCATAAGTTTGTCTTTCTCATGCGCCTCTTCTCGATCAAGCGTTATCGATTCTATCGCTCTATGGGCTTTGAGCAAAATAGTACCGCCAGGCGTCTCGTAGCAGCCTCTGCTCTTCATGCCTACGAAGCGATTTTCGACTATGTCCACTCTTCCAATGCCATGGCGATTGCCATATTCATTGAGTTTTTCTAAAAGCTTGGCGGGGCTCAAAGGCTCTCCATTGATGGCGACGGCGTCTCCTTTTTCAAAATCGATGGTGATATATTCTGGCTTGTTTGGTGCCTCTTCGATAGAGTTTGTCCAGCGCCACATATCCTCTTCTGGCTCGTTCCAAGGATCTTCTAAGATACCGCCTTCATAAGAGATATGCAAGAGGTTCGCATCCATGGAGTAAGGGCTCTTTTTGCCATGCTTTTCTATTGGAATACCATGCTCTTCGGCAAATCTCAGTAGCTTTTCGCGAGAGTTAAGATCCCACTCCCTCCATGGAGCGATAACGGTGATATCGGGATTGAGCGCAAGATAAGCTATCTCGAAGCGTACCTGATCGTTTCCTTTGCCAGTGGCTCCATGCGCAACCGCATCTGCGCCAACTTTGTTGGCAATCTCGATTTGGCGCTTGGCAATAAGTGGGCGAGCGATGGAGGTGCCAAGTAGATACTCTCCCTCATAGATGGTGTTTGCCCTAAACATAGGAAAGACATAATCTTTGACAAACTCCTCTTTTAGATCCTCAATGAAAATATTCTCCTCTTTTATGCCAAGCTGCAAAGCCTTCTTTCTTGCAGGCTCTAGCTCTTCGCCCTGACCGATATCTGCAGTGAAAGTGACCACTTCAGCATTGTAGGTGGTTTGAAGCCATTTAAGAATTACAGAGGTATCAAGTCCACCGCTATAGGCAAGTACGACTTTGTTGACCTTTTTAGCCATCCATATCCTTTAAGAAAATTTTTTATAATTCTAACCAAAATTTGTTTATGATAAAATTTGGTCAAAGGAAAGAGATGAAAAAAGGGCTTAGTACCAGGATAATTGCTGGAAAATTTAAAGGTAAAAAGATAGCGCTGCCGGATAAAGAGATCACAAGAAGCTCTAAAAATATGCTAAGAGAAGCGCTTTTTAACATTCTGCAGTTCGATATAGTGGATAAAAATTTCGTGGAGGTTTTTGGAGGTAGCGGTAGCGTGGGTCTTGAAGCCCTTAGTAGAGGGGCAAAGAGAGTATATTTTATCGAAAAGCATCCAAGTTCATACAAGGTGTTGCAGAGCAATATCAATTGTCTTGATAAATCTCGCTGCAAGCTCTATTTTGGCGATGCTTTTGAAATGATTTGGGATATTGTAGAAGATCTCAAATCCAAAAAAGAGAAGGCCTACTTCTATTTCGATCCACCATTTATTATCAGAGAGGGGTTCGAGGACATTTACGAAGCTGTCAAGGAACTTATCAAAAAGCTTCCCAAAGAGGTGGTGGAGGCAGTTATAATCGAGCATATGAGTAAATACGATTTTGGCGAAGAGATTGGAGGTTTCAAACGCTATAAAAAAAGAAAATTTGGCAAAAGTACGCTGAGTTTTTATCGATGAAACCAATAGGCAGTATAACGATTTTGCTTTTGATTGTTTTTCTTAGCTTCTTTGGAAGTATCTTCTACCATGTTTCTCCTTACGCTCTTAACCCCGATGCAATACTGTTGCCACCATCACTGGATCATCCCTTTGGGACAGATAGGTTAGGGCGCGATCTTTTGGCTAGAGTCATAGAGGGTGGCAAAAATTCCCTCATAATTGGAGTAGGTAGTGCCATTATCGCTTCTTTGATTGGACTCATTGCAGGGGTAAGTGCCGGATTTTTTAGAGGGATGGTGGACAAGGGGTTCGTTATAATCGTTGATCTCTTCCTCACCTTTCCTACGTTTTTCTTGCTCTTGGCCCTTGTAAGCTATATGCAAGCTTCATCTTTGGTGCTCATCATCGTCATCTCCATCACCGGCTGGATGGGGAGTGCGAGGATGATTAGAAGCGAGAGTTTCGCCATTGCGAAAAAGCCCTTTATTAAGATATTGCAGATAGCGGGATACCCTTCATATAAAATAATATTAAAATATTTTTCGCCCCTTATTGCGCCAATCTTTTTTATCAGTTTCACCTTTGGAGTGGGTGGGGCGATTTTGGCTGAATCTGGACTGAGTTTCTTAGGGCTTGGTGTATTGCCACCACAGATGAGTTGGGGATCGATTTTGAGTGAGGGTAAAGAGGTGATAGATATTGCTTGGTGGGTGAGTTTTTTTCCAGGACTCATGATCTTCTTGGTAACGTACTCACTCATCAATATTAGCGACTATCTACAAAATATAACCAACAAGAAAGAGAAACTACTATGAGTTTTTTGGAAAAATTTAACCTCACAAAATCCCTCAAAGAAAAGATACTCTCCGCGATCGAAGAGAGGGTGCAAAAGAGGGTGGCAGCAAGATTGGCACAGCACCATCTAACTCCTGATGACTTCACTCAAGAAGAGCTAGCTATCATCTACGAAGATGAGCGCCAAAAGCTCTACGACGATCTCAAAACCAAAGGGCTCATCGCCCTGCTTGCAGCACTTGGGATCTCTCTTTTTTAAGGATAGATTATGTTTCGCCAAATCAAATCCGCACTTATTTGGACCTATATCTATCGCTTTCGCAAGCTTTTGTTGAAAATCTTCATAGCACTGCTGCTTTTTATCATCATAGAATTTATCTACCGCGACATCGTGGAGTATCTGCGCCTATCGCACAATGTAGCCCTTTTGCCTTATGTATTGATTGCCAAATGGGCGTTCTATTTGCTCATTGTATTTTTTATTCTTTTTAGCGTTTATAAAACATTTGGCAAAAAGCTCGATAATAAGGACAAGATCGAGAAAAAAAATGATAAAAAAATGTCAAAAAAAGAGGTGGCTCTCACGGCAGAGCAAATCATACGACAAAAGATTGGAAAAAAGAGAAAATGAAACGTTTGGCTATATTGCTTCTAGGTGCTGCGCTATATGCCGAGCAAAGCGATTTGACGCTACTGCTTAGTAAATTGCAACAAGCTGAAGATCTCAGCAACAAAACGAAGCAAGAGAGCGCAGGGTATGTGATAACTTATACCAGAGAAGATCTCGATCGTATGCGCATCAAATCGCTCAAAGAGATATTGGAGCGTATCCCGTTCATGCGCTACAACGAAGATGCCCAGGGGCTTACCGATTTACTCTATGCACCTTTTCAGCCAACGCAAGAGCATCAAATCAAGATCTATATAGACGACAAAGAGACGAGTGATGCCATCTTTGGCAATAGTTTGCAAGTCTTTTCCGAGATGGATCTCTCCTTTATCGATCATATCGAGATATATCTAGGAGCGGTATCTTTTACCCTTGGAACAGAGCCATCGATTGCCATCATCAAGCTTTACACAAAAGAGCCTTCAAGAGAAAACATCACTACTATAGATATGAGTGGCGGAAGCCATGGCCAAAAAGATATCACGCTCTTTAGCGCCAAAGAGTTGGAGGATTTCTCATACCTTTTCTATGCCAATCACCGCGATCTCAAAAGGAAAAAATACCATTACCAAAAAACAACGCTTTCTAGAGATAAGCGTTTTACTACCCTCTATGCTCAACTCATCAAAAACCATCTAAGAGCAGAGCTTTATGCAAGCGATGTCTCCCTCAAGCCCTTCACCGCCAACGCTATCGATCTTAGTCCGCAAAAAGGCAATGTGGACGTACAGACCATCTATGGAGGGCTACGCTATAAAAACGTACAAACTGGATGGAACTGCTATTTATACGTTACTTATGCAGACATCGACTCTTTTGCAAAATCAAAGGATATCTTGGGTGTACTGCCAATTGATAGCTTTCCTTATATCCTTCCTTTCAAACAGCATCACATCAAAGCAAAGAACTCCACTATTGACGCACAAATTGCGAAACAGAGCTCCCTGACGCCCAAATGGGATCTACTCCTAGGCTTTAAAAGTAGATTCAAGCGCTTTATTTTCAAGCAAAACAGCTACGATGGAGTGGATAGATCCCATTTTCCGTTCTCAAAAGAGTTTCTTTTAAGCGGCTATGGGGAAAGCAAGTATCTTTTCAATCAAAGAAATATAGCCTTTGTTTCGTATAAATACGATAACTACAGTTGCAATGGCGGTGTGCGGGATTATGATATAGATATGTTTCGTCTAGGCTATATCTATAATGATTATGGGTATTTAGCTAAGCTTTTCATGGTAGATGGCGATTTCAAACCATCCACCATAGAGCTTATAGAGACGCAATCGCAAAATACGCTTCAAGCGCAGCACTACAGGATTTATGCTCTTGAGTTGCAGAAAAAAGGCAAAAATGCAAATCTTTCTTTTCTTTATACGCATATGAAAGCCAAGGATCTCATAGCCAGAGATCTTGAGAATATGCGTCTATACAACATAGACAATACAATTGTGTTTGATAGCGTGGATCTAAGATATCGCTACCGTTTCAACCCTATCGACAAAATTGAATTAGATGCCTTTGTGGTACAGCCAGATTATGGCAACGGTAAGAGTAGGAAGCTCTATGGAGCCCATGCGGTGCTCTACAAACGTTTTGGAGATTTCGATTTCTACAATGCTATCGTCTATAGAAAGTGGACGAAAGATACCAAACCAGGTATTGATGTGAGTTTCACAATCAACTACGACTACAGCGATAAACTTTCATTTTATTGTAAGGGTATCAATATTTTCGACACTGCGATCAAAAGCGATTACTATGGTTATGATATCATTCACTCGCAAATTTTGCATCTTAATGATATATCCGTGATTGATAGGACATTTTTGGTAGGATTGGAGTATCAGTTTTGAGAGTTTTAGCAGCCATATTGCTCGTATCTACCTATATTTTTGCAGTGTCAAACGCCGTTTTACTCAAAGCGAGCCTCTTTTCGCTCATCGTGGATCTACTCGATCACAACCTCTCCAATACCGCAGTCTACATCGACTCCAAAGAGTATAGAGATATCCCAAAATTTGTGAAAAAGTATCGCTATACTGATAACTGTTTGGAAGCCGATATACTATTTGTGGATACATTGAAGCATCTACCAAAAGAGTGCATAGAAGATCACAAGATTTTCGTCACCAAATACCGTGATTTCATCAGTAACAAAGACAAAATCATAGGTGCCTTTTTTTGGCAAAAAGGAAGACCCACTATCATCTTCAACAAAAACAGGCTTGAAGATTTTGGCATAGAGTTGCCACAGAAATATAGCAAGTATATTGAGTGAAAATGGGATACAAAGCACTTAAAAAGTATATTTATTTTCTCTATCTTCTCCTTCTGCTTTTTATCCTCACCGTTTTTCTCTACATTCGTTTCGATAGCGTCATCGAAGCTACTACGAAAGAGTTTCAATCGATAAAAGTCCAAGAGATAGCCAACGACGTGCACACCATAGAAAAGCTTTTCCAAAAGATTTTGCATCTTCCATCTAACATCGTCACCTATCTGCGGGAAAACCCGCAAAGACAAGTAGAGATTGACAAGCTTTTGAGCAGCTTCATCAACAAGGAAAACCGCTACGTCTATATCATCTACAAAGACAATAGCGGCTACCGCTACCTTGCAGATGGGTAGCTGAACGAAGACGAGAAGGGGATTTTCGGGCAGAAGTTTTTCCCTTTGCAAGAGCATCAGTGGGATAGGGCATTCGCATCCAACACCGCAAAAATATTTTTGCAAGAAAAGATAGACAATCTATGGATAACCATGCTCTATCCACTCAAGATCTTCAAAGATTACCAGACGTTTTTGGTAGCGGATCTCTCCACCCACGCATATCTGCGCATCAAAGAGATCTTAATGGAGCTCAAAACCTTTTTGCAGTATCTTTTGCTCTTTTTTATCACTATTTTCGTGTTGATAGTGGCTTTATATATGTTTTTGCATAGAGAGCATAGGCGCAATTTCATCGATCCTTTGACAAAGATATATAACAGAGCCTATCTGGAGAAGCTGCATGGCAAAGTCGCACTGGATAAGATCGTCATAGCCATGATAGATATAGACTACTTCAAAGTTATCAACGACACATACGGGCATGCGGCAGGTGACGAGGTATTGATAGAGATATCCAAGCGTATTGCCAAATACATCAGAAACGACGATATTCTGATCCGCTATGGCGGAGACGAGCTGTTATTGATTTTGCAAAAGGAGAAGGACAAAGACTATAAAAAACTTTTCGAGCGTATCTACAAGCGGGCAAAAGCTGAGCCAATTACCCTAAGCAGCGGCAACACCATCCAAATCTCGCTCTCCATCGGCGTGAATCTCGTAGCCTACAAAGATAGCAGCCTCAACGAGGCGCTCAAAAAAGCCGACAACGCTTTGTATCATGCCAAGCATAGCGGAAGGGACTGCATCAGGTATTTCGACGAGGAAGAAGCCTCAAAAGGGTATCTGCCTTTTCAAAAAATCACAGAACTTATTAAGGATGACAAAATCCTATTGCACTATCAGCCAATCTACAACATCAAAACAGGCAAAATCGATAAATATGAGGCGTTGGCGAGGCTGCAAGATGGTGAGAGGATCTACTATCCATACCAATTTCTATACTCCATTTTCCAAACCAATGTCTATAGGGAGTTTACGAAGAAGATCGTGGTCAAAGCCTTCGAGACCATCAAAAAAGAGCATGTAAACATTAGCGTTAATTTCAATAAATCGGACTTTTTCGACGACGAGTTGTTCGAAAGCATCAAAGAGCTTGTCTTGGCAAACAGAGATCTCACAAAATATATCATTTTCGAGCTTTTGGAAAACGAAGAGATGAAAACGGACGACGAGAAAATCATCAACCGAATCCATTATCTACGCGAACTTGGATGCAAAGTAGCGCTAGACGATTTTGGCAGCGGCTACTCCAACATCAGTTATTTTCTCACACTAGAGCCCGACATCATCAAAATCGATGGCAGCATCGTCAAACAGCTCCAAAATAACGAAAGAGCGAGACGCGTGCTTAAAAGTATCGCCGTTTTTGCGAAATATATGCAGATTGAAACGATCGCCGAATTTGTAGAGGATAAAAAGACATTAGAAATTTTGGCGTCCTATGGTATAGAAAATGTGCAGGGCTTTTTTATCGGCAAACCCTCAGCCACGCTTGCCGAGGGCTCTGTGAAGATCTTCGATCGTATCGATTCCGACGCTGCTTGATTGCACTTCTTGCATAGCGATTCTGTAACCATGATAGAGTGCTCGCAGCTGCTCGAGCTTTTCGATATCCTCTAAAGGTGCAGTTTTTAAAGAGCAAAATCTTTGTAGCATCTTCTTGCTATAGCCATAAATCCCAAGATGGATCTTGATTACATCCATCGACTCTCTTGGATAGGGAATGAGAGATCTGGAGAAATAGAGCGCATGCCCAGCCCCATCTACCACCACTTTGACGCTATTGGGATCGTTTTTTGGAGGTAAAGGAGCACTCTTGTAGGCACTGCACATCATTATATCGGCTTGGTGGATATGCTTTTGGGTAAGGGTATAGACGCTTTGTATCACTTCAGGCTCAATAAATGGCTCGTCCGCTTGGACGTTGAGTAGGATTTCATCCTCATCCAAGCCCAAAATAGCTGCGGCTTCGTTGATTCTATCTGTCCCGCTTTTGTGTTCAACGCTTGTAAGCACCGCCTCAAAGCCATATCTTTTAGCCACTTCCACTACTTCCCGGGCATCCGTGGCGATGACTACATCGTCCACTTTCGCCGCTTGCATCGCGGTCTTTATCACCATCGGCACGCCGTCGATTGGATGGAGCACCTTCTTTGCGAAGCGCGTGGATTGGAGCCTAGCGGGTATGATGATCATGCAAGCCCTTTTTTAGGTAAAATTATAGCAAATAAAGGAGGGGTATGATTATCTACCAACCGCTTTTTGGCTACTGCTACAATAGCGACACCATCTTTTTGTACGACTTCATCTCTCAGTTTCCCATCCGCGGGGAGGTGCTGGATGTGGGGACTGGTTCGGGGATTCTCGCGCTGCTGGTAGCAAGAGATTTCAAAGAGGCAAACGTCAACGCCATAGAGATGCAAGAACGCTTCGTCCAGTATGCTAGAATCAACGCACAAGCGAACAACAAGGATATCACCATCTATTTTGGCGACTTTTTGCATATGGTGTTTGGGAAGAAGTTCGATTTCATCATCTCCAATCCCCCCTTTTACCACAAAGATGTATTGCGCAGCAAAGATAAGATGGTAGATACCGCAAGGTATTGCGCCCATTTGCCTTTGGAGCAGTTTTTGCAAAAGGCCAATAGAATCCTAAAGCCAAAAGGGGCTTTGATATTTTGCTATGATGCTAAGCAGATTCAAGATATAATACATAAGCTTACTATTTATAAATTTACGATAGAAAAGATGCGTTTCGTGCATCCACATAAGCAAAAAGCGGCGACGCTTGTGATGATATACGCCAAAAAGAGTTCGAAGTCGCTAACACAGATCCAAGCACCCCTTGTGGTGTTTGAAGATGGCAAATACAAAAAAGAGACAGAAGAGATATTCAAAAGAGTAGGGGTACACAGTATAAAATGCGAAATCTAATAAAAAAAGAGGGTTTTTCCTTCGCTTTCGATCCCGCTGCCTGCACCCAGTGCAATGGGGCGTGCTGCAGGGGAGAGAGCGGTTATATCTGGCTCAACAAAAAAGAGATCGAAGAGATCGCCAACTTTTTGGGATTGAAGTCAGAAATTTTCTTACAAGAGTATTGCAAGAAAGAAGGATATAGATATAGCATCAAAGAGATCAAACGCAAAGGCGAGCACTTTTGTATTTTTTTCGAAGAGAACAAAGGCTGCCAAATCTATCCCGTAAGGCCCCAGCAGTGCAGAGAGTATCCCTTCTGGCCACGCTACAAAGATAAAAACAACATCGACGAGGTATGTAAAGAATGCATAGGTATATCGCTCTTATCTTAGTGCTCCTGTTTGTAAGCGGATGTGCTTTGAAACAGCCTTCGAAGAGCTTCGACGAAGCGAGGTTGGACAGCCTCTTGCTTGAAGCCACCTTTTTGGAATCGCAAAAGCTTTACGATTTGGCCAACCAATACTACAAACAGGTCTATGATCTTACAAATGAGCCTATCATTTTGCAAAAGATGATAAACAACAGCTATCTTGCCAATAGGCTTGATGAAGCCATATCCTTGGCACAAGAGGGTATAAAAAAGTATCCCAAAAACAAAAAGTTCTACGAACAGCTCTCTTCCATATATTTCGCGAAAAAAGAGTACGATAAGGCGGCGCAATATATCCAAAAAGCGATTCAACTGGCTCCAGAAGCCAAGGATTACGAATTTTTGGGCTCCATCTATCTAGCCCAAAAACGCTATCAGTTAGCACTCAAATACTACAAAAGCGCCTATGCGCTGCAGCCTTCGCAAAAGAGCGTCAATACCATCGCTTATATAATGTTTTTCTATCTTGAAAAGCAAAAAGAGGCTATCGCCTACCTCGAGACGCATACCAGAATCTATGGCTGCCAAAAATCTGTATGCCATACGCTTGCATCATTTTATAGCCTGTTGAACGATATCGATGGGCTAATATCGGTCTACAAGAGGCTTTACGAGAATTATCACGAAGTTCCCTACGCCCAGAAAGTGGCACAGCTATATATCTACCAAAAGGAGTACGAAAAAGCAAAAAGATGGGCAAAAAAGGTAGATGACAAAGAACTACTGCTCTCTATCTACAAACTCCAAAAAGATTTCGACAAAGCTTATGAAGTGGCGATGCAACTCTACAAAGAGAAAAAAGATCCCAAATTCTTGGCTCAAGCTGCCATTTTCGAATTTGAAGGGGCAAAAGTCAAGGATCGAAAACTTTTGCGAAGCGTGGCCTCCAAGCTCGAAAAAGCTATCAAAAAAGATAGAGATCCGATATACCTCAATTACCTGGGCTATCTCTACATAGATTACGATATCGATATAACAAGAGGCGTCAAACTTGTCGAGGAGGCGTTGCAAAAAGAACCAGACTCTCCCTACTATCTAGACTCGCTTGCTTGGGGATACTATAAGCTTGGCAAGTGCAAAGAGGCTTTGAAACTGATAAAAAAAGTCTATTACGATTTGCATTTTCAAGATGATGAGATACAATTACACCTACGAGAAATAAGCAAGTGTGCAAAGGAAATAGATTGATTTTAGATGAGATTATCAAGAAAACGAAAGAGGAAGTTGAGCGTCGCAAGAAGGAGTATCCATTAGAGTGGCTTGGCAGAAGCCTTGCTTACAATCCATTCGTTCCAAGACCTGTGGAGGATGCACTGCGAAGCAGCCCGGAAGACCCCTACAAAATAATTGCGGAAGTGAAAAAGGCGAGTCCTAGCAAAGGAGTAATCCGCGAAGATTTCGATCCCATAGCCATAGCCAAAGCCTATGAAGAGGGTGGGGCAAATGCGCTTTCAGTCCTAACAGAGCCGTTTTTCTTTCAAGGCAACATAGAATATCTCACCCAAATTCGCCGCTATGTACCAATGCCACTTCTTAGAAAAGATTTCATCATCGACAAGTACCAACTTGTTGAAGCGTTGGTATATGGGGCTGACTTTGTGCTGCTCATTGCCAAGGCTCTTAGCAGAAAAGAGCTCAAAGAGCTGCTCGAATACACATGGCATTTGGGCATGGAAGCACTCGTGGAGATTCACGACAAAAAGGATCTCGTCAAGGCCATCTTTGCGGGAGCAAATATTATCGGTATCAATCATAGGAACCTAGAGACGTTCGAGGTGGACGTGAGGCTCAGTGAAGAGCTGGTACCTCTCATTCCAAAGGGTAAGATCATCGTGGCTGAAAGCGGTATCAATTCTTTCGAGCAAGTAAAACATCTCCATGAGATTGGTGTGGATGCATTTTTAATAGGGGAACACTTCATGCGCCAAAGCGATATCGCCTCGGAAGTCAAAAGGCTAAAAGGCTTAGCCTAAGAGCTTTTTGACCATCTCGCTTATACGTTTGCCATCTGCTTGACCAGCAAGTTTCTTGGTGGCTGCTTGCATCACTTTGCCCATATCTTTCATGGAAGTGGCTCCCACCTCTTGGATGGTGGCTTGCACCTCTTGTGCTAGCTCCTCGTCGCTTAGCTGTTTTGGCAAGTAGGATCTTAGAATCTCGGCCTCTTTTGTCTCTTTTTCGTAAAGATCATCTCTGCCTCCCTCTTTGTATTGTTGGGCTGCCTCTTCTCTTTGTTTGATGCTTTTTTGGATGATTTTGACGATGTCGGCGTCACTAAGCTCTTTTCTGGTATCCACCTCCACCTGCTTGATAGCACTCATCAAAAATCGTATAGTGTCTCTTTTGAAACTATCTTTTGCTTTCATTGCCTCTTTGAGATCGTTTTGTAGTTGCTCTTTCAGACTCATATCAAAGCTCCTTCATATTTTTTGTGATTATAGCAAAATGAAGAAAAAATTATAGAACTATTAATAATTAAAAAAGCTTTTTATGATAAAATTCCTCAAACTTTTAGAGCGAGGTAGATATATGGAACTGGAATTTTTCGAAAAGCTTTTACTTGAGCGAAAAGAGCAGATATTGAAAAACCTCAATACCTCGGCTTCGGAGATAGAGGATCTACAAAATGTAGAGATCAATGACGATGGGGATTACGCTTCTGTGTGCGCTGACAATCTCATCGAGCACGCTATTCACGATCAACAAAGAAAAGAGCTTGAAGAGATCGAGTATGCATTGAAAAAGATCCAAAATGGCGAATATGGTATTTGCGAGATGTGTGGCGAGCGCATCAAGACACTTAGGCTCAAAATCAAGCCTTACGCGAAATACTGCATCGTATGTCGCGAAATTATCGAAAAAGAGCCTAGCAGATAGATGGAACTCGCAAATATAGCGAACGTCTATCCATCGGTGCTCGTGCGCTATGATGGGGACGAGACTACAGTCTCTATCGAGTGGTATGAGCAAAATAAAAAATCCTTGCAGTTCGTTGCTTACACGCTTATTCTTCTTTATAAAGATGGCTCCAAAAAGCAGCTGCATTTCGACGATCATAGCGCCATGGTAGCCGCCATGGAAAAACTTTACACCGCACTTAAAAAATAGTCCCGATTTCCGATAATCCTATCAAGACAACAAGGATAGGATTGCCATGGATTTAGGAACTTTAATTGGTCTTGGCGGCGCATGGCTTTTGATTATCATCTCCATCGTACTGGGTGGGAGTCCTGGGGCATTTATCAACGGGCCATCGATTCTGATCGTTATCGGTGGCGGTTTTGCGGCCTCACTCGCCGCATTTCCCCTTAAAGATTTTATCCAAGGCGTCAAAGCGGCCGGCAAAGCCTTCAAACCCACGCTTCCAGACCCTATAGAACTGATAGATTTTTTGGTGGAGGCTACCAAAAAGGCTCGAAAAGAGGGCATCTTGGCCCTTGAAGCGGATATTGATAGCTTCTATGAAAGGGATAAAATACTAGGTAATATCATGCGTATGCTCATCGATGGCCAGAGTATCGAAGAGATAGAGAGCAACTTCGAAAACGCCATAGCCCAAGAGGATCAGCAGCTAGAAACCGAAGTGAAAGTATGGGATTCTTTGGGGGAGCTTTTCCCAGCCCTTGGTATGATTGGAACACTTATCGGGCTTATCCAGATGCTCCAAAACCTTTCAGATCCTGCAGCCTTGGGACCAGGTATGGCCGTGGCGATGATCACTACGCTCTACGGTGCAATTTTGGCAAATATCGTGTGTGTTCCAATAGCAAAAAAACTCAAATACTATAAAGATCTCTTGCTTTTGTATAAAGAGTCCTACATCATCACCATCAAAAGCATCGAAAAGGGCGTCAATCCTAACTCTTTGCAGCAGCAACTTTCGGCACTTTTTGGAGTAGAGGTATCAGGATAAAAAATGGCAAGAAAAAAGAAGCAGGAGTGCGCCAGTATCCCCGGATGGCTTGTGAGTTTCGGGGATTTGATGTCGTTGCTGCTTACTTTTTTCATCCTGCTTTACTCTATGAGTACCGTATCGTTAGAGAAGTTCTACCAATCCATCAGAGGTCTTACAGAAGCCTTTGGCGGCAGGCAGATGACCCAAGATGCTAGAAGCCTTATCAAAAACAATCTCGATTTACAATTTAAAAACATGCATCCAAGGCTCAAAAAGAAAAAGCAGATCTTAAAAGAGCTCAACCAAATCAAAGAGAGCCTGCAGCGCACCGGCATCGCAGCGGAGGTGGTGGAGCATGGTAGCAGGATCGCCCTTAGGATTTTCAGTGACAATATTTTCCCACCAGCCAGCGCGATTCCCACCAAAGAGGCAGTTGCGCATTTCGTAACGCTATGCAAAAGATTCAAAGATAGCGGATTTCGTATCACCATCATAGGCTATACAGATAACTCTCCAATCAGATCCAAAAAATTCAAAAACAATTGGGAACTTTCTGTCTATAGGGCTATTACTATATTGAGGCTTTTTATAGCTTGCGGGTACGATAAGAGGCTGTTGGCAGCCGAGGGAAGAGGGGAGTATGATCCGATTGCTCCCAACGATACGCCAGCCAACAGGGCAAAAAATAGGCGTATCGAGTTTGTTGTAGATATTCCAGGAGTAGGGTAATGGCACGAGAGAAAAAAGAGGAGTGTCCAAGTATCCCCGGATGGTTGGTTAGCTTTGGGGATTTGATGTCGCTATTGCTAACCTTCTTTATCCTTCTTTATGCCATGAGTACGGTGGATGTGACAAAAGCGCTCAAATTCATATCCTATTTCCAAGGTGAACCAAAATATAAGCCAATGCAGATAAATGTAGTGCCGCCCATAGTGCCATTTACCACCGATGTGGTGCAAAAGATCAAAAAAAGAATAAAGAAGATCTTGCCTGTACACGCATACCAGATGAGCACCACCACGAAATATGCTATGATCCGGCTTTTTAACGATGTAGTTTTCGATGGCAACGGCTATGCCCTTACGCCAAAAGCGAAAAAGGCGCTGGATGAAATAGCACAAGTGTTAAAAAAACTCCAAAAAAAGGCCAGCTTCAAAATAAAAATCCAAGGTCATGCATTCATTGATGAGGATTTCCCGCTGCCAAAAGGTGTGCAGGATGCATGGGAACTATCGGTCAAGCGCGCAGAAGCTGTGGCCTTTTATCTCATGCAAAAAGGGATCGATGGCTCGCTCTTTTTTATTAGCGGCTACGGGGATACGAAGCCGCTATATACTTGGAACAATCCACTGCTCAAAAGGCGCAACAATAGGGTGGAGATTCTTATAGAGGTGCACAAGAAGCTAAATTAGTAAGCCCCTCCGTTTTTGAACTCCTCTATCTCCATCTCCACCATCTTGTCGATAAGTATCTTGAAAATATCGGCTACGAGATTTGGCGAGATTCCTAAAGTAGCGGCTAGATGCCTGACGTGATTGAGCACGTCAGAGATTCTCTCGTCGCTTTTGATCTCCTCTACGCTCTCTTTAAATCTTGCGGCTTGTTTTACATATTTGCTGCGTTTGGCTATGAGTTTGACGATCTCTTCGTCGATTTTGTCGATTTCTCTTCTTACTTCCTCCAAGCTTTCACACTTTTTTACATCCATATTCGCTCCTTCATACTATTTAATATCATCCATTATGCTTGCAGCTTTGTAGAGCTTCTGTTTGTCGAAATGGGTATAGATCCTCGAAGTATCGAGACTCGCATGCCCCAAAGCCTCCTGTACTAGCACGAGATCCTTGCTTTTGTTGTAGAGCAGGGTGGCAAAGGTATGGCGCAGCATGTGCGCGCCATTTTTCTCTTTTTTGATGCCACAACTGAGCAAAATCTTCTCCACAATCCTGCTGATATAAGCTTGCGTGAGCGCTTTGCCGCGGTTGTTACAAAAGAGTAGATTCTCTTCGCACTTTCTTCTTTGCATCCACTCCTCAAGATCTCTTTGGATTTTATCAGATTTTATCATAACTACTCTTACTTTGTTGCCTTTGCCGGTGATTTTGATAAGGTATACATCTTCTTCTGGGATTATATCTTTTATTTTGAGATTTATGGCCTCAGATACCCGCATTCCCGTGTATATGATGATTTTGATGATGAGCCTGTTGCGTGCCGCTACATCTTGGCGAAATTCGTAGGTATCGATGGCTTGCAAAAATTTGGCTATCTCATCCTCACTCAAAAAGGCGGGCAGCTTCACGCCGCTTTTTCCCCTCAGACCCAGCCAGTTTTTGAGCTCGATATTGTATATATGGTTATCTTCGTTGTTTTTGTCGATATAGCCAAAAAAATTTATCATAGCGATGCGATAGTTTTTCTTCGTCGCATCGCTAAGGCCTCCTGTGGAAGAGGTGAGAAAATCGATGATAAGCTCCTCGTCTATCTCCTTCATTGAGGCCAGACCCAAATCGCAAAGATGCAGATAGAGTTTTTCAAGAGGCTTATAATAGGTATTGATGCCAATGAGGCCGGCATTTCTCGATTTTTTGGCAATATTGGCGAGCTCTTCGATCGATTTGGTACCAATACTCAAAGCCTTTATCGCGTCTGCTATCGTTTTTTGATCCTTTACCTGCCTGTTGGATAAAGAGTTGAGCTTGAAGCGGATATAGCGCTCAATCCAAAAACGCAAAGTTTCGCAAAAATGATCTTTGAAATCGAGAGGATATTTCATCCAGTGGATCCTTATCAAAAGTATTGAAAACTATAATTTTCAAACTATTTTCTATTTTCACTATTTATATTATAGCAGCAACCACTATTAGCTAGAAGTTAACATCTGTTCATAAATATATGAACAATAGTTCACAATAAATTGAACATTAACTGAACATATGTTAATATATAAAACAACATTCGTTCATCACCTTAGGAGAATCCCCATGGATAGGGATAAACAGACAACTAGTTCGACCAAACAAAAGATTTTGGATGCCGCTTTGGATCTTATAGCCTCCTTTGGCTACAAAGGTGCATCCGTTAGAAAAATCGCCAAGGCTGTTGGTATTAGAGAGAGTGCAATTTACAACCATTTCAAAAACAAAGAGGAGATTTTTGCCTCCATCATGCAAAATCTTTTCGTCTCGCCTCTTGATGAGTTTTTTACGAAAAAACCGCCACAAATCTATGCTAAAAGAGGTAAAATATACCTGCTTGAATTTGCGATGAACATCAAAATCCTCTCCTTCGACAGCAGGCATGAAAAGCTTTTTCGCATCATATTAGTCGAACTTATGCAAAACGAAAAGATTCGCCAGATCTTTTTACAAAAATTCTTTGACGAATATATCAAGCATCTCTCCAACGCTTTTTTCGTGATGATGCAAGAGGGGCTGATAAGAAGTGGTGATCCTTTGCTAATGGCACAGGAGTTCTTCGCCCCGCTTTTCTATTTCCGTTTGCATACCTTATTGCTGAGGATGGATGATAAGAGCACCACATCCCTCTCCACCATTTTTGAGAAGCATGTGGAGTTTTTTTGGGAAGGGGTGGCTATTAGTTCTTGATGGCAGCGATCCTCGCTTTGCCCTCTTTTAGTTGATAATAGCAGATTTCAAGCATGATAAAAGCTTCCAATAGCTCGTTTTTATGAAGACAATAGCTTGGATTCATGTTGGAATGGTAGGTAAATGCTTCAAAAAGCACCACTCCCCCGCTTTTCAAACCCTCTTCAATCGCTGGGAAAAGATCTCTTTGCAAGTAGTTGAAGTTTATGATGAGATCGTAGCTGTTGGGCTTAATTGAAAAGTGCATAAGATCGGCATTGATATAGCGTATATTTGGATGTTTTGGCGCTTTTTGCAGCGCAACTTCAGAAATATCTACGGCATCCACCAACAAACCCTTTTGCGCCAAATAGTAGGCGTTGTGCCCCAGCCCGCAAGCGATATCGAGCGCCCTCTTTCCTTGCACCAGATTCAAAAATCTCTTTAACAACGCGTTGGGAGTTGGAATGTGCTGGATTTCGCTGTATCTTTTATTCCACTTTTCCCGCATGCAAAACCCCTAAAAGATCCTTATAATGATCTACGCTCATGAAACTCTTCTCCAGCCTCCATCGCAAAACGAACTCCACGATCTTTTGCTTTTTTTCTTCATTTATGCTCTCTGCTTTGCCGAAATATCCCAGATTGATATTTTTGGATCGGTTCTCTTCCTTTTTGATACCGATTATCTGGATGTAGCGCTTTGGCTGGATCGTGCCAAGATGCTCTTTTTGCAATGAAATTCCCGTAAGATTGATAGCTAAAAATGTAAAAATCTCTTTAAACTCCCCTACTTTTTCTCTAATCTGTAGCTCTTCATAGAGTTCATGCAGCCTCTTGCGGTTTCTTTTACGCAGGGTATCGGTGGTTTGTATCGAGTTAAGCAGCTCTTCGACCTTCTTTATGTTCTCCATAGCTATACCTATATTATTTAATATCAAAACTATTGTAGTATAATTTTGCAAAAAAAGGACAATGATGGACTATTTGCAAATTGTAGGTGGCAACAAGTTGCGTGGTAAGGTAACGATTTCTGGAGCCAAAAATGCCGCCCTGCCCCTCATTGCCGCTACAATTATTGCAAAAGATTCTGTGCAAATCACCAATCTCCCAAATGTACGAGACATAAAGACGCTCCTGAAACTTCTTGACAATCTGGGTGCTAGGTATGAACATGCAAAGAGCGCTGCCACCATAGATACTTCCACCATCACATCCACCAAAGCCACTTACGATATCGTACGCACGATGCGCGCTTCCATTCTCGTTTTGGGGCCGCTATTGGCTCGATTTGGTCACTGTGAGGTGAGTTTGCCCGGAGGATGCGCCATAGGGCAGCGGCCTATCGATTTGCATCTGCGTGCATTAGAACAAATGGGTGCAGATATCAGCATCAAAGGCGGCTATGTGCATGCAAAAGCTCCTCAAGGGCTGCGAGGAGCCACCATCATATTCGATAAAATCACCGTGACTGGTACGGAAAACATTCTCATGGCTGCGGCTTTGGCAAAAGGCAAAACCACCATCATAAATGCCGCCAAAGAGCCAGAAGTTGTGCAATTATGCCAAATCCTTCAAAATAGCGGGGTCGATATCGAGGGAATTGGCAGCGACGAGATAACCATTTTTGGAAGCGAGGGAGAGTTATTGCCGATGGAAACTATTTCGGTGATTCCCGATCGTATCGAAGCCGGTACCTACCTTTGCGCTGGGGCGATTACCAATTCCACTATCACCATCGACAAAGTCATTCCAGCTCATATAGAGAGTATTTTGGTCAAATTACAGCAGATGGGATTTGGTCTGGAGATAGGAGATAGCAATATTACAATTTCACCAGCTAGAAGAATCGAGCCCATCGAAATAGTGACCAGTGAATATCCAGGCTTTCCTACAGATATGCAAGCGCAGTTTATGGCCTTGGCTCTCCTAGCCAACGGCACCTCCATCATCGAGGAGCGCCTTTTTGAAAATCGTTTTATGCATGTGGCGGAACTTAGGCGATTTGGAGCAAATATCCAGCTTAAAGGCAATATTGCAACAGTTATTGGCCCTACTGAGCTTTACGGTGCAGATGTGATGGCTACGGATCTCAGGGCAAGCAGTGCACTGGTTTTAGCGGCTTTAGCGGCACAAGGTACGAGCAACGTTCACCGCATCTACCATCTCGATCGCGGCTACGAAAACTTAGAGAGCAAACTCAACGCTCTTGGCGCTCAAGTAACGAGGCTGCAAGAGCACTGATTCTAGCTCTATTTCTCTTCTTCGAAAATTATTATCTCGGTGTTGAAATCTTTTTTCACCACTGCCCTACTTCTGGGCACGGTGATGGTTTCTTCATACTTTTGCAGTTCATTTCTGAGCATCTCTATCTCTTTTTCCATCTCTTGCATCTGCTCTTTAAGGCGCAAGATGATGTCCACTCCCGCAAGATTGACCCCAAGCTCTCTTGTTAGGCGCAAAATCGTCTTGATTCGATCTATATCTTTTTGCGAATAGAGTCTCGTTTTTCCTTCTGTCCTAGATGGGGTAATAAGCCCTTCCCTCTCATATTGGCGAAGGGTTTGGGGATGGATGTTGAGAACTTTTGCTACAACGCTAATGAGATATACCGGCTCATCATACTTATGCATTTTCACCTCCTGGAAGTTTTTCTTCCATCATTTTGGCAAGATCGCTATCAAGCTCCTCCACTTTTGGCAATACTACGTTAGCTTCTAGATAGAGATCCCCTTTTTGCTTGGTTTTTCTATCCATCACACCCATTCCCTTGACACGAAATTTCTGACCGCATTTGGTATTTTTTGGCACTTTGAGCGTAATCTCCTTTTCCAGCGTCGGGACTTTCACTTTGCCGCCAAACATGGCGATTTTGAGAGGAATATCTATCTTTTTGTACAGATCGTTTCCTTCTCTTCTATACTCTGGATCTGGCGCCACTTCCACTTTCAAAAGCAGATCGCCTCGCATATTTTTATAGGCTTTTCCTTTGCCACGAATGCGAAGCGTATCGCCATTTTTCACGCCTGCCGGAATACGCACGTCAAAGGTCTCTCCATTGATGGATATGGAATGGGTTCCACCAAGTACTGCCGTGCGAAACGGTATGGTGATTTTGGCATGCATATCCAAGTCTGGCTGCGCAAACTCCTCAAATCCACCAAAACCGCCGCTTCTGAATCCAGAGCTAAATCCGCCAAATCCCCCTCCCCCAAAAATGGAGCGAAGGATTTCATCCAAATCTACGCCGCCTTGGAAGTTTTGCTGCGCAAAATCGTGAAAATTTTGGCCACCAAACATCGCATCGCCATACTGATCGTACTGTTTTCGCTTTTCAGGGTCGCTCAAAATCTCATAAGCGGCGTTGATCTCTTTGAATTTTTCTTCGCACTCCGGCTCTTTACAGATATCTGGATGGTATTTTCTTGCCAATTTTCGATAGGCTTTTTTTATTTCGTCCGCTGATGCGTTGGGACTTATACCCAAAGTATCGTAGAGGCTTTTACTCAAGGCTCTCCTCCCCAATTCAATTTTTTATTAAGATTATAACATAAAACTTTAGTCTAAGTCAATCAAATTTAATGAAACAGCACGAATAAAATTTATTAAGTTTTGCTATGTTCTGCTAGGCATTGCAAGATGCATGCCAAGGCTTGGAGGCGATTTTGAGCGGGAATTTGGCGAAAATATTTGAGCAAAATCTCCTCTTCGGGACTTTTACACTCATCTTTTAGGCTCTGCTCTTGGACAAACCACTCTTGCGGCAAATCGAAAAGCTCTACGAGTCTCTTTTCGATTTGAGGGTTGAAGCGCTTTTGTTTGCCACGCTCCACATCGCTTATCATCTGCTTGTGTACGCCAAGTTTTTGGGCAAACTCGCTTTGGGAGAGTCCAAGTTTTTCACGAAGTTCTCTAATCTTTTCCCCATACTGCATAGCGATTCCTTATGGCAAGAAATATCTTTTATCTTACCATAAGAAACAATAAGAAGCAATAGCGCCTAAGAGAGCGCTTTTGCCAAGAGTTCGTTTATCTTCTTTGCTAACATCATAGGATCTTCAATCTCCATACCTTCCAAAATTCTCGCTTCGTTGTATAGTATCGGCGCTATCTCTTTGAGGCTTTGTGGGTCGTTTTTGAGCATGGCCTTTGCAAAAATCTCATGCTGTGGATTAATCTCTAGGATTGGCTTTGGCTCGATCGCATATTCTCCCATCTGTTGCAAAATCTTGTATGTCTGATACTCGGGATCATTCTTGTCAAACACCAAGCAGACTGGATAGTCCGTAAGCCTTGCGGATATTTTTACATCTTTTACTTTCTCTTGTAGCGCATCCTTGAGGGCATGCACAATATCTCGATACGTCCCTTCATCCAACTCTAAAGTGCCAAAATCTTCGTCCGCCTCGGTACTTGCAATAGATTTGAGAGGTTTTTGGGCATACTCTTCTATCGTTTCGGCCACCAAAGAGTCGATATCGTCCTCGAAAAATATCACTTCAAATCCCTCTTTTTTGAATCTATCCAATAGTGGTGATTCTTCTACTCTTTTGCCTACGTAATAGTAGATAGATTTCTGGTTTTTTGGCATGCGTTGTATGTAGGTATCAAAATCGATATATTCGTCGCTTTTGTTTGTCCTAAAGAGCAAAAGCGACTTTATGAGTTCTTTGTGTTCGAAATCGCTAAGTAATCCCTCTTTGAGCACGCGCCCAAAAAGATCCCAGAATTTGCGATACTTCTCTTTGTCTTGATCTTTAAGCTTCTTGAGTTCTGTAAGAATTTTTCTTATAGAAGTTTTCTTGATCTTTGCGAGTACGGCATTGTATTGGAGCGTCTCCCTAGAGATGTTGAGTGGCAGATCTTCGGAATCGATGATACCTCTAATAAAGCGAAGATAAGCTGGCAAGAGATCCCTATCTTGCATAATGAATACATTTTTGACATAGAGTTTCACGCCGGGCTCGTAATCTGATCGAAAGAGATCGAATGGTCTAACGGATGGGATATAAAAGAGTGTCGTGTACTCCAGTGTCCCTTCCGCTTTTGTATGCATCCAATAAAGCGGTTCATTGTTGTCATGCGAGAGGGTTTTATAAAACTCCTTGTACTCTTCATCTTTTATTTCGCTTTTGCTCATTTTCCACAAAGCTTTTGCGCTGTTTATCTGCTCCTCTTTGTCATCTTTTTTCAAAAAGATCCTATATGGGATGTGATCGCTATACTTTTTGACGATTTCCTTTATTCTCCACTCCTCCAAAAACTCCTCGTCTCTTAGATACAAGATCACATCCGTCCCGAAAGAGTCTCTGCTCGCCTCATCAATCTCAAACTCACCCTTGGCCTCGCTTCTCCAAATCCACGCCTTTTCATCCCCGGCTTTGCGGCTTACCACCTCCACTTTGTCGGCCACCATGAAAGCACTGTAGAACCCTACCCCGAACTGCCCTATGAGATTCTCTTTGTTTTTTAGATTTTTATCAAGCTCTTCCAAAAACTTCTTTGTGCCGCTCTTGGCTATCGTTCCTAGATTCTCCACCAAATCTACATCATCCATACCGATCCCGTTGTCGCTCACGATCAAGCGCTTTTCTATAGGATCGAGGGTGATGGTGATTTTGGGATCATACTCCAAGTTTTTGAATTTTTCCTCTGTGAGAGTGAGAAGGTGCAGCTTATCTAATGCATCTGATGCGTTGGAAATGAGCTCGCGTAAAAAGATCTCTTTGTTTGTATAGAGCGAGTGGATGACTAGATGCAAAAGCTTGCTCACTTCTGCTTCGAAGTGGTGTTTCGCCATCTCTTCCTCCTGCCAAATTTTTTTGCAATTGTATCATATTTAGTCTTTTGTTATCAAATAATCTTCCATATTTTACTCAATTGATCGGGCAGTTGGCTTATGCTATACTAAAAACTAAAAAAAGGTAGTGAATGACACCTCAAGAGCGCTACAAAAAACTCAAAGAGCACCTCACTAATGAGAATCCTCTTTTGGTGGAGGTGATAGACGAGTATAAGGAGCTCGATAAAATAGCCAAAAAAATCGGCTTTTTGCTTCCCTCCCAGACATATACCGAGACTATATCGTGGTGGCCGCTCATTTCAATTCTTGGGACATTTAGTGCAGGCAAATCGAGTTTTATCAACGAGTTTTTGGGCAAAAAAGTGCAAGAGACTGGCAATCAGGCGATAGACGACAAATTCACCGTAATTTGCTACACCAAAAAAGATGAAGTTGTCTCATTGCCTGGCGTTGCACTGGATGCGGATCCCAGATTTCCATTTTATAACATCTCAAAGGAGATCGAAAAACTGGATCCTAAAGAGAAAAATATCAATAAATACCTCCAGCTCAAAGCCGTCAATAGCGAGCGTATCAAAGGACAAATCCTCATAGACTCCCCAGGATTTGATGCAGATGTACAAAGAGATGCGATTTTACGCATGAGCGATCATATCATTAACCTATCGGATCTTGTGCTTATCTTTTTTGATGCAAGACATCCAGAACCTGGCGCAATGCGCGATACCCTCAATCACCTTGTCCAAAGCGCCATCACCCATACTGATGCGGATAAAGTGCTCTATATCCTCAATCAGATTGACACCTGTGCCAAAGAGGATAACCTTGAAGACATCATTGGTGCGTGGCAAAGGGCTTTGAGCCAGAAAGGAATTGTAAGCGGCAAATTTTATGCCATCTA